>JBIKSZ010000025.1:0-23061 GCA_044348345.1 Roseomonas sp. | reverse complement strand
TATGTAGCTGTTTTTCAACGCCTTTTTCGATGGCGAGGCGCCCTCCGAAGGCAGAGGTCGAAGGTTCGAATCCTTTCGGGTCCGCCAAATTTCCTTTGAAAATTCAGTCTTCTAGTTGTCAGGGCGGCCGGGCACGCCGGCTGTGGAAGCTGCGCAGGTGCCGCAGAGCCGGCACCAGCCTTCCGATTGATCATCCAGGCCCGATGAGGCAATCACCGCGCGCCCCGCCTCCAGCAAGATCGTGCGCGCCGAATGTCGGACCCCCCTCCCGAGCGAAGCCCGCCGCGTGCCGGGTCCGATATCCCGGCGGACCCCCCGCAAGAACAGATTGATGCGCTGATCGCGCTCTATGCGCAGGGCCGGTTCGACCTGATCCTGCAGCAGGCGGAGGCGCTGGCGCGCGCATTCCCACGGTCTTTCGCGCCCTGGCAAATGCTGGGGGCGGCGCGGTTCGGCCTGGGGCAGCGTGAGCAGGCCGCCCACGCCTTCCGGCAAGCCTGCGCCTTGAAGCCGGATCACGCCCCCGCCCACAATAACCTCGGCGCCGCGCTCTACGCCCTGGGCCAGCTGGCGGAGGCGATCGCTGCCTATCAGCGCGCGATCGCTCTCAAGCCCGATCACGCCGACGCGCACAACAACCTCGGCGCCGCGCTGTATGGCCAGGGCAAGCTGGAGGAGGCGATCGCCGCCCATCAACGCGCCATCGCCCTCGCGCCCGATCACGCCGACGCGCACACCAACCTTGGTGTCGCGCTGACCGCCCAAGGCCAGCTGGAGGACGCGATCGCCGCCCATCGGCGCGCCATCGCCCTGATGCCCGATTACGCGGATGCGCAGAGCAACCTCGGCAATGCCCTGCACGCCCAGGGCCGGCTGGAGGACGCCATCGCGGCCCATCGACGCGCCATTGCCCTCAAGCCCGGTCACGCGGATGCCTTCGGCAATCTTGGCAATGCCCTGAAGGACCATGGCCAGGTGGAGGAGGCCATCGCCGCCTATCGGCACGCGATCGCGCTCAAGCCCGACCACGCAGATGCCCATAGCAACCTCGGCAGCGCCCTCTACGCCCTCGGCCAGCCGGAGGAGGCGATCGCGGCCTGTCAGCGCGCCATCGCCATCACGCCCGACCATGCGGATGCCCATTGGAATGCATCGCTCGCCTGGCTGGCGATGGGCAATTTCAGCGCGGGATGGGACGCCTTCGAATGGCGTTGGCGGTGCAAAGGGTTTCCGCGGCCGAGGCCGTCGGCCAAGCCGCTCTGGCTGGGCACGTCTGCGCTCAAGGGCGCGCGCATCCTGCTGTGGGGGGAACAGGGGCTGGGCGACCAGATCCAGTTCGCGCGCTACGCGCCCCGCCTGGCAGAGCGCGGCGCCGAGGTCATCCTGGAAGTCCATGACGCGCTGGTGGGTCTTCTCGATGGCCTGCCCGGCGTCAGCAAGGTGGTCAGCGCCCGGACGCCCGTCCCGGACAGCGACTTCGATGTCCACTGCCCGCTGATGAGCCTGCCGCTGGCGCTCGGCACCGAGCTGTCCACGATCCCGGAGGTGCCGCGCCTCACCGCGCATCGGCAGGCCATCCCGCGCTGGGCCGGGCGCGTGCCATCGGCCATGCCCCGGATCGGCATCGCCTGGAGCGGCGACCCGCAGCACCGGCATGATCGCCACCGCAGCCTCGCGCTTTCGCGGCTCGCGCCGATCCTGACGCCATCCGCCACCTGGATCAGCCTGCAGAAGGAAGTGCGTGCGGCGGATCGCCCGGCCTTCGACGCCCTGGCCCGCATCGAGCATTTCGGGGCGGGGTTGGTCGAAACCGCGGCGCTCTGCGAGCACTGCGATCTGGTGATCAGCGTGGACACCAGCCTTGCGCATCTGGCCGCGACGCTCGGGCGCCCGGTGTGGCTGCTGCTGCCTTTCGCCGCGGATTTTCGCTGGCTGCGGGACCGCGACGACACCCCCTGGTACCCCAGCATGACGCTGTACCGGCAGCCACGCATCGGGGACTGGGATGACGTCCTCCAGCGCGTGGGCGCCGATCTGCAGGCGTGGCTGCGAAACCGGTAAAGCCCAGCGCCCAATTGGGTGCGGTTGGCGCGCATGTTTCCCGGTGTTCCGAACAGCAAAACAGCCCCGGGAGGATCCCCCGAGGCTGCCATTCCACGACGGCCAGGAGCGGTGTGCGCTACGCGCGCTTCAGCGCCGGCCGCGCCACCTTCGCGGTGTGCTTGGCGATGAACGCACGATGTTCGCCCAGCTTCTCGAGCCTGTTCAGCGCGGCAATGCGACGCTCTGTCGCGGACTTGATCTTCTCAGCCAGTTTTTCGCGGTCCATGGCAGACCTCCGATCTCGTTTCGACATAAGCATGGGCACCAACGGTTAGCAACGCACTTCTAGCCGGTCCGCTCTGCACGCCAGACACGGCGCCCGTGGCAGGACGGCAGTTCAACAACGCGATAGCCGCATCGCTCAAACACCTCCGTCATCTTCACATGCTTCCTGAGCGCTGCTGGCGGCAGGTTCGGGTCATGGCTGAATATGACAACGCGATCTGGCCGGGCCTGACGAAGCAGCATCGTGATCGCGGTCAGCGCGCTCATCAAGACATATTCCCTTTCATCTGCCGCTGAAATGTAAGTTTTCGTTTCGATTCCGCTCAAGAATCTGTCCGCATATTCCGCATCGGCAAATGTGACGCTGACTGCAAAAAAGAATTCAAATGCGTCCAAATCCTTATCCCATTGGACTGCGACTTGTATGAAGAACGCGGCTTCGATGCTGTGGTCGCATCCTATGGGGCAGATGAGCAGCGCTGAGCCATTCTCATCCGTCTCGTAAGACACGTCTTCGAATGGATCGGGATCGCGAACAAACACGGCCGCCGCCTCAGGCGGTGTAGCGGTCGGGGCCGAGGGCGCGGGCCTGGCCGAGGGCGGCGAGCGTCCGCAGCATCTCCGCCATCCTCTCCTTGCGCGGGGCGCCCTTGAAGGCGCGGGCGACGTCCTGGGCGGTGGCCGGGCCGCGGGCGAGCGCGCTGCGCAGCAGGGCGAATTGGGCGGGCATGTCCTTTGGCCAGGGCAGGGCGCCGGGGGCGATGGCGCTGTCCATCGGCATCTCGGCCTGCACGGCCTTGCGGCGTGTTTCCTCGGGCGCCTGGAACTCGGGGCGGAGCCAGCGGATGGTGCCGGCGGCTTCCTCCTGCACGCGCTGCGCATTCAGCGCGACGATGCGCGCGACCAGCGCGGCGTCCGGCAGATCGGCGGGCCAGCCATAGGCGGCGGCGACGGCGGTATCCAGCCGGTCATGCAGCGCGCGGAGGAGGGAGACCTGCCCGGCCTCGTGGATGTCTTTCGCGGCGGGCGAGAGCGGCGTGCCGGCGCGGATGGCGGCGCGGATGGCGGCGAGGGTGTTGTAGAGGGCGGTGAGGGTGAGCTGCGGATGCGCCGCGAGCCGCGCCTTGCGATGCGCGTCCAACTCCGCCGCGATCGCCGCGATCTCCGCGCGCTGCGCGGCGCTGGCGGCGGGGAAGGGGAAGGGGTCGAAAACCTGGGTCTTGTTGTAACGCGGGTCGTTGCCGACACCGAGCCAACCGCATGCCGCGAGAAACCATGCGACGTGGATGCGGCTGGATAGAACGCCGAGAACGAAAGAATCGGCGGATGCAACAGCCACGAGCATGTTGTCGGGCGCCATGCCTGCGGGCAGGAAGGTAAACACCCGGTGCTTAGCTGTCTCAACCGTTGCGATGTAGCGGGGTAAGCCGCGAATAGCGGCTCGCAGCAATGCGTTGTTTCGACCAAACAGCCACCAGTTTTCGCGCCGATAAGCCTCATTGTTGAGGTCCCGCTCTGGCTTCACGTGCAGCAGGACATGCTGATAGACGGCCGGAAAGCGGCGCCGGACATCATCTTCGGTTAGCCCATCAAGATCGATCACCATCGCCCCGCGCGAGGTCTGCATCACGTCACGGCCGTTCAGATAGGGGCGGATATGCGCCTCCAGCCCCGGCACGCGGCCCAAGCCCAGCGCACGCGCCAGGGCGGGCGTGACGATGAAGCCCGCGCCATGCAGCTTGAAGCCAGGGCTCGCCAAACGCTCATTCGCGCGGAGCGGCTTCGCGGCCTTCACATCCACACCGAGCGTCAGATCGGCATTGATGCGCCCCACCGCCTCGGCCAGTTCCACCACCGGCACGCCATCCGCGCCCGCCGCTTCCGCCACCACCGTCGCCAGCACGCCCCGGCCCTCGCCTGTCTCGGCGCCCGGGCCGGGGGCGATCACCGTCATGGCGATGCGCACCGCCGCCGCACCCGCACCATCCACCCAAGGGTGGTCCGGGATGGCGAAGGCCAGGTGCAGCTTCGGCTTGCCGTCCAATGCCTCGGCCACCACGCGGCGGCAGAAAACCTGGCGGATGCTGTTGGATGTGATGAAGCCCGCGCGCCGCGTGACCGGCGCCTTGGCCCGCAGCGCGCGGGCCGCCTTCCACCAGAAGAACATCGCCAGATCGGCGGATGGCGCGACCTGCTTGCGATAGGCCGCCCACAGCGCCTCGGCATAGCCATCGCCCAATTCGGCCCGCAAATCCTTGCCCGCGACGAAGGGCGGGTTGCCGACGATGAACTCGGCCTCTGGCCACTCGGCCTGTTGCGCGCCGACGGGGCGCAGCACCAGCACGCGGTCCGTCTCGTCGGGCACCTCCTCGCCGGTGATCGGGTGCAGCTTGGTGCGCCCGCCCCAGCGCGTGACCGGATGGCCGCGCGCATCGCGTTCCGGGTCCGCGCGGTCATAGGCCAGCAGCGCGTCGCCGGCGCGGATGTTGCGGAAATCGCGCAGGATGGGTTCGGCCGGCGGGGCGCTGCCGCGCGTGCGGAAATGCCATTGCAGATAGCCGATCCACAGCACCAGCTCCGCCACCGGCACCGCGCGCGGATTCTTCTCGATGCCGAGGAACTGGTGCGGGTCCACGCTGACGCGGTTCATGGAGAGTGGGGATTGCTGCGCGTCGCCCGTCTCCACCGCGAGCAGGGAGTAGACGTCCAGCACCTCCCCTTCCAGGCGCTTCATCAGTTCCAGCGTGACATACAGGAAGTTCCCGGTGCCGCAGGCCGGGTCCAGCACCCGCACGTCGCACAGGCGCATATGGAACGCCCGCACAAGGCTCGCCGCGCCCGCACGGTCGCCACCTTCGGCCTTGAGCACCGCGGCCGCCTTCACCCCGTCCCACTCCGCGCGCAGCGGCTCCATGACGGTCGGCAGCACCAGGCGTTCGACGAAGGCGCGCGGCGTGAAGTGCGCGCCAAGCTGCGCACGTTCCGGCGTTTCCAGCGCATTCTCCAGCAGCGTGCCGAAGATGGCAGGCTCCACATCCGCCCAATCGCGCCGGGATGCCTGGATCAACAGCTCCAGCATGTCCCCGTCCACCGGCAAGGGCTCAGCCGCGCCATGCACGCCGGGCCCGAACAGGCCGCCATTGAAGCGCAGCACCATGGCGCGGAGCGCGGGCGAAAAGCCGCCCGTGTTCATGTTGCGCCACAGATCGCCGACCATCGGCACGAACAGCTTCGGGTCCTTGCGGCAGTCTTCCAGCAGATCGGTGAAGGCCGTGCGGCTCGGCAGCAGCCCGACCGATTGCGCGAACATCGAGAAGATGCAGCGCATCAGGAAGGTCGCGACCGTCTCCGGTGCGTGGCGCGGCTTGTCCTTCGGCCCTTCCAGCGCGCGCGCCAGCTTCGCCAGCAGTGCGGCGATGTCGCGCGTGACGCGTACGCGCTGGCGCGATGGGTCGAGCGACAGCGGATCGGTCCAGATGGCGCGCAGCCGGTCGCGGATCTCCGGCCGGTGCAGGTCGGGCAGATAGAGCCGGAACCCCTCGCGGTCCGGGAACTGGGCGTAGTGTTTCCCGGTGCCGGAGAAATCCGCATAGACATCCAGGCAGAAGCCCAGATCGCAGACAATCACGAAGGGCGGCCAGCCTTCCTCGGGCGGGACGTCGCGGGCGTAGCGCTCCGCCTGGCCCTTCGCTTTGAGCATCTCCTGCGCCCAGCCCGGGGACCGGCGGATATTGGCCCGGCGGTCGGCTTCGGCGCCACCGAACAGCGCGCCTTGCCGCGGGGCGTTGGCGGCCTGCTTGGCTTCCAGCACGAAGCAGCCGCGCTTGTAGAGATCGATGCGGCGGGTGCTGGTGGTGCCGTCCTGCTCGTTGCGGGTGACGCTGCGCTCATACCGGTACTCGCCGCGCGCGCCCGTCGCCGGGTCGGGGCGCGGCACGCCGATCACGTCGCACAACTCATCGAGGAAACGGGCATAGTTCGCACGCTCGGCCAGCTCGGTGCCGTCCCAGCGCGCGATGAACGCGTCCACAGCCTGCGCGATCTTCCCCGGCCCATCCGCCATATGTTGCAGATAAGCACAGAACCATGAGTTGTTAACTGGCTATCCGCCATGCCGGGATGCGCGCGGGCGAGGCGGGGCCGGGGCTGGGGCGCTTGCTGCCAAGCATCTTTGCGCCGCATTTTTCGGCAATATTCCGCTGTATTGCAGGAGATATGCGACATGAGACGGACCGGCTTCGCCTGGATCGTGGCCCTACTGGTGGCGCTGCCCTTCGTGGCACAGGCCCAGACCATGGTGCCCTCGAAGAACGGGTCCTGCCCGTCCGGCAGCAGCAATGCGGGGTCGGGGTACTGCCGCTCCACCTCCGGCAAGGGCTATGTGCCCTCGCGCAACGGGTCCTGCCCCTCCGGCACGTCGAATGCCGGCGCGGGGTATTGCGCGACGGATGGGCGGACGAGCTACGTGCCCTCCAACAACGGCTCCTGCCCCTCCGGCACCAGCAATGCGGGCGCGGGGTACTGCCGGAGCCGGTGAACCGGCTAAGCGCCCCGCAACGAAAAAGGCCCGGCCGCATCGCGGCCGGGCCTTCGAACTGGTGGAGCCAAGGGGAGTCGAACCCCTGACCTCTTGAATGCCATTCAAGCGCTCTCCCAACTGAGCTATGGCCCCGCAGTCTTGGGAGGCGCGCCGTATAACCCCCGCCCCTCAGCCACGCAAGAGGAGGGGGGACAACGTCACGCGCACCCCCTGCACCCCCTTCCAACCGCGGCCCGGCGCCCATAGGGTGCGGCCCCGAACGATCAGCCAGGGAAGAGCAGACGCCCCATGCGCAAGGTCCATCCGGATGCGAGGTCCGCCCTCGCCGGGGTGCTGAAGGACGGCATGACCATCATGGCCGGTGGCTTCGGCATCTCCGGCATCCCCGCTTTGCTGATCGAGGCGATCCGCGACAGCGGGGTGAAGGACCTCACCGTCATTTCCAACAATGCGGGCGTGGATGGCGTGGGCCTCGGGATCCTGCTGGAGACGCGGCAGATCCGGAAGATGGTCAGCTCCTACGTCGGCGAGAACGCGACCTTCGCGAAGCAGTACCTGGCCGGCGAGCTCGAGATCGAGTTCAACCCGCAAGGCACGCTGGCGGAGCGCATCCGCTCTGGCGGCGCCGGCATCCCGGCCTTCTACACCAAGACCGGGGTTGGCACCGCGGTGGCGGAAGGCAAGCCGACGGCGGTGTTCGACGGCGAGACCTTCGTGATGGAGCGGACGCTGTTCGCGGACCTCGCCATCATCCACGCCTATATGGGCGACCATGAAGGCAACCTCATCTATCGGAAGACGGCGCGGAACTTCAACCCGATCATGGCGACCGCGGCGCGCATGACGGTCGCGCAGGTGGAGCACCTGGTGCGGCCGGGCGAGATCGAGGCCGACCACATCCACACGCCGGGCATCTTCGTGAAGCGCATGATCGTCTGCCCGCCGGGTTACGAGAAGAAGATCGAGAACCGCACGGTCACGAAGCACCCGGCCGGGGCCGCCGGCCCGGCGAGCGTTTCGGTCTGAGGAGAGCGACCATGCCCTGGACCCGCGACGAGATGGCGGCGCGTGCCGCCCGCGAATTGCAGGACGGTTTCTATGTGAACCTCGGCATCGGCATCCCGACGCTGGTGGCGAACCACGTCCCCGCCGGCATGACGGTGCAACTGCAGTCCGAGAACGGCATGCTCGGCCTCGGCCCCTTCCCCTACGAAGGCGAAGAGGACCCGGACCTCATCAATGCCGGCAAGCAGACCATCACCCAGCTGCCGACCAGCAGCTTCTTCGACAGCGCGCAGAGCTTCGGGATGATCCGCGGCGGGCACATCGACCTGTCCATCCTGGGCGCGCTGCAGGTGGCGCAGAATGGCGACCTCGCGAACTGGATGATCCCCGGGAAGATGGTGAAGGGGATGGGCGGGGCGATGGACCTCGTCGCCGGCGTGAAGAAGGTGATCGTGCTGATGGAGCACACGGCCGGCAGCAGCCACAAGCTGCTCAAGGCGTGCAACCTGCCGCTGACCGGACGCCGCGTGGTGGACATGGTCATCACCGACCTCGGCGTCTTCGCCCTCGACAAGAAGGGCGATGCGCCGATGCGCCTGGTGGAGATCGCCCGCGGCGTGACCGAAGCCGAAATCCGCGCGAAGACCGAGGGGGAGTATAAGGTGGCTGTGGCGCCCTGAACGGGGCGAGACCCCCTCACCCCGATCCTCTCTCCCTGTAGGGGGAGAGGGAGTTAGGGGGCTCAGCCCAGCGCGAGCACCAGCAGCATCACGCAGCCCAGCGCGATGCGGTACCAGCCAAAGGGCGTGAAGCCGATGCGCGCGATCACCGCCATCAGCCAACGCACCACGACCAGCGCGACGATAAAGGCCGTCACGAAGCCGACGCCGATCTGCGCCAGCCCCGTCAGATCCAGCTCGTTGCGGCCCTTGTAGAGTGCATAGACGGTCGCCGCGAACATCGTCGGGATCGCCAGCACGAAGGAAAACTCGGCCGCCGCCCGCCGCTCCACGCCGAGCAGCAGCGCGGTGATGATCGTGGCGCCCGAGCGCGAGGTGCCCGGGATCATCGCCAGCGCCTGGCCGAAGCCGATCAGCAGCGCGCCAAGCGGCCCGATCTCCGGCACCGAGCGGATGGTGGCCTGCGGCCGCCAGCGCTCGATCGCGATGATGGCAACCCCGCCCGCGATCAGCGCGAAGCAGACGACCCAGGGGTTGAACAGCATCGCGTGGATCGTGGAATAGAAGGTCGCGCCGATGATCATCGCCGGGATGAAGGCGAGGATGATGTTCATCGCGTAGAAGCGCTCCGGCCCCGGCCGCCAGGCCTTGAGTGCCAGGTCCATCAGCGTGCGCCAGAACACCACGACGACCGCCAGGATCGCGCCGAGCTGGATCGCGATCTTGAAGGTCGCGCTGCCGGGGCCGCGAAAACCGATCAGCTCGCCCAGCAGGATCAGGTGGCCGGTCGAGGAGATCGGCAGGAATTCGGTGATGCCCTCCACGATGCCCATCAGCAGGGCGGAGAGCAGCGCTTCGGCATCCATCGTGGCGGTCGCTCCGGGGATGGCCCGGTGATAGCCGCCCGCGCCGCGCCGGGCCAAGTCCGGCGGGGATGAACAAACGAAAAGCCCCGCCGCCCGGGTGGGGCGGCGGGGCTTCCGTAGGAACGGGACCGATTAGCGGACGGTCTGGGCCGCCGTGAAGGCGAAGTTGTCGAAGCTGTTCTCCGCCACGCGGAACCACTGGAACTGCTCCGTGCGGAAGCGATTGTAGCTTTCCATGATGCGGCCGAAGCGCGCATTCTGGCGGGCGAGGTCGGCGTTCAGTTCCTCATTCGCGCGCCAGGCGGCTTCCAGGATCGGGCGCGACCAGAAGCGCAGCTGCGCGCCGGCGGCGACCAGGCGGCGCAGCGCCTGCGGGTTCAGATGGTCGTAGCGCGCCGTCATCTCGCTGTCGGCCTCGGCGCAGGCGATCTCGATCGCGTGCTTATAGAGGTCGGGCAGCGCGGCATGCGCCCGCTGGTTCATCATGAAGTGCAGGCGGGCACCCGGCTCCCAGAAGCCCGGCGCGTAGTAGAAGCGCGCGACGCGCACATAGTTCGCGCGCTCATCGTCATGCGGGCCGACGAACTCGGCCGCGTCGATCACGCCGCGCTCGAGCGAGGGGTAGATATCGGCGGGCGCAATCAGCGTCGGCTCAGCGCCGAGGCGGCGGAACAGCTGGCCGGCAAGACCGGTGATGCGGAACTTCAGGCCGCGCAGCTGCTCGACCGTGGTGATCTCGTTGCGGAACCAGCCGCCCATCTGGGCGCCGGTGTCGCCGGCGGGGTGGGCGACGATCGAGTATTCGCGGAAGAACTCGTTCGCCAGCTCATTGCCGCCGCCGAAGCGGAACCAGGAGGTCATCTGGCGCTGGTTCAGGCCGAAGGTCATCGCGGTGAAGGGCGCGAAGGCGATGTCCTTGCCGATGTAGTAGTAGGAAGCGGTGTGGCCGCCTTCCATCGTGCCGGCCTGGACCGCGTCCAGCACCTGCAGGCCGCCCACGATCTCGCCGGCCGGGAAGACCTGGATGCGGAAGCGGTTGTCGGTGAGCTGCGCGACGCGCGCGGAGATGCGCTCCAGCGTGCCGTAGAGCACGTCGAAGACCCGCGGGAAGGACGACTGGACGCGCCAGCGGACCTCCGGCATGGACTGGGCAAGGGCGGGTGTGGCGATCGCGACCGGTGCGGTCGCGGCGGCGCCCATCAGGGCACGACGGTTCATGGCGTTCTTGTCCTCCCGGAGCACGGGTGACGCGGGCCCCTGCCCGCGGCTGACACAGGCTTAATCCATTCGGGAATGGCCGAGAATAGGCGTCGTTGCCGGTCCGGCCGAGCCGTCCGGGCTAGCCCAGGACCTTGGCCGGGTCGGTGTTCGACCCGCAGAGGATCACCGCCACGCGCGCCCCCGCGGGCGGGATGAAGGCGCCGCTGGTCAGCGCGGCCAGCGCCGCGGCGCCGCCGGGCTCCGCCACCAGCCGCAGCCCGTCCCACAGGCGCCGCTGCGCATCCCGGATCGCCGCATCCGTCACCAGCACCGCCTGCGCCACATGCTGCCGCGCCACCTGGAACATATGGGCGCCGACCTGCCGCGCGCCGAGGCTGTCGGCCGCGACGCCGCCGACCGGGCAAGGCACGGGCCGGCCTTCGCGCAAGGCCGTCGCCAGCGTCGGGCAGCCTTCCGGCTCCACGCTGATCACCTGGGTGGCCGTGCCGGCGTACCAGGCGGCGATCCCGCCGATCAGCCCGCCGCCGCCGGTCGCCACCAGCACATGCGTCGCCTCCGGCGCGTCCTGCTCCAGCTCCAGCGCCACCGTACCCTGGCCGGCCAGCACCTCGGGCTGGTCATAGGCATGCACGATCAGCGCGCCGGTCTCGGCGGCCCGCGCCTCGCTGGCGATGCGTGCCTCGTCATACATGGCGCCGACCCGGTGCAGCACGGCGCCGCAGCCTTCGATGCGCGCGGTCTTCGCTTCCGGCGTCGCGACCGGGCAGAACACCTCCGCCCGCACACCCAACGCGCGCGCCGCATAGGCCACCGCCGCGCCATGGTTCCCGCCAGATGCGGTGACGACACCCGCCGCGGGCAGCGCCCCCGCCTCCTTCGCCGCCAGCATGGTGTTGAACGCCCCGCGCGGCTTGAAGCTGCCGGTGGCCTGCAGCAGTTCGAGCTTGAGGATCAGCGGCATGCCGAGGCCGAGATCCGCGCCCCCCATGCGCAGCACCGGCGTGCGGCGAACCTGGCCCGCGATGCGCGCGGCGGCGGCGGCGATGTCGGAACGGCTGGGCTCTGTCATGCGCCGAGGCTTGGCAGGCGCGGCGCTGCCAGGCAACCCGCCGCCGGCTCAGCGCGCGATGAGCGAGTTGTGCAGCCAGCCCCAGGCCTCGCCAGCCTCGCCGACCTGCAGCCAGCCGCCCGGCGCCTCGCCGAAGACCTGCAGCGCAGAGGCGCGCGGCAAGACGCGCACCACCTCCGACCCACCCGCAGGCGACGCGCGCAGATTCACCGGGTGGCGTGGCGTGGTCGTCACCATGCCCTGCGCGGGGCCCCGCGCGGGCACGGCCGGCGCGGTGGAGGCTGGCGCGGCCAGCGGCGCGACCGGGGCCGGCGGCGCTGGCGCGGCGACGGGCGCTGGCGCCGCGGGGGGCAAGCTGCGGGTCGGGGCCTCCGCCGCACTGCGCGGCAGGCCATAGGGCGCCGGCGGCAGCGGGCGGATGCTCTGGCGGGCCGAGGCCGGGCCACCGCCGTCGAAGCAGCGATCCACCATCTCGAAAAACACCCGCGTCGCCTCCTGGGACGACGCGGCGATGTAGAAATCCGTCCGCGTCGCCGTGCTGCCCGCAAAGCTGACCACCGCCACCCAGGGCAGGAAGGGCTCACCGCCCCGGCCGGAGGGATTGACCTGTCCGCAGATCGCCAGCGTGTCCGGCATGGCCTGCCGATGGGCCTGCACCGCGCGCAGCGTCAGCGCGCCATCCAGCCGGAGCCTGGCGCGAAGCCGTTCTTCCGCCTCCTGCAGCGCCACGGCCGGGCGGCCGGGTGGCGCGCCGACCGGCGGGGCGGGGGCCGCGCTCGGTGCGGCGGGCGCCGCGGCCTGGCGCGGGGCGGGATCCTCGCAGCCAGCCAGCAGCAGACCCGCCAGTAGCGCCGCACCGCAGACTGCCGAACCCTGCCGCGCCATGCCCCGGCCCCCATCTAATTCCGCTGTCGTTATAATACGAAGGCGTGCCGGCTGCATCGCCCGGCATGGGCGAGCAGGGCACGCGGCGGGGTGACGCAGAACCGGCCGGCGGCGTTCGGCCCGCCGGGGTCACATCCGCGCGCCGCGATCCATGGGCGGAACGGGCAACACTTCACCCCCTGCCCCGTTTCTGCCATGGTCCGTCGCCTTTGCGTTCGGGGGCCCGACCGGGACCATGCCACTCCACGCCTCTTGCGCTGCTGTCGGCGGCGATGGCGTGCTGTTCCTGGGCCCTCCGGGCGCGGGGAAGTCCGACCTTGTCCTGCGGCTGATCGGCCGCGGCTGGATGCTCGTCGCCGACGATCAGGTCGAACTCGCCGCAGACGGCCCCGACACGCTCCTCGCCGCCCCGCCCCCCGCGCTCCGCGGCCTGCTGGAGGTGCGCGGCCTTGGCCTGGTGCGCGACCTGCCGGTTGCCGCCCCCGTGCCGCTCCGCCTGGCGGTGGAGCTGCTGCCGCCCGGCGAAGCCCCGCCCCGCCTGCCCGAGCCCACCATCTTCGAGGCGCATGGCATCCGCCTACCGCGCCTGGCCCTGGCCGCGCGGGAAGCCGCGGCGCCCGATAAGGTCATCCTGGCGCTCGATGCCGCCTGCGGCCGGCTCCGGCTGCTGGCCGGCGCCATCCCGGCGGTGGCGGCATGAGCTGCGCCCCCGATACCCCACCCCTGGCCCCACCCCTGGCACCGCCGCGCCCCGTCGTGCTCGTCACCGGCCTCTCGGGCGCGGGCAAGGCCTCCATCCTGCGCACGCTGGAAGACCTCGGCTTCGAGACGGTGGACAACCCGCCCCTGCAGATCATGGAGGAGCTGGTCGGCGACGGCGTCTCCCCCATCGCCATCGGCGTCGATGCCCGCTCCCGCGGCTTCGACGCGGAAGCCGTGCGGCATGCGGTCGAGCGGCTCAGGCTCCGCCAGGACATCGCCGTCACACTGGTCTTCGCCACCGCCGAGGAGGCCGTGCTGCTCCGCCGCTTCTCCGAGACGCGCCGGCGGCATCCGCTGGCGCCGGGCGGCCCGTTGGGATCGCGCGTCGCGCATGGCATCGCGCAGGAAGCCGCCCTGCTCGCCCCGCTGCGGGAAGCGGCGGACATGGTCGTGGACACCTCCGACCTGCCCCTGCCGGAGCTGCGCCGGGTGGTCGAGCACCGCTTCCGCCCGACCGGCACCAGCGGGCTCGACATCACCATCTTCTCCTTCGGCTACCCCAAGGGCCTGCCGCGGGAAGCGGAGCTGGTCTTCGACATGCGCTTCCTGCGCAACCCGCATTACGACCCGGCGCTGCGCCCCATGACGGGCAAGGACGCCCCGGTCGCCGCCTTCATCGAGGCCGACCCCGATTTCGCCCCCTTCTTCGCGCGCATGACAGGGCTGCTGGACCTGCTGTTGCCGCGCTATGTCGCGGAGGGGAAGAAGTACCTGACCATCGCCTTCGGCTGCACCGGCGGGAAGCACCGCTCGGTCCTTGTGGCAGAACGCCTGGCGGCCCATCTTGCGGCGGGCGGCTGGCGCGCGGAGGTGATCCACCGCGACATCGTGCCCGCGCCGGCTCCCCCCGCCGGCGCCGGCACAGCCCAGACGGGGCGGGAGGCCCTGGCGCGTTCACCATGACCAGTTCTCTACAGAGGTCGTCCAGAGACGGCGGCCAGCGTAGCTGGCCGAGGCCGCGAATGCGGCCCGCCGGGAGTCCGGCGAGCCAAGGGGCGGAGCCCCGCCGGCGCCTGAGGGCGTCGCCGCGCAGCGGCGGCGCATCCAAATGATCGGCCTCGTGCTCGTCACCCATGGGCGACTGGCGGAGGAGCTCCGCGCCGCCATGGAACATGTCGTCGGCCCGCAGGCCGCGGTCGCCACCGTCTGCATCTTCCCCGAAGACCGGATGGAAACCCGGCGCGAGGACATCCGCGCCTCTATCGCCGCCGTCGAACAGGGCGATGGCGTGGTGGTGCTGACCGATATCCTGGGCGGCACGCCGTCCAACCTGGCCTTCCAGCTTTGCGACCATCGCCGGGTGGAGGTGATTGCGGGCGTGAACCTGCCGCTGCTGGTCAAGCTGGCGAAGCTGCGCGGCACCGAGCCGCTGGCCGAAGCCGTGGCGCATGCCACCGCGGCGGGGCGCAAATACATCGCCTGCGGATCCGAAGTGCCGGATGGCCAGAAGGCCAATGGCGCCCCTCTGATCGCGCCCGCCCCGACCCGCGCGAACGGGAGGACGCGATGAACGAATGGCCCGACGAGGCCGGCGAGGCCAAGGCCGCGCCCATCGCCGCCGCCACCGCCGCCGTGCCGCAACCTGCCACGGCGGAGGCCGGGCCCTGCGGCTGCGACGCCGCGGGTGGGATGCTGATGGCGCGCACCATCCGCATCGTGAACAGCCGTGGCCTGCATGCGCGCGCCGCCGCCAAGCTGGTGGCGGTCGCCGAGCGTTTCTCGGCCTGCATCAACGTCTCCCGCCACGGCCAGACGGTGCCGGCCTGCTCCATCATGGGGCTGATGATGCTCGGCGCGGGCCAGGGCAGCGAGGTGACGGTGGACGCCGAAGGCTGGGACGCCAAGGAAGCACTCGAGGCGGTCGCCGGCCTGATCGAGGCCGGCTTCCATGAAGACTGACAAGACCGACCGCCCCGACCCGAAGCCAGCCGAAACGGCGCCGAAGCGCGCCGCGCGCCGCGCCAAGGAGATCCTGATCCGCGGCATCCCCGTGGCGCCTGGGGTTGCGATCGGCGCCGTCTTCGACACCACCGAACCGCCCTCCGACCCGCCGCGCCGCGCCATCGAGGCCGCGCAGATCGAGGCGGAGAAGCAGCGGCTTGCGTCCGCCGTCGCCACCTCCCGCAAGCAGGTCGCCAAGCTCAAGACGCGGCTCTCCGTCCTGCCCGAGGAAGCGCAGGAAGAACTCGAGCCGCTGCTCGATGCCTATGCGATGATGCTGGGCGACAGCCGACTGATCCGCGGCGCGCGAAAGCGCATCGAGCATGAACTTCTGGCCGCCGAGACGGCGGTGGGCGACGAGGCCGAAGCCATCGCCGACGTCATCCTCGCCGCGCGGGACGACGACAAGGCAGGGCTGAAGCGCCGCGCGGGCGAGGTGCGCGAGATCGCCCGCCGCCTGACGCGCAACCTGACCCAGTATGGCTTCCGCAGCTTCAAGGACGTGCCCGAGGGCGCGATCCTGGTCGCCGAGGAACTGACGCCGGCCGACGCCGCCCTGCTCGATCCCGCGCGCATCGCGGGCGTGGCCACCGAGGAAGGCGGCGCGGACGGCCACACCGCGATCATGCTGCGCGCGCTGGGCATCCCGTCCGTGCTCGGCGCGCCGGGGCTGACGGAAGCCGCGCGGCGCGGCGACCAGGCGGTGCTGGATGGCACCGCGGGCAGCGTCGTGCTGCACCCGACCGCGGCAACGCTCACCAACGCCAAGGGCGCCTTGGCCGCGCATGCGCGCGAACGCCAGCGCCTTGGCAAGCTGCGTCGCCTGCCCTCCGTCACCACGGATGGCGAGGTTGTAGAGCTGCTGGCGAATTTCGAGATTCCCGCGGAACTCCCGCTGATCGCCCAGGCCGGCGCGCAGGGCATCGGCCTGCTGCGCTCGGAATTCCTGTTCATGAACAGGGACGACCTGCCGGACGAGGACGACCAGGTCGCTGCCTATCAGCCGATCGTGGATGCGATGGCGGGCGACCCCATCACCATCCGCGTGCTCGACTGGGGCGGCGAGAAGGACATGCAGGCGCTCGGCCAGGGGGTGGAGCCGACGCATATCTCGCCCAACCCAGCGCTCGGGCTGCGCGGCATTCGCATGCTGCTGAAGCGCCCCGAACTGCTGGAAGCGCAATTCGCCGCCATCCTCCGCGTCGCCGCGCGCGCGCCGGAAGGGGCGGTGCGCGTCATGCTGCCGATGGTCACCGTGCCGGAGGAAGTGAAGGCCGCGCGCGAGATCTACGAACGCGTCGCCAAGCGCGTGCGCCGCCGCGGCGAGAGGCTGCCCGAGAAGCTCCCCGAGCTCGGCGCGATGATCGAGACGCCGGGCGCGGCGCTGGCCGCCGATGCGATTGCGCTCGAGGCCGATTTCTTCGCCATCGGCACCAATGATCTGGCGATGTACACGCTGGCCGTGGACCGCGGCGATGCCGAGGTCGCGCATCTCTATGACCCGCTGCATCCGGCGGTGCTGCGGCTGATGCAGTTCTCGACGGAAGCGGCGCTGCGCCTGCGCATGCCGGTCTCGGTCTGCGGCGAGATGGCGGGCAATCCGCGGCTGGTGCCGCTGCTGCTGGGCCTCGGCATCCGCTGCCTGTCCATGAACGCCAGCTCCATCCCCCGCGTGAAGCAGGCGGTGCGCGCGCTGGATATCGGCGATTGCGCCCGCTTCGCCCGCCGCGTGATGGAGCAATCCGACCCCGCGCGCATCCGCGAATTGGTGGACGGTTTTGCGAGCGGCGTGACGGAGCGCGGCTGACGCCAACAGCTCTGCCGCGTGACCTGCGGCCGGCACTGGCCGGCCGAGGCCGCGGATGCGGCCCGCGCCGAGTGGCGCGCAAGCCAAGCGCGCGGCTTGCGGCACTGCCGCAAGGCCGGAGCGAAGCGCAGGCTGGCGCGCCGGCGCCTGAGGCGCGGAAAGGCATGCGTAACATCCCGTCACGCGCCGCCACGATCCTGCCCCGTTCCAGCCCCGTCCGCGCCAAGCGGGGCGGGCAAGCTTCCCTCCATGCCGAGGGAGGCATAGCAGATGCATTCCGTTCGTCGCGCCGCCGTCACCGGCCTGCTGGCCGCCTGGCTCGCGCCGCTGCCCGCCGCGCCGCAAGGTTGCGACCGCGACTGCCGCTGCGCCGAGCCCTGCGTGACGGCCGAAGCCCCGAACCGCGTGCCGGCAGAGCGCCAGGACGCGATCCGCGAAAGCTGATCTACGCCGCCTGCTCCAGCGTCGGCGCGACATCGGCGACCGTGGTGCGGTGCAGGTCGCGCTTCTGTTCGGCGGGGTAGCGGCGCGCGCGGTGCATCGTCGCGCGGTTGTCCCACATCACCAGATCATGCGGGCGCCAGAGGTGCGCATGCACGAAGTCCCGCTGCGTCGCATGCTCGGTCAGGTCGCGCAGCAGCATGCGTGCTTCGGGGATCGGCCAGCCGCGGATCGCGCCGGCATGCGCCGACAGGAACAGCGACAGCCGCCCCGTCACCGGATGGCGCCGCACCAGGCGCTGCGGCACGGGCTGCCACTTCGCGCGCTCCTCCTCGGTGAAGGCGTCGAAGCCGAGCGAGCCGCGGGAGAACAACTGGCTGTGCTCCACGATCAGCTCGCGCGCCAGCACCTTCGTCTCCGCATCCAGCGCATCCCAGGCCGCACGCATATCGGCGAATTCGGTGTTGCCGCCGGAGCCAGGGATGACGCGCGCCGACAGCAACGAATACTTCGCCGGCGTCGGCTTGAAGCTGGAATCGCTGTGCCAGAGCATGTTGCCGAGCGAGAACAGCCGCCGCCGGTCGTCGCGCCCCAGCACCGCGCCGTCGCGGTCGAGGTTGGAGATGTCGTTGATCTCCATCGAAAGGCGGCGCTGGCCGCCCTGTGCGATGTCGCCGGTGGCCATTTCCAGCGGGCCGAAATGCCGGCTGAAGGCGACCTGCTGCGCGTCATCCAGCGGCTGGTCGCGGAAGACGAGAACGCCGTAGCGGTCCATGCCCGCATCGATCGCCGCGGCCTCGGCGGCGCTGATGCCGCGCGCAATATCGACGCCGGCGACCTCGCCGACGAAGCCGGGCCGCGCGGGATCGGCAGGGCGGATGGTGAGCGTCATCCTTGGGGTCCTCCTCCTCGTTGGGGGGAAGGCTAGACCTGCAGGGCCGGCGCGGTCCACCGCTGGCGCAAGCTCAGCGCGCAGCGGCCATCTCGCGCGCCAGCGTCTCGCGCTCCGCACAGGCGCCGCAGGTCGCGCTGAGGCGGGCGAGGTTCGCCGCCGCCTCCGCCCGCCGCCCCTGCTGCAGGAACAGGGAGCCCTGATAGGCCAGCGCCCCGGGATGGTCCGGGTTCGCGGCCAGCGCGGCGCGATAGGCCGCCTCCGCCGCGGCGACATCGTTCCGCCGGCGATGCGCGAAGGCGATATAGGTCAGCACATCGGGATCACCGGGCAGCCGCGCCAGCACCGCTTCCAGCAGCTCGAGCGCAAGGCCATGGCGCCCGGCCTCGATCATGCTGCGCCCGGCAGCGATGTCGGGATCGCCCTCCGGCTCCGGCAACACGGCCTGGGCCGGCGCAGCCAGTAGCGCCACCAGCAGGGCGAGGAGGAGGATCGGCGATCGTGGCATGGCGCTGCTCCCGGTCATGGCCCGCGTGTCGCGGCGTAGTCCCAAAGCGTGAAGGTATGGTCTTCGGCCGCGCGCGCCTGCGCGTGGCAAGCGGCGCAGGGCGCAAGAGACACATCGCGGCGCCGGCCTGCGCCGTCGAAGGCGGCGAAGCGCCAATCCCCGGCCTGCTTCGCCTGCGTGTAGATGGCGATCCAGCCAGGCTC
The DNA here is from genome assembly GCA_044348345.1 of Roseomonas sp. GTDB lineage: Bacteria > Pseudomonadota > Alphaproteobacteria > Acetobacterales > Acetobacteraceae > Falsiroseomonas. Next base: position 3,913 of record JBIKSZ010000025.1, on the reverse strand, counting down.
CGCCACAAAGCGCCCAGCGGCGTCGCGGATCGGCCGACCCGCCGCGTCGCGCCGCGCGCGCGCATCGGCCATGACCAGCAACGTGCCCTCTGGCGCGGGCGCCCCGGCGCGCAGCCCGGCATGCGCCGCCGGGTCGATATGGATGTGCCGCACCAGGCCGCGATCCGTGTCATCCACAATGGCGTAGCGGATGAAGCGCTGCTCCCAATCGGGCGGCAGCGCGGTTTCGGGCGGGGTGGCGGCGGCGGCCAGCGCCAGCAGCGCCACTGGCAGGGCAGGCAGGGTCATGCGCATGGTGTGGAACGCGCCGGATGCCACGGCACGCTACGGCACTCCAATGAAGTTTTTCTTCACGCCGCGCATCAGAGCTGCTCCTCCACCGGCAGCACGCGCGCGAGCCACGCCACCGCGCGCCGCGACCAGGAGGCCATCGGGTCGGCGCTCCACACGCGCTCCCGCCCGCCCGCGCGGTCGAGCCACAGGATCCGCCCATCGCGCAGCTCCAGCCGCCAGCTGACGGACGGGTCGGTCAGCCGCGCCTGTTCGCGCGCCACCTCGCGCGCGACCGCCGGGTTGCGCACCAGCGCACCCATCTCGGTGTTCAGCGCGGCCGAGCGCGGGTCGAGGTTGAAGCTGCCGACGAAGGCCGCAAGCCCATCCACGACCAGCGCCTTGGTGTGCAGCGCCGCCCCGCCGCGCGAGCCCAGCAGGCTCGGCGGATCGTCGGTTGGGCCAGGTTTCAGCTCATGGATCACGACGCCGGCGCGCAGCAGCGGGCTGCGGTATTTCGCGTAGCCGCCATGCACCGCGACGACATCGGTCGCGGCCAGCGAATTGGTCACCAAACTGATCTTCACGCCGCGCGCCACCATCTCCAGCAGCAGCGCCATCCCCGCCCGGCCGGGCACGAAATAGGGGGAGATCAGCAGCACCTCCCGCCGCGCTTCCCGCAGCACATCGGCGATCTCAGCGGCGATGCCGCCCGCCGCGCGCGCCCGCTTGCGCGCACCGAGCCCACGGCTCGCCTTCTCCGGCTTGTCGGCGACCACGCGCACCGCATCCGGCGCGACGGGAACAAGGCCGCGACGGATATGCCGCCCCGGATGCCCGCGAAGTGGCGCCAGCAGCCCGGCAGCGCGCGCATCCCTAGCGGCGGCGTCGAATTCCGCGCGCAGCGCCAGCAGCGCGCCGCGCCGCTCCCCCGCGGCGCTGACCAGCGCGGCCGGGCGCGCCAGCGGGCTCGCCCAATAGGTCTCGAAGACGCGGCAGGCGCCCTCGGCCGGCGGGCCGGCCAGCACCAGGTCGAGGTCGCGGAAGCTGATCATCCCATCCGCTTCCAGCCCGAAATACTCGTCGCCGATGTTCCGCCCGCCCACCACCGCCAGCGCGCCATCGGCGATCCAGTTCTTGTTGTGCATGCGCCGGTTGAGATGCCAGCCGCCGAAAGCGATCTCGAGCGCATAGCCAAGCCGCCCGAAGCGCCGCCAGCGCGTGCCGTTGAACAGCCTGACCTCGATGTTCGGATGCGCATCGAGCGCGGCGAGGATGCGCTGGTGCCCCAGCGCATAGACATCGTCGAGCAGCATGCGCACGACCACGCCGCGATCGGCCGCCGCCAGCACCTCTCGCCCCAGCAGCTGGCCCGTCAGGTCGCCGCGCCAGACATAGTATTGCAGGTCGAGCGTGCGGCCGGCGGCGCGGGCGCTGGCGGCGCGCAGCGCAAAGGCCTGCGGCGCATGGGCCAGCACAGCGACACCGCCCGGCCGGGCGGTGGCCTCCCGGCGCGGGGCGAGGCTGCTCAGCGCCGCGGCCACCGCGCGCCGCAGCCTTGTGTCGGGCGGGGCCTCGGCGGGTCTGGCGGGGGGCGCGGGCATGCGGTGTTCCGTCGAACCGAACGGTCCGGGCGGCCCGGGGTTCAGGTCGGCGGCCATGTGCCATGGCCGCTGACCCGCGTGGCCTTCGCCTCAATCGCCGGCGCCGCCTCCGGCGGCTTGGCTGCGCGGCATTGGCCGCGGCGGCCGTTCGGCCGCTCGCCCGCCTGCGGCGGGCGCAGGTCGGTGCCGAAGCTCGGCGGCATCACGCCGCTTCGCGCGCCTCGGCGAAGCGGCCGGCGATCGTCGCCAGATGCAGCCGCGCCGTCAGCGGCAGGTGGTCGGAAGCGATGCGCGCCAGCGGGCTGTCATGCACCTCGACATCAGAGACCAGCTCCTGCGGTGCGGCCAGGATGCGATCGAGCGGCAGCACCGGCAGGCGCGTGGGGAAGCTGGCGGGCCCGCCATTCACGGCGCCGAAAAGCGGTGCGAGCGGGCGGAGGGAGGATTTCTCCCCCGGGTTCCATTCATTGAGGTCGCCGCAGAGCACGGTGGGCATCGGCGGGGCCTCGGCCAGCGCCGCCAGGATGGCGGTGGATTGCCGGCGCCGGCAGCGCGGCAGCAGGCCGAAATGCGCCGCCACCAGGCGCAGCGGCCCGGCCGGCAGGTCGAGATCCGCCACCACCGCCCCGCGCGGCTCCGCCCCCGGCAGCGCCAGGCGGCTGAGGCGCGCGCGCGTGCCTGGCCGCACCAGGATGGCATTGCCGTGCCAGCCATGCCCGTCCGCGAGGTCGGAGACCGGCAACGGCACCAGCCCGGCCTTCTCCTCCAGCAGGCGGGGGTCGAGCAGGCCGATGCGCCGGCCGAAGCGCCGGTCGGCTTCCTGCAGCGCGACAAGGTCCGCGCCGAGCTCGGCGATCACGGCAGCTGAGCGGTGCGGGTCGAAGCGCCCATCCGTGCCGACGCATTTGTGCAGGTTCCAGGAGGCGATCCGGATCTCGCCCTCCGCCGGGGGGCGGGGCGGTGCGGGGCTGCGGCGGCGGGCGTCGCGGAATTCCGTCAGAAGCTGGCGCATGCCCGCCCCGGTCACGCGGAGTTGCTCCGCCACCCGGAAGCGGGCGGGCGCGCGGGCGCGCGGGCGCGTGGTGGGCGGGGAGGTCATGCGGGACGGTGGGGTCCGGTCGGCGGGGCAGTGAGGCAGAGGATGGGGTGTCGCGCGGCGGCTGCCAAGGAAAGGTTGATGCAGTGCTGCACGTGACACATAAAGATATCATTATGCCTTGACGTGTCCCCTTGGCCCTGGCCAGGGCCCGTGCTACGCCGCCGCGCCTTTCCCAAATCAGGACCGACCCGCATGACCGACTACGTCGTCAAGGACATCTCGCTCGCCGGCTGGGGCCGGAAGGAAATCTCGATGGCCGAGGACGAGATGCCCGGCCTGATGGCGGTGCGCGCCGAATACGGCAAGCAGCAGCCGCTGAAGGGCGCCCGCGTCGCGGGCTGCCTGCACATGACCATCCAGACCGCCGTGCTGATCGAGACGCTGAAGTTCCTCGGCGCCGATGTCCGCTGGTCCTCCTGCAACATCTTCTCGACCCAGGACCACGCCGCGGCCGCCATCGCCGAAGGCGGCACGCCGGTGTTTGCCGTGAAGGGCGAGACGCTGCCGGAATACTGGGACTATGTGCAGAAGACGCTGGAATGGGCCGATGGCGGCACGCCGAACGTCCTGCTCGACGATGGCGGCGACATGACGCTGCTGGTGCATTACGGCCTGCGCGCCGAGCAGGGCGACGTCGCCTTCCTCGAGAAGCCGACCAATGAGGAAGAGGAAGTCTTCTTCGCGCTGATCAAGAAGTGCCTGAAGACCAAGCCGGGCTGGTTCGCGCAGCTGGCGAAGAACATCGTCGGCGTGTCCGAGGAGACGACGACGGGCGTGCATCGCCTCTACAACATGGCAAAGGACGGCAAGCTGCTGTTCCCCGCCATCAACGTGAATGACAGCGTCACCAAGTCGAAGTTCGACAACCTCTATGGCTGCCGTGAGTCGCTGGTGGACGCGATCCGCCGCGGCACCGACGTGATGATGGCCGGCAAGGTCG
>JBIKSZ010000196.1:0-7208 GCA_044348345.1 Roseomonas sp. | reverse complement strand
GTTCGCGCCCGTGATCGCGCGGCCGCGGCGGCCATTGTCGAACAGCGCGTCAACCGCTTCCTGCAGCATGCGCTTCTCGTTGCGCACGATGATGTCAGGCGCGCGCAGCTCGATCAGGCGCTTCAGACGGTTGTTGCGGTTGATGACGCGACGATAAAGGTCGTTTAGGTCCGACGTCGCGAAGCGGCCGCCATCCAGCGGCACCAGCGGGCGCAGCTCGGGCGGGATCACGGGGACGACGTCTAGGATCATCCACTCCGGCCGCGCGCCCGATTCCGCGAAGGCCTCGAGCATCTTGAGGCGCTTCACGAGCTTCTTGCGCTTCGCCTCGGAGGTCGTCTCCTTGAGGTCGGCGCGCAGCTTCGGCGCTTCCTTGCCCACGTCGATCGCGGCGAGCATCTGCTTCACCGCTTCTGCGCCGATGCCGACGGAGAAGGCGTCGTCGCCGAACTCGTCCTGCTTCGACTGCAGCTGGTCTTCGGTCAGCAGCTGATGGAGCTTGAGGTCCGTCAGGCCTGGCTCGAGCACCACATAGCTTTCGAAATAGAGGACCTTCTCCAGCTCCTTCAGGCTCATGTCGACCATGAGGCCAACACGGCTCGGCAGCGACTTCATGAACCAGATGTGCGCGACCGGGGAAGCCAGCTCGATATGGCCCATGCGCTCGCGCCGGACCTTCGCCAGCGTGACCTCAACGCCGCACTTCTCGCAGATGATGCCGCGGAACTTCATCCGCTTGTACTTGCCGCACAGGCACTCGTAGTCCTTGATCGGTCCGAAGATGCGCGCGCAGAACAGGCCGTCGCGCTCCGGCTTGAAGGTGCGGTAGTTGATCGTCTCGGGCTTCTTGATCTCGCCATAGGACCAGGACCGGATCGTCTCGGGCGAGGCGATCGAGATCTTGATCTGGTCGAAGGTCATCGCCTGGCCGGTCTGGCCCAGGATCTTCATCAGTTCGTTCATGCCGTCGTCTCCGTCCGGCAAGCCGCGCCCCGGCAGGTGCGCGCCTTGAGAAAGGGAACCCGCGCGGCGCTCACGCCGCGCGGATAATCACGCAAGGACCGCCTCAGCTGGGGCGGCTCTCGAGATCCACATTGAGGCCGAGCGACTTCAGCTCCTTCACCAGCACGTTGAAGGATTCCGGAATGCCCGCCTCGAAGGTGTCCTGGTCGCGCACGATCGCCTCGTAGACCTTGGTGCGGCCGGAGACGTCGTCGGACTTCACCGTCAGCATCTCCTGCAGCGTGTAGGCCGCGCCATAGGCTTCGAGCGCCCACACTTCCATTTCGCCGAAGCGCTGGCCGCCGAACTGCGCCTTGCCGCCCAGCGGCTGCTGGGTGACGAGCGAGTACGGGCCGATGGAACGCGCGTGGATCTTGTCATCCACCAGGTGGTGCAGCTTCAGCATGTAGATGTAGCCGACCGTCACCTTCCGCTCGAAGGTTTCGCCCGTGCGGCCATCCGTCAGCCAGACCTGGCCCGACGTGTCGAGGCCAGCCTTGGTCAGCATGCCCTCGATGTCGGCCATGCGCGCGCCGTCGAAGACCGGCGTCGCGATCGGCACGCCCTTCTTCAGGTTGTCGCAGAGCTCGATCAGCGCGTCGTCATCCAGCGGGTCGATGTCGCGCGCGACGATCTCCTCGCCATAGGCCTCGACGAGCTTCGCGCGCAGTTCTTCGCGCATCGCGCCGCCGCGGCGGTACTCCTCGACCATCTCGCCGATCTGCCGGCCCATGCTCGCGCAGGCCCAGCCCAGATGCGTCTCGAGGATCTGGCCGACATTCATGCGCGAGGGCACGCCAAGCGGGTTCAGCACCAGGTCCACGCTGGTCCCGTCTTCCAGGAACGGCATGTCCTCCACCGGCACGACGCGGGAGACCACGCCCTTGTTGCCGTGGCGACCGGCCATCTTGTCGCCGGGCTGGAGCTTGCGCTTCACCGCGACGAAGACCTTGACCATCTTCATCACGCCGGGCGGCAGTTCGTCGCCGCGCTGCAGCTTCTCGACCTTGCTCTCGAAGCGCTTCTGCAGGCGCTCGACGGCAGCGTCGAATTCGCGCTTCAGCGCCTCGATCTCGGCCATCGCCGCATCGTCCTGCACGGCGATCTGCCGCCAGGTCGCCTTGGCGAATTCGTCGAGCACGGCATCCGTGATCTCGGTGCCGGCCTTCACGCCCTTGAAGCCGCCAGCCGCCTTGCGGCCCAGCATCTGCTCCCGCAGGCGGGAGTAGAAGGAACGCTCCTGAATCGCCTTCTCGTCGTCGCGGTCCTTCGCAAGCCGCTCGATCTCCGCCCGCTCGATCGCCATCGCGCGCTCGTCCTTGTCCACGCCGCGGCGGGAGAAGACGCGCACATCCACGATGGTGCCGGCCACACCCGGCGGCAGGCGGAGCGAGGTGTCGCGCACATCGGACGCCTTCTCGCCGAAGATGGCGCGGAGGAGCTTCTCTTCCGGCGTCATCGGGCTTTCGCCCTTCGGCGTCACCTTGCCAACCAGGATGTCGCCCGGCTGCACCTCGGCGCCGATATAGACGATGCCCGCCTCGTCGAGGTTGCGCAGCGCTTCCTCGCCCACATTCGGGATGTCGCGGGTGATCTCTTCCTGGCCGAGCTTGGTGTCGCGGGCCATCACTTCGAATTCCTCGATGTGGATCGAGGTGAAGACGTCATCCTTCGCGATGCGCTCGCTGATCAGGATGCTGTCTTCGAAGTTGTAGCCGTTCCACGGCATGAAGGCGCAGAGCACGTTGCGGCCGAGCGCGAGCTCGCCGAGCTCGGTGGACGGGCCGTCGGCAATGATGTCGCCGGCCTGCACCTGGTTGCCCACCTTCACCAGCGGGCGCTGGTTGATGCAGGTGGACTGGTTGGAGCGCTGGAACTTGCGCAGGCGATAGATATCGACGCCGCGCGTCGCGCCCTCGTCGCCGGTCGCGCGCACCACGATGCGCGCGCCGTCGATGCTGTCCACCACGCCGTCGCGGCGCGCGACGATCGTGGCACCCGAATCGCGGGCAACCGCGGCTTCCATGCCGGTGCCGACCAGCGGCGCATCGGCGCGGATCAGCGGCACCGCCTGGCGCTGCATGTTGGAGCCCATCAGCGCGCGGTTCGCGTCGTCATTCTCAAGGAACGGGATCAGCGCCGCAGCGACCGAGACAAGCTGCTTCGGCGAGACGTCGATCGCCGTCACTTCCTCGGGCTTCACGAGGCGGAAGTCGCCGCCATCGCGCACCGAGACCAGTTCGGCCTTCAGCGTGCCATCGGCCGCGACCTCGGCATCGGCCTGGGCGACGATCAGGCGCTCCTCCTCCATGGCGGAGAGGTAGCGCGGCGTCTCATCCACGATCTTGCCGTCGCGCACCAGGCGATACGGCGTCTCGATGAAGCCGTACTTGTTCACCTTGGCGAAGGTCGCGAGGCTGTTGATCAGGCCGATATTCGGGCCTTCCGGCGTCTCGATCGGGCAGATGCGGCCGTAATGCGTCGGGTGCACGTCGCGCACCTCGAAGCCGGCGCGCTCGCGCGTCAGACCGCCCGGGCCAAGCGCCGAGAGGCGGCGCTTATGCGTCACCTCGGACAGCGGGTTGGTCTGGTCCATGAACTGGCTGAGCTGCGAGGAGCCGAAGAACTCCCGCACCGCCGCCGCCGCGGGCTTCGCGTTGATCAGGTCATGCGGCATGACGCTGTCGATATCGACAGAGCCCATGCGCTCCTTGATCGCGCGCTCCATGCGCAGCAGGCCGACGCGGTACTGGTTTTCCATCAGCTCGCCGACCGAACGGACGCGCCGGTTGCCCAGGTTGTCGATGTCGTCGATGGAGCCGTTGCCGTCCTTCAGCTGCAGCAGCACGCGCATCGTCGAGATGATGTCGGCCTTGCGCAGCGTGCGGAGATGGTCAGGCACCTCCTCGGTCGAGAAGCCGAGGCGCATGTTCATCTTCACCCGGCCGACGGCCGAGAGGTCGTAGCGCTCGCCGTCGAAGAACAGGCCGCGGAACAGCGTCTCGGCGGTCTCCGCGGTCGGCGGCTCACCCGGGCGCATGACCCGGTAGATGTCCATCAGCGCTTCTTCGCGGTTGGAGTTCTTGTCCACCGCGAGCGTGTTGCGCATCCACGGGCCCGTGGACTGGTCGATCGCAAGCGTCGGCAGGCGGTCGAGACCGGCCTCCTCGATGCCGGCGAGCTTCACCTCGGTCAGCTCCTCGCCGGCTTCGGCCCAGATCTCGCCGGTCTGCCAGTTCACCAGGTCCTGGGCGACGAAGCGGCCGAGCAGGTCGGCGCGGCCCACCAGCACCTCGGTCGTGCCGCCCTCGGCGATCTTCTTCGCCGCGCGCGGGGTCAGCTTGGTGTCCTTCGCAGCGACTTCCTGGCCGGTCTTCGCATCCACCAGCGGCTCAGCCAGCTTCACGCCACGGAACGCATCCGGGTCGAAGGGACGCGACCAGCCCTTCGGGGAGCGGCTGAACACCACCTGGCCGTAAAAGGCGTTGAGGATTTCCTCGGCATCCATGCCGCGGATTTCATGAGGCTCGAGCGCGGCGAGGCCGTCATTGGCGCGGCGAACGCGCTCGCCCTCGGTCCAGCCGCTGTCGAGCGCATAGAGCAGCGTCGTCGCCGGCAGCTTCCGCTTCCGGTCGATGCGGACGTAGCAGATGTCCTTGGCGTCGAATTCGAAGTCGAGCCAGGAGCCGCGATAGGGGATGACGCGCGCGGCAAACAGATACTTGCCGCTGCTATGCGTCTTGCCCTTGTCGTGGTCGAAAAACACGCCCGGGCTGCGGTGCATCTGGGAGACGATCACGCGCTCGGTGCCGTTGATGATGAAGGTGCCGTTGTCCGTCATGAGCGGCATGTCGCCCATGTAGACGTCCTGCTCCTTGATGTCGCGGACGGAACGGCTGCCGGTGTCCTCGTCGAGGTCCCACACGATCAGGCGGAGCCGCACCTTGAGCGGGGCCGCGAAGGTCAGGCCGCGCTGGATGCACTCCTCAACGTCGTATTTCGGCTCCTCAAGCTCATACTGGACGAATTCCAGCCGGCCGCGGCCGCCGAAATCGTCGATCGGGAGGACGGATTTGAACACCTCCTGCAGGCCGGTGTGCGTGCGTGCATCGGGGTCAACGCCCATCTGCAGGAACGCCTCGTAGGAGGCGCGCTGCACATCGATGAGGTTGGGCATCGGCGCCACTTCGGGCAGCCGCCCGAAGGACTTCCGAATGCGCTTGCGCCCGGTGAACGACTTCACGATAGCGTTCATGCCTGTCCCGCTTCCCTCGCCCCCCGGCCCCCAACTGGGACCGGCGGCCTGAAAACTGCTGCTGCGGAGCCACTCCGCCGCAGGAACCCCCGCCACCCCCGTCCCGCCAGAGCGGACCGCCGGCAGCATCGTCAAACGCGGGCGCGGGCGGGACTCCGACCCCGGAATCCCGCCCGTCCCGATGATGTTTTAGCCGCCCCACGCAACCGGCGGGGCCGCGACGCGCCAGGCCTACCCGAAGGCAGGCCGGACGCGCCGGGAGATCAGTTGACCTCGACGACGGCGCCGTTGTCTTCCAGCACCTTCTTGATCTTCGCGGCCTCGTCCTTGGACACGCCTTCCTTCACGGTCTTCGGCGCGCCCTCGACGAGGTCCTTGGCCTCCTTCAGGCCGAGACCCGTGATGGTACGGATCTCCTTGATGACGTTGATCTTCTTGTCGCCGCCATCCTTCAGGATGACGTTGAACTCGGTCTTCTCCTCGACCGGGGCAGCGGCGGCAGCGGCCGGCGCGGCGGCAACAGCCACCGGCGCGGCGGCGGAGACGCCCCACTTCTCTTCGAGCATCTTCGAGAGCTCGGCAGCTTCCAGAACCGTCAGGCTGGAGAGCTCGTCAACCAGCTTCGCAAGGTCGGGCATGTGTGTGTGTCCTTCGATCTAATGGCTTGGCTTGGTGTTTGCAACACCCAGGAGGGGCCTCCCCCCCCAAGGCGGTCAGGCGTCGGCTAGGCGGCCTCAGGCCGCTGCCTTCTCCTCGTCCTTCTTGGCGTAGGCCGAGAACACCCGCGCCAGCTGGCTGCCCGGGGCCTGCAGCACACCAGCGATCCGCGTCGCCGGGGTCTGGATCAGGCCGAGCAGCTGCGCACGCAGCGTCTCGAGCGAGGGCAGCTCGGCCAGTGCCTTGACCCCATCCGGGGTGAGCATCTGGGTCCCGAGTGCGCCGCCCAGGATCACGAACTTGTCGTTGGTCCTGGCGAATTCCACGGCCGTCTTCGCCACCGCCACCGGATCCGTCGACCACGACAATGCGGTCGGACCCTTCAGCAGGGGCTGGATAGCCTGGAACTTGCTGCCATCGAGGGCGAGAGAGGCCAGCCGGTTCTTCGCAACCTTATAGTTCGCGCCGGCGTTCCGCATGCGCTGCCGCAGCGTCGTCGCATCGGCCACCGTCAGCCCCTTATTCTGGCTGACGAGGACGAACGACGTATCCGCGAACACCGCTTGCAGCGCCTGCACGAAGGCGCGCTTTTCCGTACGGTCCACGTCCCGTCTCCGAATTGATCAAGACCTTGTGGAAGGGTCCCGACCGGTTCAACCGCCCCGGTTGGCCGGGTCGGCACTCGCCTGTTGGAAGGGACCGGCAAGCCAAGCCGGATCGAGGGTTTCCCCTGACCGACAGCACTTTTCGGCACCCCATCTATCCCCTGCGGGCTATCGCCGCTTCAAGGCCCGCCACGGCACCAAGGTGCAGCGAGGCGCGACCACAGGAGGTCTCCGACAGGTCGGGCGAAGGGTCGCCCCCTCGCCCTGCCCGGCAGCCGAAGCTGCCGAATCTCATTTGCTCCCGGCGCTCAGGCGCTGAGGGAGCTGAGGTCCACCTTCACGCCCGGGCCCATCGAGGAGCTCAGCGACACCTTCTTCACATAGGTGCCCTTCGCGCCCGTCGGGCGAGCCTTCTGGATCGCGTCGATGAAGGCGCGCGCATTCTCAAGCAGCTTGTCCTCGCCGAAGGAGGCCTTGCCGATGCCGGCATGTACGATGCCCGCCTTCTCGGCCCGGAACTCCACCTGGCCGGCCTTCGCCGCGATGACCGCCGCCTTCACATCCATCGTCACCGAGCCGAGCTTCGGGTTCGGCATCAGGCCGCGCGGGCCGAGCACCTTACCGAGGCGGCCGACGAGGGCCATCATGTCCGGCGTCGCGATGCAGCGCTCGAACTCGATCTTGCCTTC
>JBIKSZ010000195.1:0-7229 GCA_044348345.1 Roseomonas sp. | reverse complement strand
AACAAGGACAAGGCGGCGCAGGAGGTCGGCTTCGACAGCGCCACCCTCCATTTGCCCGCGGCGACGACCGAGGCCGAGCTGCTGGCGGTGGTTGCGCAGCTCAACGCCGATCCGGCGGTGGATGGCATCCTGGTGCAGCTGCCGCTGCCCGCGCAGATCCGCGCCGAGGTCGTGATTTCCGCCGTCGCGCCGGAGAAGGATGTGGACGGCTTCCACCCGCTGAATGCCGGGCGGCTGGCCTCCGGCCAGCCGGGCCTCGTGCCCTGCACGCCGAAAGGGGTGATGCATCTGCTGCGCGCCGCCGGCTGTTCGCTGCCGGGCGCACGGGCGGTGGTGCTCGGGCGGTCGAACATTGTGGGGCGGCCCATGGCGCAGCTGCTGCTGGCGGCCGATTGCACGGTGACGATCGTGCATTCGCGCACCCGCGACCTGCCCGCCGAATGCCGCCGCGCGGAGATCCTGATCGCCGCCGTCGGCCGCCCGGAGATGGTGCGCGGCGATTGGGTGTCCGAGGGGGCAACCGTGATCGATGTCGGCATCAACCGCCTGGCCGATGGGCGTCTGGTCGGCGATGTGGACTTCGCCGGCGCCAGCACCCATGCCGAGGCGATCACGCCGGTGCCTGGCGGCGTCGGGCCGATGACCATCGCCTGTCTGCTCGAGAACACGCTGGAGGCGGCGCTGGCCCGCCGGGCCTGACCCATGGGGAAGGGTGGGCTGCTGATCGGCGCCACCTTCGTCGCCATCTGGGCCTCGGCCTTCACGGTGGCCGGCGTGGTGGTGCGGGAATGGCCGCCGCTGTGGTCGCTCGCCATCCGCTTCGGCTGCACCGCGCCGATCCTGCTGGCGATCGCGCTGATTTTCCGCGCGCGCTGGCCGGCGCCGGGCGATGCGCTGCGGGTCGCCTTGCTCGGGCTGTTCGGCATGGGCGGGTATCTGGCGATGGCGTGGCTTGCCATGGCGCGGATCCCGAGCGGCCTGGTCGCGCTGATCTGCGCCACCACGCCCTTGCTGATTGCGGCCGGCGAAAGCGCGATCCTGAAGAAGCCGCTGCCCCCGCTCGCCTGGGTGGGGCTGGCCATTGGGTGGTCGGGTGTTGCGCTGCTGGGGTTTCTGCGCGCGCTGGATGGGCTGGAGACGGCAGAGGCGCTGGGCTTCGTGCTGGCGATCGGCGCGGCGGCATCCCAGGCCGTCGGGCTGCTGATCTATGCGCCGGCGAAGGCGCGCGTGGATATGTGGGCCGCGAGCCTCGGCCAGACCGCGGTCTCCGCGTTGCTCTGCCTGATGCTGGCGCTGGCGCTGGAAGGGGCGATGCCGCGCAGCGCCAGCTGGTTCACGCTGGGCGGGTTGTTCTGGTCCATGATCGTCGTCGGTATCGGCGGCTATGCGCTGTACTTCGTGATGCTGAAGCGTGTGCCGACCTCGACCGCATCCGCGCTGCAATTGCTGGCGCCGCCGCTGGCCGCGGTGTTCGGCTGGGCGCTGCTGGATGAGCGGCTGTATGTCAGCGACATCATCGGCGGGCTGCTGACGCTGTCGGGGCTGTGGCTGCTGGTTCGCGCGCGGGCGCGGGGGTGACCCGCGTGGCGCAGTTGCGTGCGCCAGCCGTCCTTGTCATCCTGCGTCGATGATCATCCGACGACGAGCGCGAGCTACCACCTTCCGGGTCGCCTGACCCGGCCTCACGGCGCCCTTGCGGCGCACCCGCTTGCTCGTGCCAGGATGTTCCCATGTACACACCGCCCGCCTTCCGCGTGGATGATCGCGACTGGATCCACGGCTTCGTCGAAGCCCATGATTTCGGCCAGCTGGTTTCCGCCGCACCGCTACAGGTCTCGCACCTGCCCTTCCACCTGATCCGCGGCGAGGATGGCGCGCCGGACCGGCTGCTGTGCCACCTGGCACGCGCCAATCCGCATTGGCAGGCCTTCGCCGGCGAGGGCGCGGAGGCGCTGGCCTCCTTCCGCGGGCCGCACGCCTATGTCTCCTCGGCCTGGTATGGCGCGCAGCCGGCGGTGCCGACCTGGAACTATGACGCCGTCACCGCGCGCGGCCGCGCGACGCTGATCACCGACGCGACGGAGATCGCGGTGGGGATGCGGGCGCTGGCCTTCCGCTATGAGCCCGATCCCGGCTTCGACATGGACGCGCAGCCCGCGCGCTACATGGAGGGCATGTTCAAGGCGCTGGTCGGCATCTCGATCGAGGTCGCGGAATGGACCGGCAAGCGCAAGCAGAGCCAGAACCGACCGCTGCCCGATCGTGTCGCGGTGGCCGAGCGGCTGGATGCGCGCGGCGACCACGCCGCCGCCGCCGCGCTGCGGGAGGCGAATGGGCTGTGAGCTCGCCGGACGACCCCGACATCGTCCCGCCTGATATCGTCACGACTGGGACGCGCATCGTCTATGAGAACAAGTGGATGCGCGTGCGCGAGGATGAGATCCGCCGCCGCGACGGCTCTGCCGGCATCTATGGCGTGATCGAGAAGGATGACTTCGTCCTGGTCGTGCCGGTGCATGAGGATGGCGCGGTCGAGCTGGTGCAGCAGTATCGCTATCCGGTGGGCGAGCGGCTGTGGGAATTCCCGATGGGCATGTGGGGCCCGCCCGGCACCGACCCGCTGCTGGTCGCGCAGCATGAGCTGGCGGAGGAGACCGGCCTCGTCGCGGCGACCTTGGTTCATGTCGGCAAGCTCTATGAGGCGCCTGGCACGATGAACCAGGGCGCGCATGTGGTGCTGGCGCGCGGTCTCTCGCGCGGGGCCGCGCGGCTGGAGGTCGAGGAGCAGGACCTGATCAGCCGTCGCATCCCCCGCGCCGAGTTCGAGCGCATGGCGCGTGACGGCGAGATCCAGGACGCCGTCTCGCTCGGCGCCTGGGGCCTGCTGCTGATGAAGGGGCTGGTCTAAGGCCCAAGCCGCGAAGGCGACGCCTTCGCGCGCCCGGGATCACATGACGAAGCCCGCCAGCACCACGGCAGCGGCGATCATCTGCAACAGGTTGGCGACGACCGAGATGCGGTGCGCGCGGTCGAAGGCCTTCTGGGCCTCGGCGTCGCCGGCTTTCGCACGGTCGGACAGCGCGTTGATGCGCGGCATCAGCGACTGGCGCAGCCACCAGGCCAGACCGGCCGTGACGGCCATGATGCCGGAATCGGGCTTGGAGAGCGGAAACAGCGCGACCGCCGCCGCCGCGGAGCATCCCAGGACCCACAGGTAGTAGCGTGGGAAGAGGGTGCGGATGAACCGCCCGCCATGGTCCGCGGGCAGCACGCGAAACACCAGCGGCGCGATCAGCGCGGCGAAGAAGACCATGCCCCCCAGCAGCAGGGCGATGGCGAAAAGCGCGATCAGGGCAAGGACGGTCAAGGCGGGCTCCGGTGGCGGCAGACGGTGCGCGGTATGCGGCCCCAGAGATAGGCCGGAATGATGCGCCTGCCAGCCGGGCCAGGGCTCGACAACAAATGTCGTTCGATGTCCTGTTTTCGGATGCCAACGAACATCACCCGGCGCCATGGCTTGCTGGCCGTGCCCGCTTTGCTGCTCGGCGCCTGTGCCACCGGCGCCGACGCGCCAGGCATGGCCTTCACCTTCCGCGACGGCATCGGCCGGCGCGCGGCGGGGCCGATGATGTGGAGCTACGCCGATCCGCTCGGCAACTTTCCCCGGGCCGACCGGCAGAGCTGGTGGCGCACCAGCCACAGCGTGGACAGCTACTCGCGCCTCGACGAGATCCTGCCGGCCCGCCTCTCACGCCGTGGCGATGCTCCGACGCCCTGGCGCCGCGCCCCGCGCGAGCCCGAGATTGTCTATTCGGGCGCGCCGGCACTCGGCGCCGGGCGTTACCGGCTGGCGGATTACATGGACCGCAACCCGGCCACTGGGCTGCTGGTCGCGCAGGACGATGTCATCCAGCTGGAGCGCTACCAGTATGGGCGCAGCGACACGCATCGCCTGACGTCCTTCTCCATGGCGAAGACGGTGATTGCCATGATGATCGGAATCGCGGTGGCAGACGGGCGCATCGCCTCGCTCGATGCGCCGGCGGAGGCCTATGCGCCGACGCTGCGCGGGCTGGACTACGGCGCGACGCCGCTGCGTCATTTGCTGACCATGTCGTCTGGCGTGCAGTTCCGCGAGGAGTATGACGGCAACGACGACAGCGCCCGGCTGTCACGCGCGACGATCGGGCTGCAGAGCGCGGGTGGCGCGGCGGCGGTGTCGCAATTCAACACGCGCATCGCTGCACCCGGTGAGCGCTGGTACTACGCCTCGTCAGAGACCTATGTGCTAGCGATGGTGCTGCGCGCGGTGGTGGGCATGCCGATCGCTGACTATTTCGCGGAGCGCATCTGGCGCCCGATCGGCGCGGAGGCGGATGCGAGCTGGCTGATCGACCGCTCCGGCCTTGAGGTCGGCTATATGGGCCTGCAGGCGACGCTGCGCGATTACGCGAAGCTTGGCCTGCTGATGGCGCGCGGCGGGCGCGCGGGCCAGCGCGCGGTGATCCCGGCGGAATGGGTCGCCGAGATGACGCGGATGCACATCACCCCGGGCCGTGTCGGCCGCTTCTACGGCTATGGCTACCAGACCTGGATCTTCCCGCAGGATGACGGCAGCTTCGCCTTTCTTGGCGTGCGCGGTCAGGCGATCTTCGTCCATCCGGCGAGCCAGCTGGTGATGGTGCACACGGCGGTGCGCCCCGATCCGCGCGATCCGGGCGGCGCGGACGCGAACGCCTTCTGGCGCGGCGTGCGGCAGACGCTGGGGTGAGGCCAGCTGTGGCGAATCAGGCGCGGTAGACGCTCACGCCTTCCTTGATCGTCTCCACCACCTTCAGCTCCGCCAGCCGCTCCGGGTCCGTGGTCATCGGGTTGTCCGACAGCATCACGAAATCGGCGAGCTTGCCGAGCTCGATGGAGCCTTTCGTCGCCTCTTCGAAGTGCTGATGCGCGGCCCAGATCGTCATGGCCTTCAGCGCGGTGCCGACCGGCACCCGATGTTGCGGGCCGATGATGGCGCCGGTCCGCGACCGCCGCGTGACCGTCGCGCTCAGCACGCGCATCGAATCCGGCCGCGCCACCGGCGCATCGTGATGCGAGGTGAACATCATCCCCCGGCTCATCAGCCAGCCGGTGGGCGAGATGTTCGCCGCCCGCTCCGGTCCCAGTACCGAATCGCGGTGCCAATCGCCCCAGTAGAAGGTGTGCATCGGGAAGAGCGCGGGGAAGATGCCGAGCTCCCGCAGCGTATCCACCTGGTCCGCGCGCAGCGTATGGCCGTGGATCAGGACAGGCCGGCGGTCGCCCGGCCCATGCCGCCGCGTCGCCTCCCGCGTCGCGGCGATCATCAGGTCGATGGCGGCGTCGCCGCCGGCATGCGCCAGGAGCTGCCAGCCACGTTCATAGCAGCGCGAGAAGGCCTCGATGGTCGCATCGGTCGGGGCGGTCTGCAGGCCGCGATAATCCGGCGGCAGGCCGGGCGGGATCACGTGGTAGGGTTGCGTCAGCCAGGCCGTCTTGCCCTGCGGCGAGCCGTCGAGCGAGATCTTCGCGCCGCCCACGCGCAGCCGGTTGCGGTAGTCCCGCCCATGCAGAGCCCCGCCGAGTTGGTCGGCCGCGCCGAGGATGTCGGGATAGACGACGACATCCACCGCCAGCAGGCCGCGCTCGGCCGCCTTGGCGAGGTTCGCCAGCGTCGGGCCCATGGCGCGGCCTTCCTGGCAGGTGGTGTAACCGAAGGAGGCGTAGAACTCCGACCCCGCGCGGATCATGGACAGCCACGCCGCCTCGTCGAGGCCGCCCAGCAGCGGGGCCCCCCCGGCGATCATCGCATTCTCCTCCATCACGCCGTTCGGCTCGCGGGAGCCCTCGCGGCGGCGGAACACGCCGCCCGTCGGGTCGGGCGTTGCCGCGGTGATCCCGACCGTCTCCAGCGCCTTCGAATTCGCTGCGCAGAGGTGGGAGGAGGTGTGGATGATCAGCACCGGCACCTCGGTCGAGACCTGGTCGAGGTCGTCGCGCGTCGGGTGGCGTTGCTCGCGCAGCTGGCTGTCGTCGTAGCCGAAGCCGAAGATCAGGCCGTAACGCCTGACCGCGGCCGCGTTGCGCTGCGCCCATTCGCGCAGGATGCGGATCAGGGCGGGGATGTCATTGCCCTCGCCATCCGGCGCGGGCAGCAGGTTGGCGCCGACCGCTTGCAGCCCGACCATGGCCACATGGCCGTGCGGATCCACGAAGCCGGGCAGCAGGGTGCGGCCTTCGAGGTTCACCATCCGTGTGCCCGGCCCGCGCCTGGCCTGCATCTGGTCGCGCGTGCCGATGGCGAGGATGCGCCCGCCGCGCACGGCGACCGCTTCCGCCGTGGGTTGCGCGTCGTTGACGGTGATGATGGGTCCGCCGCTGTAGATCAGGTCGGCCGCGCCGGAGGCGGCGGGCGGCGTCTGCGCTTCAGCGCAGCGCAACAGGCTGCCGAAGCCCGCGGCGCCTGCGCCAAGCGCGAGCCGGCCCATGCCGCCCAGCACATGGCGGCGCGAGGCCGCGGGGCGCGCATTAAGGGCGCTGCTGAACGGGCTGCAGGCGATGCACATGGCCAGGCGCTCCCGCGGCGGCGATCGCATGGCAGCTTTGTCGCGAGGCGCGATGCGATGCAATCGACGTCATGCCGATTGTATCGATATCGAACCTGAAATCCAGTCAAATCCTGGAGGGGCGTGCGGGCGCTGGCGTGAAGGGGGCGCGGCGCGCCCCCTTCGGCCAGGCTCAGTAGCGGTACTGTTCGGCCTTGAAGGGGCCCTGCTCGGGCACGCCGATGTAGTCGGCCTGCTGCTTGTTCAGCTGCGTCAGCGTCGCGCCGACCTTCGCCAGGTGCAGCGCGGCAACCTTCTCATCCAGGTGCTTCGGCAGGACGTAGACCTTCTTCTCGTACTTGCCGGGGTTCGCCCACAGCTCGATCTGGGCGAGCGTCTGGTTGGTGAAGGACGCCGACATCACGAAGCTCGGGTGACCCGTGGCGTTGCCGAGGTTCACGAGGCGGCCTTCGGACAGCAGGATGATCCGCTTGCCGTTCGGGAACTCGATCTCGTCCACCTGCGGCTTGATGTTGTCCCACTTGTAGTTCTTCAGCGCCGCGACCTGGATCTCAGAGTCGAAGTGGCCGATGTTGCAGACGATCGCGCGGTGCTTCATCGCGCGCATGTGGTCGGCGGTGATGACGTCCACATTGCCCGTCG
>JBIKSZ010000194.1:0-7231 GCA_044348345.1 Roseomonas sp. | reverse complement strand
GGCGACAGCCCCTTCCTGGTGGAGCCGCATGTCAAGGAAGGCCGCGGCGGCCTGCGCGACCTGCAGACGCTGTATTGGCTCGCGCGCCATGCCTTCGGCGTGCAGCGCATGCCGGAGCTGGTGGGCAAGGACAGCCCCGGCGGCGGTCTGCTGACGCCGCAGGAAGCGCGCGCCATCCGCCGCGCCTGGAACTTCCTCTGGACCGTCCGCTTCCACCTTCACTACGTGACGGGCCGCGCGGAAGAGCGCCTGACCTTCGACCTGCAGCCCGTGGTCGGCGCCCGCATGGGCTACACGCGCCACGGCGTGCAGGACGGCGTCGAGCGCTTCATGAAGCACCTGTTCCTGACCGCGCGCGACGTGGTGCGCCTGACGCGGCTGCTGGAACCGGCGATCGAACGCGCGGCGCTGGGCCCGCCCGCGGTGCTGCCGGCGGGCGATGCCGCGCTCGCCCAGGCCGGCATTGCGCTGGCCGATGGCAAGGTGCTGTTCGCCCCCGACCGCCTGGTGGAGCAGGACCCCGCCATCATGCTGCGCCTGGTGCGCGCCGCGCGCGACCGAGGGCTTGAGGTGCATCCGCTGGCCTTCCGCGCGCTGGTGCGGAATGCGCGCTACGCCGTGCGGCTGCGCGGCGACATCGCGGCCAGCGCGATCTTCCTCGACATCCTGTGCGGCAAGGATGCCGCGCGCTGGCTGCGCACGCTGAACGAAGTTGGCTTCATCAGCCGCTTCATCCCCGACTGGGCGCGCATCGTCGGGCTGATGCAGTTCGACACCTATCACGTCTTCACCGTCGAGGAGCACACGATCGAGGCGCTCGGCGTGCTGACGCAGCTGGAGCGCGGCGACCTGAATGAGGTCGCGCCCGTCGCCTCGGAGCTGATCGCCCAGGTGCAGTCGCGCCGCGCGCTGTTCGTCGCGGTGCTGCTGCACGACATCGCCAAGGGCCGCGGCGGGGATCATTCGGAACTCGGCGCCGAGGTCGCGCTCGAAATCTGCCCGAA
This sequence comes from Roseomonas sp., assembly GCA_044348345.1. Lineage (GTDB taxonomy): Bacteria > Pseudomonadota > Alphaproteobacteria > Acetobacterales > Acetobacteraceae > Falsiroseomonas. The sequence continues at coordinate 6,227 of JBIKSZ010000194.1, read as the reverse complement.
GCTCGGCCTGACGCCGGAGGAGACGGAGACCGTCTCCTGGCTGGTGCTGAACCACCTGCTGATCAGCCAGACCGCCTTCAAGCGCGACATCGACGACCCGAAGACCATCCTCGACATCGCGGAGACGGTGCAGTCGCCCGAACGGCTGCGCCTGCTGCTGGTGCTGACGGTCGCCGATATGCGCGCTGTGGGCCCGAAAGTCTGGAATGGCTGGAAGGCGACCCTGCTGCGCGAACTGTATTGGCGCGTTGCGGAAGTGCTGGCCGGTGGTCTCAGCGTGCCGGAGCGCGACACGCGCGTCGCGCGCGCCCGCAGCGCCGCCGCCGCGCTGCTCGATGGCATGCCGAAGCCCGAGCTCGATCGCTTCCTCTCGCTCGGCTATCCCGGCTACTGGCTGTCCTTCGACCCTGAGACGCATGCGCGCCACGCCCGCATGATCCAGGAGGCGGAGCGCGAGAATGCGCCGCTGACCGTGCGCACCCGCGTGCTGGAAAGCCGCGCGGTGACGGAAGTGACGGTTTATGTCACCGACCATCCGGGCCTGTTCAGCCGCATCGCCGGCGCGCTGGCCGTGGCGGGGGCGAGCATCGTGGATGCGCGCATCCACACCATGACCAACGGCATGGCGCTCGACACCTTCTGGGTGCAGGACGCGGCTGGCGGCGCCTTCGATGCGCCGCACCGGCTCGCGCGGCTTGCAGTGCTGATCGAGCAATCCTTGTCCGGCCGTCTGCGGCTGGATGCCGAGATCGGCAAGCTGCGGCGCGAACCCGCGCGGTTGCGTGCGGTGCAGATTCCGCCGCGCGTGGTGATCGACAACCACGCCTCCAATTCGCACACGGTGATCGAGGTCAATGGCCGCGACCGGCCCGGCCTGCTGCACGATGTGACGGCGGCGATCAGCGACCAGGGTCTGCAGATCGGATCCGCGCATATCACCACCTATGGCGTGCGCGCGGTGGACGTCTTCTATGTGAAGGACGTGTTTGGCCTGAAGGTCGAGAATGAGCGCAAGCTCGGCACGCTCCGCGGTGCGCTGCTGGCCGCACTCGGCGTGACCGAGACCGCCGCCGCCGAGGACGCCACGGTCCGCGTCGTCTGAACACGGCGCGCCGCGCTGCGGGGCGGCGAGAGCGTAGCTACCCCAACAACCGCCCGATCACCCGCGCCGTGTAGTCCACCACCGGCACGATGCGGCCGTAGTTGATGCGGGCCGGGCCCACCACGCCGATCGCGCCGACAATCCGCTGGTCCTGCGCATTCCGGAAGGGTGCCACCACCATCGAAAGACCGGCGCTGTCGAACAGCCCGCTCTCGGCGCCGATGAAGATCTGCACGCCTTCGCCCCGCTGCGCCAAATCCAGCAGGCGCAGCATCGTCTCCTGCGTTTCCAGCCGCTCGAACAGGGCCTGGATCTCCCGGACGCGCAGCTGCTCGTCCAGATTCTGCAACAGCTTCGCCTGGCCGCGCAGGATCAGCGTGCCCCCCACCCCGCCAGACCAGGTCGCCAACCCCGCCGCGATCACCTGCTGCGTCAGCTCATCCAAAGCCGTGCGATGGGCTGCGATCTCCGTCTGCACGGCGCTCCGCGCCTCATCCAGCGTGCGGCCCGACAGGCGCGCATTCAGGTAGTTGCCGGCCTGCACGAGGGCCGAGGGCGGCAGCCCCGCCGGCACCTCGATGACGCGGTTCTCCACCTGGCCGTCGGCGGTCACCAGCACCACCAGCGCGCGCCCCGGGCCGAGCGCCACGAATTCGATATGGCGCAGCGGCGCCTCGCTCTTCGGCGCGACGACAAGGCCGGCGGCGCCCGCGAGCCCCGACAGCATCTGCCCGGCCTCGCCCAGCGTCTCCTGCAAGGAACGTCCACCGGCGGCGCAGCGGGCGGCGATCGCGTCCCGCTCTTCCTCCGCCAGCGCGCCGAATTGCAGCAGCCCATCCACGAACAGCCGCAGGCCGCGCTCCGTCGGCAACCGCCCCGCCGAGGTATGGGGCGCGAATAACAGCCCCGCTTCCTCAAGGTCCGCCATGACGTTGCGGATCGTCGCCGGCGAAAGCGCCTGCGGCAGCCGGCGAGAGAGGGTGCGGCTGCCCACCGGCTCCCCGGTCGCGACATACAGCTCCACCAGCTCGCGCAGGATCGCGGCACCCCGGTCATCGAGGCCGGGCGGCAAGGCAGGCGTCACCGACGCCGCCGAAAGGCTGACGGCGGGGGTGAGGCTCGGGCGGGGGGGCCGGTGCATCGGACCCATGGCGTGATGTGTGTCCCGGATCGTCGTGCTCGTCGCCAAGGCTAGGGGCGGCGCCGCGGGCGGGTCAACCGGCCACGCCGTGCTGGACGCCGCCCGGCGGGACGGCTAGGGGGCGGCATGATCGATTTCCCCGCCGGCTTCAAAGCCCCCTTCGTCCGCCCCTCCGGCCGCGTCGCCGACCAGATGCGCCAGGTGACGATGACGCCGAACCCCGCCCGCCACGCGGAGGGATCGTGCCTGATCCGCTTCGGCACGACGGAGGTGCTCTGCACCGCCTCCGTCGAGGGCAAGGTGCCGCCCTTCCTGCGCAATTCCGGCCAGGGCTGGGTGACGGCCGAATACGGCATGCTGCCGCGCGCGACCCACACGCGCGGCGACCGCGAAGCGGCGCGCGGCAAGCAATCCGGCCGCACGCAGGAAATCCAGCGGCTGATCGGGCGCAGCCTCCGCGCCGTGACGGACCTCAAGGCGATGGGGGAGATGACCGTCACCCTCGATTGCGACGTGCTGACGGCCGATGGCGGCACGCGCACGGCCAGCATCACCGGCGCCTGGGTCGCGCTGCATCTCGCGTTCCGCCAATGCGTCGAGAAGAACATCCTCAAGAAGATTCCGCTGAAGGACCAGGTCGCGGCGATCTCCTGCGGGGTGTGGAATGCGACGCCCGTGCTCGACCTTGATTATGACGAGGACAGCAAGGCGGAGACGGACGGCAATTTCGTCATGACCGGCACGGGCGGCATTGTGGAAGTGCAGGCGACAGCCGAGGGCGCGCCCTATTCCGATGCGGAACTCGGTGCGCTGCTCGGCCTGGCGCGCAAGGGCACGGACGAACTATTCGCCATGCAACGCGCGGCCATCGGCGCGTGAGCCATCGGCGTCTCACCGGCCCCAAACTGGTCCTCGCCACCCACAACGCCGGCAAGGTGCGCGAAGTGGCGGAGCTTCTGGCCCCCTGGGGGTTCGAAGTGGTCAGCGCCGGCGCCCTCGGCCTGCCGGAGCCGGCAGAAACCGAAGACACCTTCCTCGGCAATGCGCGGATCAAGGCGCTGGCGGCAGCGACCGCCTCCGGCCTGCCGGCCCTGGCCGATGACAGCGGCTTTTCGGTCGCGGCACTCGATGGCGCGCCGGGCGTGCGCACCGCCGATTGGGCGGAAACCCCGAACGGGCGCGACTACGCTATGGCGATGGGCAAGGTGGAGAAGCTGGCCCGCCACGCCGCGGATCGCCGCGCCTGGTTCTCCTGCGCGCTGGTGCTCGCCTGGCCCGATGGCCACACGGAAGGCTTCCTGGGCGAGGCGCATGGCGCCTGGGTCTGGCCACCGCGCGGCACCAACGGCTTCGGCTACGACCCGATGTTCATACCCGACGGCCACACGACAACCTTCGGCGAGATGGAACCGGCGGCGAAGCACGCCATCAGCCACCGCGCCGCGGCCTTCGCGTTGCTCTCCGCGGCCTGCCTCCCCGCACAAGCGTGATCTTGAAGGTCCCGGGCCGCATCCCTTCTCAACGAAGGCGAACGAACCGGGAGAGGTGACGATGCGGGCCTTGGGCGCGCTGCTGCTGGCCGGCAGCCTGATCTGGAGCACCCTGGCCGCGGCGCAGCCGGTGCTGAGCGAATCACGCCCCCCCGCCGTCACCGGCATCCAGATCACCACCATCGCCAAGGGGCTGGAGCGCCCCTGGGCGCTCGCCTTCCTGCCCGATGGCAGCATGCTCGTCACGGAACGCCGCGGGCGGTTGCGCCTGGTGCGCGACGGCGCGCCCGACCCCCGCCCGATCGCCGGCGTGCCAGAGGTGCATGCGGAAGGGCAGGGCGGGCTGCTGGATATCGCACTGCATCCGGATTTCGCGCGGAACGGCACGCTCTTTCTCAGCTACGCGCATGGCACGGCGCAGGCCAACCGCACGCGGGTTGCGCGCGCGGTGTACGACCCGGCTTCGCATGCGCTGCGCGACCTTCGCGTGATCTTCGAAGTGAACCGGGAGAAGCAGGGCAGCCAGCATTTCGGCAGCCGCATCCTGGTGCTGCCGGATGCGACGCTGCTGATCAGCATCGGCGATGGCGGCAACCCGCCCGCCATGCTCGACGGACGCCTGATTCGGGAGAATGCGCAGGATCTGTCGAACCATATCGGCTCCGTCGTGCGCATCGCGGAAGATGGCAGCGTGCCGCGCGACAATCCCTTCCTCGGCCGCGCCGGCGCGCGGCCCGAAATCTTCAGCTATGGCCATCGCAACGTGCAGGGGCTGGCCTGGGATCCGATCCGCCGCGCGATCTGGGCGAATGAGCATGGCAGCCGCTTCGGCGACGAGCTCAACCGGCTCGAGCCCGGGCGCAACTATGGCTGGCCGGTGATCTCCTACAGCGTCGAGTATCGCGGCGGCGAGCAGATCGGCGGCGGGCGCACGGGTGCGGGAATGGTGGATCCGGCGCTGGCCTGGATGACAGCGCACGCGCCCTCGGGGCTTACGGTCTATACGGGCAACCGGTTCCCGGCCTGGCGCGGCGACATCTTCTCCGGCGGGCTGCAGAGCCGCGACGTGCGGCGCATTCGCCTCGACGCGCAAGGGCGCGTGGTGGGGGAGGAAGCGATCGAGGTCGGCCGGCGCATCCGCGATGTGCGCCAGGGCCCGGACGGGCTTCTGTATCTGCTGACGGACGAAACCCCAGGCCTGATCCTCCGCGTCGAGCCGGGCTGATGCGACTGGCCGCTTACAGCGGCCCTTTCGCATCAGCCCGTCTTTCGAGCCTCAGGCGCCGGCGGCCCTCCGGGCCTTGGCTTACGCGCCACAAGGCGCGGGCCGCATCATGCGCATCTTTTTCCTTTCCGGCCGGCCGCGGACAAGGGCAGCATTGCCCCACCCGGCCCCGAGACCGGATGGAGGAAGACCGCCCATGACGCTCACCCGCCGCGCGGCGCTGCTCGCCGCGCCTGCCCTCGCCCTTGGCGCGCAAGCCGCGCGCGCGCAGGGCTTCCCGAACCGCCCCGTGCGCATCGTCGTGCCCTACACGCCAGGCGGCGTGTCCGATATCACCGCGCGGCTGATCGCCGACCCGATGGCAGCGGCGCTCGGCGTCGCCGTGCCGGTCGAGAATCGCGCCGGCGCGGATGGCGTGATCGGCACGGATGTCGTCGCCAAGTCGGCACCGGATGGGCACACGCTGGCGCTGGTCTCCGTCGCGCATCCGGTCAATGCGGCCTTCTACCGCCTGCCCTTCGACACGATGCGCGACTTCACCTTCCTGACGCTGACCACGCGCACGCCGCTGGTGCTGTGCGCCGCGCGCGGCTTCGCGGCGAACACGGCCGCCGAACTCGTCGCGCATGCGCAGCGCAATCCGCGCGGGCATGTGACCTTCGCCGGCACGGGCGGCGTGGTGCGGCTCGCGCCCGTGCTGTTCGCGCAGCGCACGGGGATCGAGATGACCTATGTGCCCTATCGCGGCAGCACCCAGGCGCATCCCGATCTGATTTCGGGCCGCGTCGACATCATGTTCGACACCGTCCCCGCCGCACTGCCGCACATCCAGTCGGGCCAGCTCAAGGCGCTGGCGACCACGGGCGCAACCCGCGCGCCGCAACTGCCCGACGTGCCGACGGTGGGCGAGACGCTCGCAGGCTTCGAAGCCTCGACCTGGGGCATGGTGATCGGCCCGGCGAACATGCCCGGCCCCGTCACCGACCGCCTGCACCGCGAGATCGTCGCGGCAGTCCGCCGCCCCGACATCGTGGACCGCCACCGCACGCTCGGCGCCGATGTCGTCACCTCCAACCCGGACGAGACGCGGAGCTTCGTGCAGGCGGAGCTGGAGAAATGGGGCGCGGCCGCGCGCGCGGCGGGGGTGCAGCCGCAGAATGCCGGGTAGGGGCGTCCCGGGAGGGGCACTGCCCCTCCCGGACCCTCCCTGCCAAGGGGCAGTGGCCCCTTGGAACCCATGAGTTTTCAACGCCGAATGGGGTGGGGGCA
>JBIKSZ010000193.1:0-7251 GCA_044348345.1 Roseomonas sp. | reverse complement strand
TCGGCACGCGCCGCATCGCGCAGCAGGCCCGCGATATCGCGTGCCAGCGCGGATGAGACGCGGGTCACGATGCTCTCTGTTCGAAGCGCGCGCGGGTGGCGGGCGAGAGACGCACGGACAGCCGCACCGCTTCCTCCGTATCGTCGCGGGAGAGCACCTCGCCATGCTCATAGAGCCAGGCGATACCCGCACCATCGGCGGGTGAGAGGCGATACTCCACCGTCTCCATCCCGGCCGCCATCCGCTCATCCAGCGCGGCACGCAGCCGATCCAGACCATCGCCCGTCAGCGCGGAGACCGCGATCGTGCCTTCGAGATGCGGCACGGCATCCGCGCCACCCATCAGGTCGGCCTTGTTCAGCACCTCCACCACCCGGCCTTCCCAGGCGGCATCGAGCGGCGCGCCGGCGCCATCGGCCATCTCCGCCAACACGCCCAGCACATCGGCGCGCTGGGCCGCGGTGTCCGGATGCGCGGCGTCGCGCACATGCAGGATGATGTCGGCCGCCGCCACTTCCTCGAGCGTGGCCCGAAAAGCCTCGACCAGCTGCGTCGGCAGTTCGGAGATGAAGCCGACCGTGTCGGAGAGAATCACGGTCCGCCCGCTCGGCAGCTTGATCGCGCGCATGGTGGGATCGAGCGTCGCGAAGAGCTGGTCCTGCGCATAGACGCCAGCACCGGTCAGCGCGTTGAACAGCGTGGACTTGCCGGCATTGGTGTAGCCAACCAGCGCCACGACTGGATACGGCACGCGCTCGCGCGCCTTGCGGTGCAGGCCGCGGGTACGGCGCACCTGCTCCAGCTCCTTCTTGAGCTTCACGATGCGCTCGGAGATCAGGCGCCGGTCGATCTCGATCTGCGATTCGCCGGGACCGCCGAGGAAGCCGAAGCCGCCGCGCTGGCGCTCCAGATGGGTCCAGGACCGCACGAGGCGCGTGCGCTGGTAGTCGAGATGGGCGAGCTCGACCTGCAGCGCGCCTTCCTTGGTGCGGGCGCGTTCGCCGAAGATCTCCAGGATCAGGCCGGTGCGGTCGATGACCTTGCAGCCCCAGGCCCGCTCCAGGTTGCGTTGCTGCACCGGGGAGAGCGCGGCATCCACGACCACCACGGTGACGCCATGGCGTTCCACCGCGTCCTTCACCATGCCCACCTGGCCCTCACCCAGCAGCGTGGAGGGGCGCATGGCGCGGAGCGGATAGATGGCGGTGTGGAGGATGGTCAGGCCGATGGAAGCGGTGAGCCCCACCGCTTCGGCCAGCCGCGCCTCGGCCGCGCGGGTGGCGGCGCCGTCGCCGCGTCCCGCGCGCTCATGGGGGAGGATGACAGCGGCCTTGGTGGGCCCCTTCTCCCCTGGCGTGTTGCTATTCGCTGCGACCGACAGGGGTCACCTCGCGCCCCAAAGTGAGGCGGCCCTCACGCGCCGGGGCAGCGCCCTCCGCGGGGGCAGCCCCGGCAGCCGGTGCCGCGCCCGCGCCCGCGGCCGTTGCATCGAACAACGAGATCGGCGCGCCCGGCATCACCGTGCTGATCGCGTGCTTGTAGACGAGCTGCGTGTGCCCATCCCGGCGAAGCAGGACGGAGAAATTGTCGAACCAGGTGATGATGCCCTGCAGCTTCACGCCGTTAACCAGGAAGACGGTCACGGGGGTCTTCGACTTGCGGACGTGATTCAGGAACACGTCCTGTACGTTCTGCGACTTTTCGGCGGCCACGGAGGGTTGGTCCTTCTTGTTGTTGGCCTGCCCCGCAGCATGCCGCCGCGCGCAAGACCCACGGCGGCACCTTTCCAGAGGACCGGGCGCCCTGGCAAGGGAGGCTGGCCGCGTGACAGGATTTCAACGCTGCGGTCAGCGTTGGCCGGCCATCTCCCGCAGCGCCCGGGCCAGCGCCGCGGCGTCGTCGAAGGCTAGGTCCGGGCGGGCATTCGCGAGTCCCCCGTCATGCGCGGCCCCGCCGACGAGCACCGCCGTGCAGCCCGCCCGCCGCGCGGCCTCCATGTCGAGCGCGGTGTCGCCGACATACCAGACTGCCGCACTCGGATTGATGCCACAGGCGCCAAGCGCCAGCCCGAATGGCGCGGGGTCCGGCTTATCCGCCGTGGCGTCCCCTGCGCCGATCAGGGTTGCGAAATGCGCGGACCAGCCGAGATGGGCGGCCTCGGCCCGCAGCAGCGGCCCCTGCTTGTTGCTGATGACCCCCTGCGGCCCGAGCACCCCCGCCGCCGCAATCGCCGCGGCCGCGCCCGGCATCGCGTTCAGCACATCGAGGTGGCAGGAGCGCACGGCGGCATAGAAGACATCCCGCGCGCGTTCCCAATCGGTGCCAAACATGCCCGGGAAGGTATCCCGCAGCGAACCGCGCACGCGCGCGAGCACGGTTTCGCGGTCCCATTCCGGCATGGCGAATTCGCGGAAGGTGACATTCAACCCGTGCTCGATCGCCGCCCAGCCATCGACGAGCGTATTGTCCCAATCCCAGAGGATACAGATGGGCGCCTTCACGCGGCGTTCCTGAGGTCGCCCTTCACATGGCGCGCGAAGAGGTCGAACAGCCGCCGCACCACCGGCCCCACCTGGCCGTCGCCAACCGGGGCGCCATCGATCTTCGTGATCGGCCTGACGAAGGAGGTGGCGGAGGTGATGAAAGCCTCACGCGCCTGGCGCATGTCATCCAGCGTGAAGGGGGTCTCGTCCCAGGGGATGCCGGCGGCCTTGAGTTCGGCCATCAGCGCGAGCCGCGTGCAGCCAGGCAGGATCACCTCGTCCTGGAAGCGGGTTCGGATCGCGCCCTTGGCGTCCACGATCCAGAAGGTGGTCGCGGCCCCCTCGTTCACGACGCCGGTCGCCTCGTCGTACAGGATCGCCTCGATGCAGCCTTGCTCACGCGCGGCTTGCCGAGCGAGGACGTTGGGCAGCAGGTTGACCGACTTGATGTCTCGCCGCGCCCAGCGGAGGTCGGGCAGCGTGATGCAGGCCGACTGCCATTTGTCGATGTCGGTCGGATAGGGCGCGATGCGCTTGACGGTGACGACGAGCGCGGGCGGCACCGGCGTCTTCGGGAAGGGATGATCGCGCCGCGCGACGCCGCGCGAGACCTGCATATAGAGCAGCCCTTCCGTGACGCGGTTGCGGCGCGCGACCTCGCGCAGCACCAGCCGGAGCGCGGCGCGCGACATCGGCATGGGCAGCCGGATCTCCTTCAGACTGCGCTCGAGGCGCGAGAGGTGCAGATCCTCGTCCACGTAGCGGCCGTCATAGAGGTGCACGACCTCGTAGATGCCGTCCCCGAACTGGTAACCGCGATCCTCGATGTTCACGGCCGCTTCGGGCTGCGGCAGGTAACGGCCGTTGACGTAGGCAATCTTGGACATGTGTGTGCCCTCAGACGCCGGGCGGCCGCTCCGCGGCCTTGGCTCTCGCGCAGGCCACTGGAGCACCCGTCAGGCGGTTGGTTTGTGCGCGGCGCCCTTCGGGCGCTCGGCCGGCTGAGCCGGCCGCCAGCACCAATTCTGCCGCGCGTTTTGCGTTTGTCACCCGTTCCCCACCGGCTGGCGGTCCTCGGCGTTCACGCCGAGGAATTTCAGCTTGCGGTGCAGCGCGCTGCGTTCCATCCCGACGAAGGAGGCCGTGCGGCTGATGTTGCCGCCGAAGCGCAGCAGCTGGGCTTCCAGATATTGCCGCTCGAACAGCTCCCGCGCCTCGCGCAGCGGCAGGGTCATGATCTCGCTGCTGCGGTCGAGCTTCAGCACGGCGGGGGCTGCGGCACCGACCTGGGGCGGGAGGTGGTCGGGGCGGATGGGCTCCCGCGCCTCGCCTGGTGCCATGATCAGCAGCCAATCGATCAGGTTGCGCAGCTCGCGCACATTGCCCGGCCAGTCATAGGCCTGCATCGCCGCCAACGCATCTTCGGACAATTCGCGCGGCGACATGCCGGAGGTCTCGACGGATTTCGCCATGAAATGCCGCGCCAGCGCCGGGATGTCCTCCCGCCGTTCGCGGAGCGGCGGGATCTTCAGCGGCACGACGGCCAGCCGATAGAACAGATCCTCGCGGAAGCGCCCCGCCGCGATCTCGGCCTGCAAATCCTTGCTGGTGGTCGCGATGACGCGGATATCCACCTGCACGCGCTGCGCACCGCCAAGCCGCGTGAAGCCCTGCTCCTGCAGGGCGCGCACGATCTTGCCCTGGGTCTCCAGCGGCATGTCGGCGACCTCGTCCAGCAGCAGCGTGCCACCATGCGCGCGCTCCAGCACGCCGGCGCGGCGCGGCTGGGCGGCGGGGTCGGCGCCGGCCTCGACGCCGAACAGCTCCTCCTCGAAGCGGCCGGGGGCCAGGGTCGCGCAGTTCAGCGCAACGAAGGGGCCCTCATTCCGGCGTGAGCGTGTGTGCAGCATCCGCGCTGCGACCTCCTTGCCCGCGCCGGCGGGGCCGGAGATCAGCACGCGCGATCCGGTGGGCGCCACGCGCTCCACCGCCTGGCGCAGCTGCGCGAGCGCCGGCGAGACGCCGACCAACTCGGCCTCCGCCCCGGCGCGCAGGCGTAGCTCGCTCAATTCGCGCTTGAGCCGTGCGGCTTCCAGCGCGCGGGCGACGATCAGCAGCAGCCGGTCGGATTTGAAGGGTTTCTCGATGAAGTCATAGGCGCCGTGCTGGATCGCCTGCACGGCGGTCTCGATCGTGCCATGGCCGGAGATCATCACGGAGGGCAGGCCCGGCGCCTCCTGCTGCAGCGCCTCCAGGATGCCGAGGCCGTCGAGCTTCGAGCCCTGCAGCCAGATGTCGAGGATCACCAGCGACGGCCGGCGCTGGCGGAAGGCCGCGAGCGCCTGGTCCGAATTCGCCGCCTGGCGCGTCTCGTAGCCCTCATCCGACAGGATGCCCTCGATGAGGGCGCGGATATCGGGCTCGTCGTCCACGATCAGGATGTCATGCGCCATGGCCGACACGCCCCACGCCCACCCCCATCTCGTCGCGCCGCGCCGCCGATTCGGCGGGCAGGATCAGGACGGCCCGCGTCCCGGGACCGTCCGGCCGGTCCTCGAGCAGCAACCGTCCCCCATGGTCCTCCATGATCTTCTTCACGATGGCAAGGCCGAGCCCGGTCCCTTTCGCCTTGTGCGTGACATAGGGCTCGGTCAGGCGGGCGCGGTCCTCGCCATCGGGCAGGCCGATGCCGTCATCCTCGACCACGATGGCAGCCCCCTCCCCGCCCGGCTCGACCCGGACCGCGATGCGCCCCCCCTGCCCCTCGGCAAGCGGGGCGCCAGCCTCCTCCCCGCGCGGCCTTGCCGCGACTGCATCGGCCGCATTCTGCAACAGGTTGGTGAGCGCCTGGCCGATCAGCCGGCGGTCAACCGGCAGCACGGGCGCTGGGGCGGGGATCGTGACCTCATAGGCGATCTCGGGATGCGCGGCCCGCTGCAGCACCAGCGCCTCCCGCACCACCTGGCCGATATCCTCGGGGTGGATCACCGGCTGGGGCATGCGCGCGAAGGCCGAGAATTCATCCACCATCCGCCCGATATCGCCGACCTGGCGGACGATCGTGTCGGTCAGGCTGCGGAAGGTCTCGGGGTCGCTGCCGATCTCCTTCAGGTATTTGCGCTTCAGCCGCTCGGCCGAGAGCTGGATCGGGGTCAGCGGGTTCTTGATCTCATGCGCGATCCGTCGCGCCACATCGGCCCAGGCGGCCTTGCGCTGCGCCGATTGCAGTTCGGTGATGTCGTCGAAGGTCAGCACGAAACCCGCGACGCGGCCGCGCTGCATCTCGGCGCCGATCCGCGCGATCAGCATGCGCCGGCGGGAGGACGGGCCGATCGGAATCTCGGCCATCCGCGGGCGTTCCGGGGCGGCCGCGCTTTCGGCGATCAGGGGGGCGAATTCCGGCACCACCTTCGCCAGCGGAAGACCCAGCCCGGCATCGAGGTCGATGCCGAGCAATTCGCTCGCGCTGCGGTTCGGCAGGTTGATCCGACCTTCCGCATCAAGGCCGACCACGCCGGCGGTGACGCCCGACAGCACGGTTTCCGTGAAGCGCCGACGCTCATCGAGCTGGCGATAGGCCTCCATCAGCTCGCCGCGCTGAGCGCCGAGCTGGCTGGTCATCCGGTTGAAGGCGCGCGAGAGGGAGGCGAGCTCGTCGCCCGCCGCGCCCTCCTCGACCCGGGTCGAGAGATCGCCGCTCCGCACGCGCTCGGCCGCTGCGATCAGCCGGCTGATCGGCCGCGCCAGCTGATTGGCGAAGACCAGCCCGATCAGCACCGCGGCCAGCATCACCAGCAGCGCCGCGCAGAGGAAGACCAGCGCGAAGGTGATCTGCAGGCTGCCGCGGTTGCGGTCCAGCCGGTCGTATTCCTGGAAGGCCATCTCGGTGCGCCGCAGATGTTCCAGAATGCCGCCGTCGAGCGGCCTGCCGATCACCAGCACCATCTCCGGCGTGGCATCGAGCAGCGCCAGCGCGCGCACCCGCGCCTCGCTCTCGCCCGGGACGACCGCGACCTCGCCCTGGCGGAGCTGCTCGAGCGCCCAGGCAGAGGGCAGCTCCACCACGCCGCCGGCGACAAAGCCGGCCTGGGCGATGATCTGGCCGAGGCGCGGCTCGATCACCACTGCCTCGGTCAGGCCGCGGATCGAGGCCTGGGTCGCGAGCGTCCGCTCAAAGGCGACGGGGTTGTGCGGCAGGAAGACCTGCGCGGCGCGGTTGAGATCGGCGGCCATGGCCAGCGCATCCACCCGGATCTCGTCGCGGTGGTTGTCGAGCCAGGCGCGGGAGGCGACGAGCGAGACTTCGAGGGTGGATCGCACCCGGTCGTTGAACCAGGCCTGGATGCCGAGGTTGAAGAACACCGCGGCGAAGGCGGCGACGATCAGCGCGGGCACCACGGCCACGACGCCGAACAGCAGCACCAGGCGCACATGCAGCCGGGATCCGGCGCTGCCGCGGCGGCGCTCCGCCCAGACGCGGACGATGCGCGCGACCAGGGAAGCGGCCAGCAGCACCAGCACCGCGGCATTGGCCAGCACGATCGCCACCACCTGCCCGGGCCCGGTCGGCCCGGTTGGCGACCCGCCAGCCAACTGCACGAAGGTCGCGATGCCGAGCAGGAGCGCCGTGACGGCAAGCCCTAGCGTCATCGCCCGGCCAAGCAGCCGGTCGGCCAGCCGGGACCGCCCTGGGGGCGTGTCGCCCGCCTGCGGGGCGCTGGTCGCCGCCCCGCTCAAGGGCGCACGCTCCGCGCCCTGGCGGCGGGGG
>JBIKSZ010000024.1:0-23354 GCA_044348345.1 Roseomonas sp. | reverse complement strand
GCGCCGATCAGGATGTAGATCACCATCGCCGTGATGCGCATGGTGTTCGACATCGCCTGGCGCAGCAGGCTCCAGGAGAAGCGGCGGTTGATCAGCGCCAGCAGGATCGCACCGACCACGCCCATCGCGCCCGCCTCGGTCGGCGTCGCGAGCCCCATGAAGATCGTGCCGAGCACCATGAAGATCAGCACGATGGAGGGCACCATGCCGCGCAGCACGCGCCACCATAGCCGCCAGTCGCGCGGCTGCAGGGCTTCCGGCGGCAGGGGCGGGACCTTGTGCGGTGCGACGATGCTGACGATGGCGATGAAGGCCATGAACAGCGCCACCTGCAGCAGCGACGGCCCGATCGCGCCGGCATACATGTCGCCGACAGATTGCCCCAGCTGGTCGCCCAGCACGATCAGCACCAGCGAGGGTGGGATCAGCTGCGTGATGGTCCCCGACGCCGCGATGACGCCGGTCGCGATCCGCATGTCGTAGCCGTAGCGCATCATGATCGGCAGGCTGATCATGCCCATCGCGATCACGCTGGCCGCCACGGTGCCGGTGATGGCGCCGAGGATGGCGCCCACGATGATCACCGCATAGGCGAGCCCGCCCGGGATCTTCCCGAAGAGCTGCCCCGTGCCTTCCAGCAGATCCTCCGCCAGGCCGCAGCGTTCCAGGATCGCGCCCATCAGCGTGAAGAAGGGGATCGCCAGCAGCAGGTCGTTCGAGAGGATGTTGAAGACGCGCAGCGGCAGGTTGAACAGATAGGCTTCCGGGAAGAGGCCAAGCTCGATCGAGATGAAGCCGAAGAACAGCCCGACCGCGGCCAGCGAAAAGGCCGCCGGGAAGCCGACCAGCAGGAACAGGATCAGCCCGCCGAACATCAGCGGCGGCATCAAATCCTCAGACGGGATTCCGAGAAGGATCACTGCTCGGGCCTCGTATAGGCGGCGTGGAGGCGTTCCTCCGGCACCCAGATGCCGCGCAGCACGGCGATGCGCTTGATCAGCTCCGACACGCCCTGCGCGGTGATCAGCGCGAAGCCGAGCGGCATCAGCAGCTTCACCGGCCAGCGGATCAGCCCGCCCGGCGAGGAGGAGGTCTCGCCCCGCATCCAGCTATCCATGAAGAACGGCCAGGTCATCCAGGCCAGCAGCGCCATCGCCGGCAGCAGGAACAGCAGGATGCCGATGACGTCGATCCAGATCCGCACCCGGTCCGACACCCAGCCATAGACCAGATCCACCCGCACATGCTCGTTGCGGAACAGCGTGTAGCCGCCGCCCAGCATCACCACGCCCGCGAAGAAATACCATTGCGCCTCGAGCGAGGCGTTGGACCCGGCCGAGAAGGCGTAGCGCAGCCCGGCATTGCCTGCCGCGAGCAGGCAGGCCAGCAGCACGAACCAGTCCGCCACGCGCCCGAAGCGCGCGTTGAGCCGGTCCACCGCATGGCTGAAGGCGAGCAGGGGGGCCATGGGCCGAGGCGTCTCTCCCAAACGGGGCGCGAACGCCCTTCCTCGCCCCATACCGCCCGCCCCGAGACTTGGGAAGCGCCGCCTTCATGGACGCCCGGCGCCCCCTTCTGTCGCGGGCCCTGGCCGCGTAGCCTGCCAGGCGTGGCGATTCTGCTTCCCCTGCCGTGCTGACGGCGCTGCAGCTGACCCTGGCCGGGCTGCTGGCGCTGGCCCTGCTGCCGCTGGTGCTCCGCGGGGCCGCGGCGGTGGTGCATGGCGGCTGCCTCGCCGCCAGCCTGGTCTTTGCGCTGGTCGGGCTGGGGTCCCTGGCGCTCGGCGGCGCGCCGGCGGCGGTGCTGCCGCTCTCCGTCCCCTCCGGGCCGATGCTGGTCGCGCTGGACGGGCTTTCGGCCTGGTTCCTGCTGCTGCTCGGCCTGGCGGGCGTGCCGGCCTGCCTCTACGCCCTGGCCTGGGAGGGCCGCGCCGCGCCACGACAGTTGGTCGCCTTCCCGTTGTTCCTGGCCGGCATGGCGCTGACGCTGATCGCTGCCGACGGGCTGACGCTGCTGCTGGGCTTCGAGGCAATGTCGTTCGCCAGCTGGGCGCTGGTCGCCGCCGACCATGCGGAGGCCGAGAACCGCCGGGCCGCCCGGCTCTATCTGGTCTTTGCCGCGCTCGGCGCGGTGTGCCTCGTGCCTGCATTCGGTCTGCTGGCGATGCCCGCCGGCTCGCTCGCCTTCGAGGCGATCCGCGCCACCCCGCCCGAGGGCTGGCGTGCCGCGCTGGTTCTGGCCCTTGTCATGGCGGGGGCGGGGGCGAAGGCCGGGCTCGTGCCGCTGCATCCCTGGCTGCCCTTGGCGCATCCGGCGGCGCCGACGCATGTCTCGGCGCTGATGTCGGCGGCGATGGTGAAGGTCGCGCTCTATGTCGCGGCGCGGCTGCTGCTCGATCTCGGCGGTCCGGCGCAGCCGTTGTGGTGGGGCGTGCCGCTGTCGGTGCTGGGCGCGGCATCCGCCGTGCTCGGCGCGCTGCGCGCCAATCTGGAGGAGGAGGGCAAGACGCTACTCGCCTGCTCCACCATCGAGAATGTCGGGCTGATCGCGCTGGGCCTTGGCCTCGCGGCCTGTTTCCGCGCCGCCGATCTCGGCGCGCTTGCGGCGCTCGCTGCGGGGGCAGCGCTGCTGCATGCGCTGCACCACGCGCTGTTCAAGACGCTGCTGTTCCTCGGGCTGGGGGAGGTCGCGCATGGCGCGGGCTCGCGCCATCTCGACCGGCTTGGGGGCTTGGTACACCTGATGCCCTGGACGGCGGCCGCCGTGCTGGTGGGCGTCGCGGCGGCGGCGAGCCTGCCGCCGCTGTCGGGCTTCGCCAGCGAATGGCTGTTGCTGCAGGCGCTGCTCTCGGCGTGGCGGGTCGGCGATCTCGCCTTCCAGTTGCTGGTGCTGGCGGCGGCGGCGCTCGCGGCCTTGGCCGCGGCGCTGGCGGCGGCGGCGATGGTGCGATTGTTCGGCCTGGTGTTCCTCGGCCGCCCGCGCACGCCGCGCGCGCTTGGTGCCGAGGATGGCGGGCGGTTGTCGAAGGCGGCGCTGGCGATTCCGGCGGCGCTAACACTGATCTTCGGGCTGATCCCAGGGCCGATGCTGGCGCTCGGGCAGGCGGCGCAGGCCGTTCTGGTCGGCGAAGCCATGGAGGACCGCGCTGGTCTGCTGAAGGTCGCGGTGGGCGATGGCGCGGCGGGTTACTGGCCGCTTGGCCTTGCGCTGCTGCTGGCCGCGGCCATTGCGGCGGCCGTCTTTGCGGTGAAGCGCCGCGGCGCGGCGGAGAGCGCGCGGGGGCCAGCCTGGGATTGCGGCTTCGCCGCGCCGCCGCCGCACCTGCCCTTCGGCGATCCAGTGACGCAACCCTCCGCCGCGGGGCTCGGCCAGCCGCTGCGGCGCATGCTGGGCGCCGGGCTGCTGGCAGCGCGCGAGACGGTGGCGATGCCCCCGCCCGGCGATCCTTCGCCCGCGCGGATCGAGGCAACGCGGCGCGATCCCGCCATCACGCTGCTGGCGCAGCTCGCCGCACTGCGCGATGCGGTGGTGGAGCGGACCGAACGGCTGCGGGATCTTTCCATCCGGCAGAGCCTGATGCTGCCCTTCGGCACGCTGGTGCTGTTGCTGGCGCTGATCGCCTGGCTGGAGGGCGCCCTGTGACGCTGCTCGCCGGCCTGCTGACGCAGCTTCTGCATCTGGCGCTGGTGCTGGCCGCGGCGCCGCTCGCACTCGGCGGTACGCGCTGGCTGAAGGCGCGGATGCAGGGCCGCGCGGCACCGCACCCGTTGCAGCCACTGCGCGACATGCTGAAGCTGCTGCGCAAGACGCCGTTGCTGGCCGAGAATGCCAGCTGGATCAGCCGCGCCGCGCCCTATCTCGCCGCCGGTACCGCGCTCGCCGCGCTGGCGGTGGTGCCGGGCTTTGCGCGCGGCATGGCGCTGGCGCCACTCGGCGACCTGTTGGTGGTGGCCGGGCTGCTCGCGCTTGGGCGCGTCGCGCTGGCGCTGGCGGGGCTCGATGTGGGCACCGCCTTCGGCGGCCTCGGCGCGGCACGGGAGATGTCCTTCGCGGCCCTTGCCGAACCCGCACTGCTGATCGTCGCGTTGATCCTGGCGATGCTGGCCGGCACGACCGCAATCGAGGCCATCGCGGCGACCTTCCAGGACGGGTCCGTGGGCCTTCGCGTATCGCTGGTGCTGGCGTTGATCGCGCTGGCGGCCGTGGCGGTGGCGGAGAATGCGCGCATCCCCGTGGACAACCCGGCCACGCATCTGGAGCTGACCATGGTGCATGAGGCGATGATCCTCGAAGCATCCGGCCGGCATCTGGCGCTGTGGGAGGCCGCTTCGGCGCTGCGTCTGACACTGTGGCTATCGCTGATCGCCGCGGTCTTCCTGCCCTTCGGCACCGCGCCGGCGGGCTTCGCGCCGCTCGGCTGGCTGCTGGGTATCATCGCTTGGGTGGTGAAGCTCGCGGTTCTGTGCCTCGTGCTCGCGGCCTTCGAGAGCGCGATCGCCAAGATGCGGGTCTTTCGCGTGCCGGAATTCCTCGGCATCGCGCTGCTGCTCGGGGTTCTGGGCGCGGTGCTGCTGTTCGTCTCGGCGAGGCTCGCGTGACGGCGACCTTCGGCAGCCCCGCCTATGACGTCGCGCATCTGCTTGGCGGCGGCGTGCTGCTGCTGTCCTTTATCATGCTCTATCAGCGCCGGATCGGCGCGGTGATCAACGCGCTTGCGGTGCAAGGTGCGCTGCTGGCCGCGGCCGCGGCTTGGCAGGGCTGGGTGCAAGGCGCGCCAGGTCTCTATGTCACCGCCATCATTGCCTTCGGCGCCAAGGCGGTGGCGATCCCGCTGGCCTTGCGCCTGCTGGTCGGGCGGCTAGGCCAGCATCGCGCGGTGGAGACGGGGCCGGGCATCGGCGGGTCGCTGCTGGCGGCGATCGGCCTGGTCGGGCTGGCCGTGCTGGTCGTGCTGCCGGTGACGGCGGGTGGGGCGAGCCCGCTGGCGCGCGTGGACCTGACCATCGCGCTGTCGGTCGTGCTGCTCGGGATGCTCGCGATGATCGCGCGACGCAATGCTGTCAGCCAGGTGGTCGGGCTGCTCAGCCTGGAGAATGGCTTGATCCTGGCCGCGGTCGGCGTTGTGGGCATGCCGCTGGTGGTGGAGTTGTCCACCGCCGCGCTGGTGCTGATGGTCGCGCTCGTCGCCGCGGTGGTGGTGTTCCAGATCCGGGAAAGGCTGGACACGCTCGATACTTCGATCCTGGACCGGCACGGGGGGGACAGCTGATGCCGCTGCCCTGGGTCCTGGTGTTCTTCCCGTGGGTTGGCGCGCTGGCGCTGGCGCTGCTGCCGCCGCGGCTTGGCATCGGGCGCTTCGTCAATATCGGCATCGCCGTGGGCTCACTGCTGATCGCGCTCGCGCTGCTCGGCCAGCCGCAGGGCGAGCAAGGCTGGACGCGCACCGATGCGCTGAACCTGCCCTTCGTCCTGGTCTCCGCGATCATCGGTCTGACCACCGCCATCTTCTCCGCCGCGACGCTCGATGGGGAACGCTTCGACAGCTTGCGCATCCGCGCCTACCACACGGCGTTCCAGGTCTTCATGGGCGCGCAGTTCCTGGCGCTGGTGAGCGATAATCTCGGCGTGATGTGGGTGGCGATCGAGATCGCGACACTCGCCTCGGTGCTGATGGTCGGCATCCACGGCACGCCGGCCGCGGTCGCGGCGGCGTGGAAATTCTTCATCCTCTGCGGCACCGGCATCGCGCTGGCGCTGTTCGGCACGATCCTGCTGTATCTCGCTGCCCAGCCGGTGGTGGGCGGCGGCGATCCGGGCCTGTCCTTCGCGGCGCTGCGCGCGGTCGCTTCGCAGTGCGATCCGGGCGTGCTGAGCCTCGCCTTCGTCTTCCTGCTGGTCGGCTACGGCACCAAGGCCGGCTTGGTGCCGCTGCACTCCTGGTTGCCGGACGCCGAGGCCGAGGGCCCGCTGCCGATCTCCGCCGTGTTGTCGGGGCTGCTGCTGAACGCGGCGCTTGTCGCCATTCTGCGCGTGCAATCTGTCGTTGGCGCGAATGAGGCGGCGTTGGCGCCGGGGCCCTTCCTGATCGGCTTCGGGCTGGCCTCGCTGCTGCTGGCCTCGCTAGCGCTCTGGCGGCGGCGGGATGCGCGGCGGCTGTTTGCCTGGAGCTCGATCGAGCATGTCGGGCTGGCGACGCTGGCCTTTGGCATCGGCGGCGCGGCAGCGAATCTCGCGGGCATCCTGCACCTGCTCGGGCATGCGCTGGTGAAGTCGGCGGTCTTCGTCGCCATTGGCGCGGCAACGCAGCTCAAGGGCAGCCAGCGCATCGCCGATATCGGCGGGCTGGCCGCGAGCCACCCGGCGCTTGGCTGGGGGCTGGCGCTCGGCATTGCGGGGCTGGCGGGCATGCCGCCGCTGGCGCTGTTCGTCTCCGAATTCGCGCTGGTGACGGAAGCGACGGCGCGGCAGCCCTGGCTGATCCTGCCGCTCGGCCTGGGGCTGCTGCTGGGCGCGGCGGCGCTGGTGCGCGCGCTGCAGGCGCTCTGCCTCGGCGTGCCGACGCCGGATAATCCTGTGCGCGGCGCCTTCGCGCTGCCGGGCGGGCTGCTCTGGGCGACCGGGCCGGTCTGGCTGCATCTGGCGCTGGCGGCCGCGCTCGGCTTCGCCGCACCGCCGGCCTTCACCGCGTTGTTGCGGGCGGGTGCGGAGATGCTGTCGTGACGCCCGGCACCCACATCGCCTCTGGCCTGATCCGCCGCGGTGCGCCGCAGGGCTGCCAGCCCTTCGACCGCTTCCTGCTGACGCGCGCCAATTTCGCCGCCCTGCAGCAGGCGCTACTGCTGGAGCCGACGCTCGCGCTGCTCGGGCTCTGGGCGGACACGGCGCAGGTGCATGCGACCTTCCTGGATGAGGCGGAAGGCGGGCTGATCCTGGCGAGCTGCCCGGTTGCGGAGGGCAGCTTCCCCGCGCTGTCGCCGGCGCGTCCCGGCGCGGTGCGATTCGAGCGCATGATCCGCGACCTCTGGGGCCATGTGGCCGAAGGTGGCGTGGATCTGCGCCCCTGGCTCGACCATGGGCGGTGGCGCGTTACGACGCCGCTCGCCGCGCGGCCGGCGCCGTCGGACGGCAAGCCGCTGCAGCCGGAGTTCCTGCCGGTGGAGGGCGAGGGCTGGCACCAGATTCCCGTCGGCCCCGTGCATGCCGGCGTGATCGAGCCCGGCCATTTCCGATTCACTGTGCAGGGCGAGACGGTGATCCGGCTGGAGGCGCTGCTGGGCTATGCGCATAAGGGCACGCTCGGCCTAATGCAGGGCAAGCCGCCGCGCGCGGCCGCGCGCTTCGCGGCGCGGCTGTCGGGCGATAGCACGGTCGCGCATGCGCTGGCCTTTGCGCTGGCGGCAGAGAATGCCGCCGGCCTCGCCGCGCCGCCGCGGGCTGCGATCCTGCGCGCCGCGATGCTGGAGCTGGAGCGCATCGCCAATCACCTGAATGATTGGGGTTTCGTCTGCAACGACGCGGCCTTCGCCTATCCGCATGCGCGCTGCGGCGTGCTGCGGGAGCGGCTGCTGCGCGCCCATGCCGCGGCCTTCGGGCATCGGATGATGATGGACCTGATCATCCCGGGCGGGCTGATCCAGGACCTGCCGCCGGGTGCAGAGGCGCCGGTGCTGGCGGCGCTCTCGGCCATCGAGGCCGAACTGCCGGAGCTGCTGCGGATCTATGACGACCATGCCAGCCTGCAGGACCGCGTGGTTGGCACCGGCATGCTGCAGCCGGAGTTGGCCGCGCGCTTCGCCGCGGGCGGCTTTGTCGGCCGCGCCTCGGGGCGCGCCTTCGATGCGCGCCGCATGCTGCCGCATGCGCCCTACGACGAGCTTGAGGTCGCGCTGCCGGTCTTCACGGAAGGCGATGTGGATGCACGTGTGCGCATCCGCCTGGCGGAGCTGACCGAGAGCATCGGCCTGGTGCGGCGGCTGTTCGCGGCGCTCGAGCCCGGCGAGATTCATCTGCCGCTGCCGCAGCAGGCCGGCGAGGGGATCGCCGTCGTCGAAGGGTTCCGGGGCGAGATCGTGACCTGGATGGCGCTCGACGATGGCGGGCTGATCCGCGCCGTCTTCCTGCGCGATCCGTCCTGGCTGCAATGGCCGCTGCTGGAAGCGGCGATCGAGGGCAACATCGTCGCGGATTTTCCCCTCTGCAATAAGTCGTTCAACTGCTCCTACAGCGGGGTGGACCTGTGAAACCAGCCGCAGAAGGTTCTGACCTGCGGCCCGAAGGGCCGAGCGGCCGAATGGCCGCCGCCGCTTATGCGGCGAAGCCAAGGGCCGCGGATGCGGCCCGCCCGGCGTCTGAGGGGCACGAAGGTGAAACCTTCGTGCACTGGTTATGACCTTGGAGGCGTCGGTGACGGCAGGCGAGGCCAGCGGCGCAACGGGGATGTTCACCGTCACCATCGTGCGGCCTGCTGCTGGCCGCCCCATCGTTGAGCACTGGGCCTATGATGATCGCGGTGCGGCGCTGGCCGAGCTCGGCCTGATCCTGGAGCGTGTGGCGCCGGGGACGGAGCTGGTGCTGCGCGATCCGGTTGGCGTGGACCTGCTCCGCGTCGCCCGCACGGCTTGAGGAGACACGCGATGCTCTGGCCCAAGCTGGTGCGGAACCTGGTCTCCCGACCGCTCACACAGCCCGTGCCGGCCCCGTCGGAGGAGGCGGTGCAGGACATAGCCGCGCGGCTGGAGGCGACGGCGCGCGCGCGGCTCGGCCGGAGCCTGGCGATCCGCGAGGTCGCGGCCGGCGGTTGCAATGGCTGCGAGCTGGAAGTGAATGCGATGGCCGGCGTGCTCTATGACATGGAGCGCTATGGGCTGCGGATCGTCGCCAGCCCGCGCCATGCCGATGTGCTGCTGGTGACCGGCCCGGTGACGCGCAACATGCGCGAGGCGCTGGAGCGCACGCGGGCCTGCACGCCCGATCCCTGTTGGGTGGTTGCCGCCGGCGACTGCGCCTTGGATGGCGGCGTGTTCAAGGGCAGCTATGGCGTGGAGGGCGGTGCGGCCGCGGTCTTGCCCGTGGACCTCTACATCCCCGGCTGCCCCCCGACGCCGGCCGCCTTGCTGCAGGGCTTGCTGTCCTTGCTGGAAGCGCAGGACGCCCCCCGCCCCACCCCCGCCAGCGCCACAGCCAACGCCACCAACGCAACCTGACCCCCGGCCCCACCAGGATCAGGACTGCCGCTGGAGGATGCGGCCGCAAGGCGGCCGCCGCGCCGCGACTTCGCGTGCGGCCGGGCGCACCATGTCTGCGGCGCGTCAGCCAAGCCGCCGGAGGCGGCGCCGGCGCCTGAGGCCCCAAACAAAGAAAGGCCCGGCCGCATTGCTGCGGCCGGGCCGAAGGGCCGAACCCCCGAAGGGATCCTGGCCTCGTCGGCATCGGCCTGCCGGGAAATGGCCGATACCGAATTCCGTGGCGCCGCGGGCGCGGCGCCGAAGGGCTCAGCCCTGGGCCGCGCGCTGGCGGCGCTGGCGCTGGGCGGCCTGCTGCCGCTGCCGGCTCTGCGCCTGCGCCGTGGGGCGGCGCTGACGTTGGGTCTGGGCCGACGTGCCGCGTTGCGCGCCCTGCTGGCTGGCCTGGCGTTCCTGCCGCGTGCTGGCCGCATCGGCCGGCGGGGCGAAAACGGTGGGCGCCGCAAGGGCGAAGGCGAGAAGCGACAGGCGAAGTAACCTGGTCATGCGACAGATCCTGATCCGGGCGTTGGCACGCAATGCGATGAAAGAACGACAGACTTGTCCGAGGCGCCCGGGGGGTCACGCCGCAGCGAGAGACAGATTGCGCAATCTGCCCTCTCCCGAGCATGGGGATCGGCTGAAATTGCGTTAATCAGACGGGGGTCAGGGATTTCTTGCGCGCGCCGAAGGCGCTCAATCAGATCGCGGATGCGCCTGCCGCCACGTCTCCAGCAGCCCGGCGGCGTCCACCCGCGTGTAGCGCTGCGTCGTGGACAGGCTGGCATGACCCAGCAATTCCTGGATCGCCCGCAGATCGGCCCCGCCGCCCAGCAGATGGGTGGCGAAGGAATGGCGCAGCGCATGCGGCGTCGCATGTTCCGGCAGGCCGGCAAGGCGGCGATAGGTCCTGAGGCTCCGCTGCGCGACCGCCGCATCGAGCCGCCCGCCCCGCGTACCGATGAACAGCGGCGCATCCGGCTGCCGGTCCGGGTGGTGCGGCAGCCACGCCGCGATCGCCTCCCGCACCGCGGGCAGCACCGGCACCAGCCGTTCCTTGCCGCCCTTGCCGCGGATGCGCAGCGCCGCCTCTGCCCCCGGCAGCGGCGCGTCGCGCACATCGAGGCCAAGCGCCTCGGAGATGCGCAGCCCGCAGCCATAGAGAAGGGTGAACAGCGCGACGTCGCGCGCGGCCTGCATCGCGGGCTGCATCGCGCGGTCCGGGTCGTGGACCGCGCCGATGCCGCGCGCGACATCCTTCGCGGCATCGGCGGCCAGCGCGCGCGGCACGGCGGCCTTGGCGCGCGGCCCGCGTAGCCCGGCGATCGGCGCGGTGCTGCCGCCATGCCGGCGCGCGAGATACCGGATGAAGCCCCGCACCGCCGCCAGCCGCCGCGCGCGCGTGGCATTGCCATCGCCTTCCCGCGCGCGCTCGGCCAGGAAGGCACGGAGATCGGCCGGGCGCAGCGCGGCCAGCGCGCCGAGCTCCGGCACCTCGCCGAGATGCCGCGTCAGGAAGCCGAGGAACAGCGAGAGGTCGGCGCGATAGGCCTCGACCGTGTTGGGGCTCGCGCGGCGTTCGCGCGCCAGCGTGTCGAGCCAGGCGGTGAGGGCCTCCGCGCCGTCCATGCCTATCGAGATAGCGCGGCGGCCACGGCGCGGCCGAGGAAGGCGAGGGTCTGCGCCGCCTGTCGCGCCGGCAGCGCCGCCTGTTCCCGCGCGCCGAGGGCCAGCAGGCAGGGCGTGCCGCAGCAGAGCGGCACGCGGACCAGCGCGTCGCGCGCGACCAGCGGCGCGGCTTCGGCATGCAGCAGCTCGGCCTCGTTCGGTTCGGTGCGGATGCGGGCGTCGCGGCCCGGGCCGAGCAGGCGCGCCACCGCGCCCTCCGGCAAGGGACGCACGCCCTGGCGCGGCAGGCGGGACGGGCCCGCGCGCCGCTTCTCGGCCAGCAGCGTGCAGCTTTCGACCCTGAGCAGCGGCGGCAATTCCTGGCCGATCGTGTCGGTGACATCGCGGGCGCGCATCAGCGCGAGCACCGCAAGCCGCACACGCAGCGCGAGCCCTGCGCCGGCGCGGCCATGGGCCAGCGCCTCCTGCATCTCGGCCTCGATGGCGTTGAGGTGCGCGCGCCCGGCGGCGACCATCGCGGCCATGTGGTCGGCCAGGTTCTCGCCATGCAGGCGCCGCGGCGGTGACAGCACCCGGTAGAGCTCCGGCCGGTGGGCCAGGAAGTCCGGGTTCGCAACGAGGAAGGCCGCAACCTCCTCGGCCAGCGGATCGTGGTCGAGGAGGGAGGCGGCCGCCTTGGTCACAGGATGGATTGTCCTGTCTTTTTCCAGTCGGCCAGGAAGGCCGCCAGGCCGCTATCGGTCAGCGGGTGCTTCAGCAGCTGGCGGATCACCGCCGGCGGCAGGGTGGCGACATGCGCGCCGAGCTTCGCCGCCTGCACCAGGTGCACGGGATGGCGGACGGAGGCAACCAGCACCTCGGTCTTCAGGTTCGGGTAGTTGCGGTAGATCTGCACGATGTCCGCGATCAGCCCCATCCCGTCATGGGCAATGTCATCGAGCCGCCCGACGAAGGGGGAGATGAAGGCAGCCCCGGCCTTCGCCGCTAGCAGCGCCTGCGCTGGGGAGAAGCAGAGCGTGACGTTCACCGGCGTGCCTTCGTTGGACAGCGCCCGGCAGGTGCGCAGCCCCGCTTCCGTCAGCGGCACCTTCACCGCGACATTCGGCGCGATGCCGCGCAGGTACCGGCCTTCGGCCAGCATCGTCTCGAAATCGGTCGCGGTGACCTCGGCCGAGACGGGGCCGGGGGTGATCTCGCAGATCTCCGCGATCACCTCGGCCATCTTCCGCCCGGACTTGGCGATCAGGCTCGGGTTGGTCGTCACGCCGTCCAGCAGGCCGGTCTCGGCCAGGGCGCGAATTTCGGACACCTCGGCGGTGTCCACAAAGAATTTCATCCTATATCGTCCCTGGGCTGCTAGACCGAGTCGAAAGCTGCGCCGCGTGCGCGGGCTTGGTCGCCAACATACAGGATGCGAGGCGTGAGGCGGAAGGCGCTGGGACCGAACCAACCAGGGGGCGTTGCCGCCGGGCCACGGATCAGCGTCATGCTGCCCCTGCCGTTGCAGGCCGGCACCTATGATTATCGCCTGCCCGAAGGGCTCGCGGCGCCGCCCGGCAGCTTCGTGGTCGTCCCCCTCGGCGGGCGGGAGGCCGTCGGCGTGGTCTGGGACGGGGAACCCGATCCGAACCTGCCGGCCCATAAGCTGAAGACTGTGCAGGCCGTCCTCGACGCGCCGGCGATGAGCGAAAGCCTGCGGCGCTTCGTGGAATGGGTCGCTGCCTACACGATCAGCCCGCCCGGCGCGGTGCTGCGCATGGCGATGAGCGCGCCCGCCGCGCTGGAGCCGCTGCCGCAGAAGGCCGGCTGGCAACTCGCCCCCGGCCCGATCGGGGAGGAGGTTCGCCTCACCCCCGCGCGGCAGCGCGTGCTGGACCTGCTGGGCCCTGGTGAGGTGCGCGCGGGATCGGAGCTGGCAGAGGCGGCGGGCGTCTCGCCGGGCGTGGTGCGGGGGCTGGCGGATGCGGGGCTGCTGGTGCCGGCGCTGTTGCCGCGCGGCGCGGCCTTCCCTTGGCCCGACCCCGAGCATCCCGGCCCGAAGCTGGCGCCCGAGCAGGATGCGGCGGCGGCGGCGCTGCGCGGCAAGGTGGCCGTGGGCGAATTCGGCGTCACGCTGCTGACCGGCGTCACCGGCTCCGGCAAGACCGAGGTCTATCTGGACGCCATTGCCGAAGCCTTGCGCCAGGGCCGCCAGGCGCTGGTGCTGCTGCCGGAAATCGCGCTGTCTGCGCAATGGCTGGACCGTTTCCGGCGTCGCTTCGGCGTGGACCCGGCGCTGTGGCATTCGGAACTGTCCACCCGCACGCGGCGCGACACCTGGCGCGCGGTGGCGGAGGGCGAGGTGCCGGTTGTCGTCGGCGCGCGCAGCGCCCTGTTCCTGCCCTTCCCCGCGCTTGGGCTGATCATCGTGGACGAGGAGCACGAGACCGCCTTCAAGCAGGAGGATGGCGTGATCTACCACGCGCGGGACATGGCGGTGGTGCGCGCGCGGCTGGCGAAGGCGGCCTGCGTGCTGGTCAGCGCCACGCCCTCGCTCGAGACGCTGACGAATGCGGAAACCGGGCGCTACGACCATCTGCATCTGTCGGAACGTCATGGCAGCGCCGGGCTGCCGGCGGTGGAAGCCATCGACCTGCGCAGCCACCCGCCGGAGCGCGGCCGCTTCCTCTCCCCGGTGCTGATCGAGGCGGTGCGCGACACGCTGGCGCGCGGCGAACAGGCGATGCTGTTCCTGAACCGCCGCGGCTACGCGCCGCTGACGCTGTGTCGCGTGTGCGGGCATCGGCTGCGCTGCCCGAACTGCACGTCCTGGCTGGTGGAGCATCGCGCGCAGCGGCGCCTGCAATGCCACCATTGCGGCCATGCCGAACCGATCCCCCAGACCTGCCCGGAATGTGCCGCGCAGGGCTCGCTGACGCCCGTCGGCCCGGGTGTGGAGCGCGTGTTGGAGGAGGTGGAGGCGCTGTTCCCCGATGCGCGGCGGATCGTGATGGCGTCCGACACCATCCCCGGCCCGGCCGCGGCCACCGCGGCGGCGGAAGCGATCGCGGCGCGGCAGGTGGATTTGATCATCGGCACGCAGATCGTCGCCAAGGGCTGGCATTTCCCGCATCTGACGCTGGTCGGCGTGGTGGATGCGGATCTCGGCCTCGCGGGCGGCGATCTGCGCGCGGCGGAGCGCACGCTGCAGCTGCTGCATCAGGTCAGCGGCCGCGCGGGCCGCGCGGAGGCGCCGGGCAAGGTGCTGCTGCAGAGCTTCGCGCCCGAACACCCGGTGATGCATGCGCTGGTCTCGGGCGATGTCGCGGCCTTCATGGCAGAGGAAGCGGCCGGCCGCCGCCCCGGCCATTGGCCGCCCTTCGGGCGCCTCGCGGCGCTGATCATCAGCAGCGAGGATGAGCGTGAAGCCGACCGCGCCGCGCGCGACCTGGGGCTGACGGCGCCGCGCGCGCCGGGGGTGGAGGTGCTGGGCCCGGCGCCGGCGCCTCTGGCGCTGCTGCGCGGCCGGCATCGGCGCCGCCTTTTGCTGAAGGCGCGGCGCGAGGTGCCGGTGCAGAAGCTGCTGCGCGACTGGGTGTCCCGCGTGGACCTGCCCAACAGCGTCCGGGTGCAGATCGACGTGGACCCGGTGGGGTTCCTGTAGGCGCGGCTCAGCCGCGCTGGTGGCGGCGCAGCGCGTCCTCGATCAGGCGGCGGTCGCGGGCTTCGCTGCGGCGGGCATGCACGACCAGGAAGGCCCAGAGCACCGCGGCACCCCAGACGAAGACACCGCTGACCGGCAGGATCATCAGCACCAGCCCGATCAGCCAGAGCACGCCGTTGAACAGCGCCTGAAAGGGGCGGCCCTGCAGCAGCAGCGCCAGCGGCGGGACAAGGATGGCAAGCAGGTAGGACATGGCGCGGATCACATGGCCCCGCGCCGCCCGCGGTTCAATTGTCCGCCCGGCGCGCTCTGCGCGGCCGTGCCGTCAGGCCGCCAGCCTGACCACCCGCCCTTCCATCGCTTCCACGCGGCGGACGCCGATGATCTGGCCGAGATTGCCCGCGATCAGATGGACCATGCCGAGCGGCATGGCCTGCAGGGCAACCTCCACGCGCAGCGCATCGCCCTCACGGGTCGCGCGCACGGCGTCGGGGATCAGGTCGCGCTTGGCGAAGGGCTCCAACACGCGGGAGAGCAGGCCAGGCGCGGCGTCGGCCGTGACGGTGAAGCGCGCCGCGACGAGCGGTTCTTCGGTGACATCATGCATCTGGGGAAGGCTCCGGGATCGGGGGAAGGACCATGCAGGCACCCGGCCGCGCTTCCGCGCGCCGGGATGGCGCGCAGGTCAGGCGGCCGGGCCGCTGATTCGATCCGTGGGAAACCGGAACATCATTCAGCCGTCTTAGCGCGGGCGGGCGGCGCGGGGAAGTCATCGTCTGCGCGCCGCCGCGTGCCGCCCTCGACGACCGGCCTGTGATACACATGGGGGATCTCGATCCCGAGCTGGTCGAAACGCTGCTTGATGCGGCGGTTGAACTCGCGGCCCACCATCCAGCGCGCCGTCGGGTCGGTCTTGATCCGGCAGCGGATCAGCACGCCGGCCTCGGCCAGCCGCTCCACGCCCAGGATCTCAAGGTCGGAGCGGATGACGGCCCCGAACTTCGCGTCATGGCGCACCTCCGCGGCGATCTGGCGCAAGACGTCGGAGACGCGGTCGGTGTCCTCGTCATAGTCCACGGAAACGTCGAGGACGGCGAAGCCGAAGTCGCGGGTCATGTTGGTGACCGTGGTGACTGCGCTGAAGGGGATGATGTGCACGCTGCCGTCCTGCGCGCGCAGCTTGATGGAGCGGATCGAGAGCTGCTCCACCGTGCCCGATAGCCCGCCCACCTGCACGACGTCGCCGACCGCCACCGCATCCTCGAACAGCAGGAAGGCGCCGGTGATCACGTCGCGCACCAGCGTCTGCGATCCGAAGCCGACCGCGAGGCCGATGACGCCCGCACCCGCGATCAGGGGGGCGACGTTCACGCCGATCTCGGTCAGCACGTTCAGCGCGACGAAGACCAGGATTGCCGCCAGCAGCACGGTGCGCAGCATCGGCAGCAGCGTGCGCACACGCGCCGAGCGCGCGGCCTGCGCATCCTTCGACAGCTTGTTCAGGTGCCGCTGGATCGCCGCATTCGCCAGTTCCCAGACCGTGACCGCGACCGCGATGGTCAGCGCGATCGAGACCAGCGAGGACAGCAGCCGCGCGCCCAGCTGCCCGCGGGCGAACCAGGCGAAGGCATCGAGCCCCCAGGCCTCCATCAGGAACAGCAGCGCCAGCACCGTGATGGTGCCGCTCACCATGCCCTTCAGCACCGGCAGGTAGCGGTTCGCCCGTGCTTCCAGCCCCGGATAGCGCTTCGCCAGTTCCGGGCTGATGCGGAAGCCGCGCTGGATGGCGCGCCGCGCCAGCACATCCGCGAGCTTCGCCAGGCCGATGATCAGGATGGTCAGCGCCGAGACGCGCATCAGCCGCTCGAACCCGTCGCGGACCTCCAGCGCCCAGACACCCCACAGCGCGAACAGCCAGAGGATCGCAAGCAGGTGCCACACATCCGCCAGCCGGTCGCGCAGCGCGCGCAGCAGCCGCCGCGTGCGGTCGGGCGTCTCGTCCTCGGCCAGTGCCGCGGCGCGCAGCGTGTCGGCCACCGCGGCGCGGTTCTGCAGGATCACGAGCACCAGCAGCAGCGAGACGGCCAGCAGCGACAGGCGCAGGATCGTGTCATAGGCGGTCCAGGGCAGGCCAAACAGCAGCCCGGCCTCCGCCACCGCATAGCCGGAGATCGCCACCACCATGAGCCGGCGGATCCAGACCGTGACATAGGCCGCCGTCTCATCCGCCACCTGCACCAGCCGGAGATGCGCCGACGCCGGGGAGAACAGCATGCGCGATCCGGCCATCACCGCCCGCAGCGCCATGTAGGAATTGTTGGCGACCAGCAGCACCAGCTCGGTGGTGGGCAGCGGCCTGACCAACCCGATCAGCCCGTAGGAGACGACGGCGAAGGCCGCGACGGGCACCAGGTCCAGCAGGAAGCGCGCGATCACCAGCGGCACACGGCGCATCCAGGTCCAGGCATCGCCGGGCTCGGGCGCCATGGCGTCCAGCCGGTCCGACCAGCGCCGCAGCGCCCGCGTGGTGGCCCATTCCGCGAGCAGGCCGAGGCCGAACAGCGCGGCCAGCTTCAGCGCGGCATCCCAGATGCGCGCCTGGCGCACCGGGTCGCGCAGGAGACCCGATGCCCAGCCGATGACGCTGCGGAGGTCAGCGGCGGTCTGCGCCGCCGTGACCAGGCTGTCGGACAGCGCCTGCAGCCGCTGCGAGGCCCCCAGCAGCAGCTGCGCGCCGAGCGTGTTGGGCGGCAGCAGCGTTTGTTCGGCCGGCGCAGCTTCGGCCGCGGCCTCGCGGGGCGCAGTGCCTGGCTCGCGCCCCGCGGCGTCCAGCGCGCGCAGCAGCTCGGCGCGCCGGGCATCGTCGCGCAGCACCTCGATCAGCCGCTGCAGGTCGCCGCCCGCGGCGGCCTGTGGCGTGCCGGCGGAGGTACCTTGGGCCAGGGCCGGCGGGGCCAGCAGCAGCAGAAGGGCAAGCAGGCGCAGGATCCGCATGGGCGGGGTGAAGCCCGGCGGGGGGCTGGCGGTCAACCCTTCGGTTGCCGGCCCCCGTTGCGACGCAACCCTGGCGGCCACAGGATACGGCGGTGACCGCGGCCGGACCCTCCCTCACCGTCCTCATGCTCGCCTTGCTGGCGACCCATCTGGCGGGGATGGGCGCCTTCCTGACGGTTCCGGTGCTGGCGCCGGCCATCGCGGCCGAAACCGGGCTGGCGGCCAGCCTGGTCGGGCTGCACACGGCGCTGGTCTATGCTGGCGCCCTGCTCACCGGACCGCTGACCGGGCCGCTGATCCAGCGCTTCGGCGCGGTTCGGGTGTTGCAACTGGGCATGCTTCTGGTGGGAGCGGGCATCGCGCTGGCGGCGCTCGGCCAGGTCTGGGCGCTGGTGCTTTCGGCCTTCGTGGCCGGGATGGGCCATGGGCCGGTGACGCCGGGGGGCAGCCATCTTCTGGCCGGGCGCACCCCGCCGCGGCGCCGGGCGCTGGTGTTCAGCCTGAAGCAGGCGGGCGTGCCGGTCGGGGCGATGCTGATTGCGGCCACCGCCCCGCTCATTGCCCTCTTCGCTGGCTGGCGGGCCGGGGTGCTCGCCGTCGCGGCGACCGCGGTCGTGGTGGCGATCGCGCTGCAGCCCCTGCGCGCATCGCTCGATGCCGGGCGCGATCCGCGCGCGGGCGGGGCAGGGCTCGGGGCGTTGTGGCGTGGCGCGGCAGGATCGCTCGGCCTGCTGCGCACCGATGCGGCGCTCTGGCGGCTGACGGTGATGTCCTGCGGCTATGGCGTGGCGCAGTTCTGCTTCATCACCTTTTTCGTCGCCTTTCAGGTGACGCAGCTCGGCACGCCCCTGGCAGAAGCTGGGTTGCGCCTTGCGCTGGCGCAGGCGGCCGGCGTGGCGGGGCGCATTGCCTGGGCGCTGATCGCCGACCGCGTCGGGGCGCGGCTGCCCTTGCTGGCCTGCGGGATCGGCGCGGCGGTGGCGGCGCTGGCGCTGGCCGCGGCCGGGCCCGGCTGGCCCGTGGCGCTGGTGGTGCTGGCCGGGATCGTGATGGGCGCAACCGCCGTCGGCTGGAACGGCGTGATGCTGGCCGAGACCGCGCGTATCGCGCCCGAGGGCCAGGTGGGCGGCGCGACGGCCGCGGTCTCCTTCGCCTTCGCGCTGACCATGCTGGTTGCCCCGCCAGCCTTTTCGGTCCTGGTCGGTCTGACGGGCGGCTATGCGGCGGGTTTTCTGCTGTGCGCCCTGGCCGCGCTGGGCGGGGCGGCGGCCATCCTGCGGCAGCGATAACCCCAACGGCCGGCGGCTTGCCGTCCGCGTCCGGGCTGCCATGTTGGGCACATGACAACGATCCTGATGGTCCTCGTCGGCCTGTGCATGCTGGCGACGCTTGGCGTGATGTTCGCGGGCATGATCGGCCTGGCGCGGAACGAGTCGGCCGGTGGGGCGCGGTCCAACACGCTGATGCGCTGGCGCGTCGGGCTGCAGCTGCTGACGGTCGCGCTGTTTGTCCTGCTGCTGCTCGTCCGGGCGTGAGGATGACGCGCGCACCCCAACTTGCCCGCCCCGGGTCCGGCCACTATGGTCCGCGCCGTTTCGCGGCCGCAGGCGCGGCCGCCGTGTCGGCGCCCTGCGCGCCTTCATGCAAGAACCCCCAAGGGTCTGAGCAGGGATTCCGCCGATGAAGATCCTCGTCCCCGTGAAGCGGGTGGTGGATTACAATGTGAAGGTCCGCGTGAAGGCGGATGGCAGCGGCGTCGAGACGGCCAACGTCAAGATGTCCATGAACCCCTTCGACGAGATCGCGGTCGAGGAAGCGGTGCGCCTGAAGGAGAAGGGTGTCGCGACTGAGATCGTCGCCATCTCCGTCGGCCCCGCCGCCGCGGCCGAGCAGATCCGCACCGCACTCGCCATGGGCGCCGACCGCGGCATCCTGGTCGAGCATGACGGCGTGGTGGAGCCGCTGGCGGTCGCCAAGATCCTGAAAGCGATCATCGGCACCGAAGCGCCGCAGCTCGTGCTGATGGGCAAGCAGGCGATCGACGACGACATGAACGCCACCGGCCAGATGCTGGCTGCGCTGATGGGCTGGGGCCAGGGCACCTTCGCCAGCAAGGTCGAGGTCGCCGATGGCGGCCTCAAGGTGACGCGTGAGGTGGATGGCGGGCTTGAGACGGTGGCGCTGAAGCTGCCGGCCATCGTCACCGCCGACCTGCGGCTGAATGAGCCGCGCTATGCGTCGCTGCCGAACATCATGAAGGCGCGCAAGAAGCCGATCGAGACGATGAAGCCGGCCGATCTCGGCGTGGACGCGACCCCGCGCCTGACCGTGCTGAAGGTGGAGGAGCCGCCGAAGCGCCAGGCCGGCGTGAAGGTCGGCTCCGTGCAGGAGCTGGTCGAGAAGCTCCGCAACGAGGCGAAGGTGATCTGACGATGGCTGTCCTGGTTCTCGCCGACCGCAGCGGGTCGGCCGTTTCCCAGCCCACGCGCAGCGCCGTCGCGGCCGCGCAGAAGATCGGCGGCGATGTGCATGTGCTGGTGCTCGGCGCCGAGGGCGCCGAAGCTGCGGCGAAGCTGCCCGGTGTCGCGAAGGTGCTGGTCGCGCGCGGCGCGGCCTATGAGCATGGCCTGGCAGAGCCCGCCGCGGCGCTGCTGGTGGCACTCGCGCCCGACTATTCGCACCTGCTCGCGCCGGGCTCGGCGATGGGCAAGAACATCATGCCGCGCGTGGCCGCGCTGCTCGATGTGCAGGTGATCAGCGACGTCGCGGGCGTCGAGGGCGCGGATATCTTCCGCCGCTTCATCTATGCCGGCAATGCGCTGGCGACCGTGAAGACCTCGGACGCGACCAAGGTGATGACGGTGCGCGCGGCGAGCTTCGACCCCGTCCCGGCCGAGGGCGGCGCGGCGGCGATCGCCGATGCGCCCACGGCCGCCGACCCGGGCCTGTCGTCCTTCGTGGGCGCCGAGATCGCCAAGCTCGAGCGGCCGGAGCTGACGGCGGCGCGCATCGTCGTCTCCGGCGGTCGTGCGATGGGGTCTGCGGACAACTTCAAGATCCTCGAAGGTGTCGCCGACAAGCTCGGCGCGGCCATCGGCGCGTCTCGCGCGGCGGTGGATGCGGGCTATGCGCCGAACGACATGCAGGTTGGCCAGACCGGCAAGATCGTGGCGCCCGAGCTCTACATCGCCTTCGGCATTTCGGGCGCGATCCAGCACCTGGCCGGCATGAAGGACAGCAAGTTCATCGTCGCTGTGAACAAGGACGAGGAAGCGCCGATCTTCCAGGTGGCCGATTACGGCCTCGTCGGCGATGTTTTTCGGGTGATCCCGGAACTCGAGGCCGAGCTGGCGAAGAAGTAGGACTCTACCGCGTCGAGATTGCGCGCCGGCGCCGGACCCGACAGGGTACGGGCCGGCGCAGCTTTTTTATGGGGAAGGTGACATGGCGGAGATCGCTAAGATCGGCGTGATCGGCGCCGGCCAGATGGGCAACGGCATTGCCCATGTCGCGGCGCAGGCCGGCATCCAGGTCGTGCTGCAGGATGTCGCGCAAACCCAGCTCGACAAGGCGATGGCGACCATCGCCAAGAACATGGACCGCCAGGTGCAGAAGGGCACGGTGACGCAGGCGGATCGTAACGCCGCCATCGCGCGCATCGCGAAGACCACGGACACCGCGGCGCTCGGCGATTGCGATCTGGTGATCGAGGCCGCGACCGAGAATGAGGAGCTGAAGAAGAAGATCTTCGCCGCCCTCTGCCCGAAGCTCCGCCCCGACGCGATCCTGGCGACCAACACCTCCTCCATCCCCATCACGCGGCTGGCCGCGACAACGGACCGGCCGGGCCGCTTCGTCGGCATGCACTTCTTCAACCCCGTGCCGATGATGAAGCTGGTCGAGGTCATCAAGGGTCTGGCGACCGAGGACGCGACCGTCCACGCGGTGGCGGCGCTGGCCGAGAAGATGGGCAAGACCGTCGCCTATGCCGCCGACTACCCCGCCTTCATCGTCAATCGCATCCTGCTGCCGATGATCAACGAAGCCTGCTTCGCCCTGCATGAGGGCGTGGGCGATGTGGCCTCCATCGACGCCGGCATGAAGCTTGGCTGCAATCATCCGATGGGGCCGCTGGAGCTGGCGGATTTCATCGGCCTCGACACCTGCCTGTCGGTGATGGAGGTGCTGCACCAGGGGCTTGGCGAATCGAAGTACCGGCCGAGCCCGCTGCTGCGGAAATATGTCGAGGCCGGCTGGCTCGGCCGGAAGTCCGGCAAGGGCTTCTACGATTACAGCGTGACGCCGCCGAAGCCGACGCGCTGAGGCACACCCTTGCGCATCACCAGCGTCACGGCCGCGGTCGAGCATCTGAAGCCCGCGCGCGCGGCGGATGCCTATGCGGGGCGGGAAAGCCTCACTTTCCTCCGGCTGCGCATCGGCACCGATGCGGGGCTGGTGGGCGAGGGCGTCACCGGCCGCTTCCTGGCGCCGACCGTCGCCGAGCTGCTGAACCGCGAGGTCGCGGAGGCCGTCACCGGCCAGGACGCGCTGGCGCATGAGGCGATCCGCGCGCTGCTGGTGAAGCGCCTCAATCCACGCGGCGCGACGGGTGTGTTCGTCTCCGCGCTCTCGGCGCTCGACCTCGCGCTGTGGGATCTCAAGGGCAAGGCGCTCGGACAGCCCGTCGCGCGGCTGATTGGCGGCGCGCGCGATGCGGTTGCTGCCTATGCCACGGCCGGGTTGCCCGCCTTCACGGAAGCCGAGCTCATCGCCGCTTGTGAAGCCGCGCTGGCGGATGGGTTCTGCGGTGTGAAGATCATCGTCGGTGCCGGCCGGCCGATCACGGAGGACGCCGCGCGTATCCGTTCTGTGCGCCGCGCCATCGGCGACGCGGCCCTGATGCTGGATGCGAATTGCGGTTTCACCGTCGCGGAAGCGAAGCGGCTGGCGCATCTGGTCGCCGATTGCGACATCGCCTTCTTCGAGGAGCCGGTGCGCGACAACGACATCGCCGCGCTGGCCGAGCTGCGCCGCGCCATCCCGATCCCGCTGGCGTCTGGCCAGATGATCCAGTCCATCGCCTGGTTCCGCGATGCGCTGGCCGCGTGCGCACTCGACATCCTGCAGCCCAACGCCGCCTTCTGCGGCGGCCTCACCGCCATGCTGCGCATCCTGGCGCTGGCCGAGGCGAATGGCGTGCCCGTGACCGGCGCCGGCGGCTTCGAAGCCGCGAACCTGCCCGCCATGGCCGGTCACCCGCAGGGCGGCATGCTGGAAGTGCACGGCGCCCACGCCGCGCTGCGCGACCGCTTCGCCACGCATCCGACCTTTGTGGCCGGGATGCTGCGTGTGCCCGACGCGCCGGGCCTCGGCTTCAGCCTGGCGGATTGAACCGCCGGGGTTGCGCGGGGCGCGCATCCCGCCATCTAGCCGCGATGGACCCCACCCCCCTTCCGGCCGCGCAGGCCCGCCAGGCTCGGCGCGTTGCGCGCTATTACCGGTGGCTCGACGGCCTGTCCTGGTTCCAGGAACGGCGCGGCGAGGCCGGGCATGGCGCGCTGCCGGTGCACCGCGCGCTGGCCGATCCCGAAGGCGGCGCGCCCTCGCCCTTCGTCATCCACCGGCTGATGCTGGCGGGGCTCGACCTGCCGGCGGCGCCGCGCGTGCTGGATGCGGGCTGCGGCTATGGCGCGACCATGCTCGATCTCGCGCCCAAGCTTGGCGGCGACTGGACGGGGCTGACGCTGTCACCCGTACAGGCCGCGCGCGGCATGGCCGAGGTCGCCACGCGCGGCCTGGTGGGCCGTGTGCGGATCGCCGTGCGATCCTATGACGCGCCGATCGAAGGGCGCTTCGACCTGGCCTAT
>JBIKSZ010000023.1:0-23373 GCA_044348345.1 Roseomonas sp. | reverse complement strand
AACGAGATCGCCGATCTCTGCGAGGAGGTGGGCGCGGATGTGCAGTTGGTCGCGCGCGGCATCGGCATGGACAAGCGCATCGGCCCGAAATTCCTCAATGCCGGGCCGGGCTATGGCGGTTCCTGCTTCCCGAAGGACACGATCGCGCTGATCCGCAGCGCGCAGGATCACGGGGTTTCGCTCCGCGTGGTGGAAAGCGTCGTGGCGGTGAATGACGCGCGGAAGACGGCCATGGCGCGCAAGGTGGTGAAGGCCTGCGGCGGCTCGGTGCAGGGCAAGACCATCGCGGTGCTGGGGCTCACCTTCAAGCCGAACACCGACGACATGCGCGACGCGCCGTCGATCACCATCATCGACGCGTTGCAGCGCGCGGGCGCGATCATCCGTGCGCATGACCCGGTCGGCATGGACCAGGCCCGCAAGGTGCTGCACGACGTCAGCTATGCGACGGATGCCTATGACTGCGCCGAGGGCGCCGATGCGCTGGTGCTGGTGACCGAATGGGACGCCTATCGCGCGCTCGACCTCGCTCGGCTGAAGCAGCGGATGACGGCGCCGGTGGTGGTGGACCTCCGCAATGTCTATCGCGCGGAGGAGATGGCGCGGCACGGCTTCGACTATGTCCGCGTCGGCGGCAAGCCGACCTTACGCGGGCCGAAGGGCGACGAACGGACGTACTGACGGCGCGGCGGCGGGGAATCGGGGCGGCGGGACTCGAACCCACGACCTCCTGTACCCAAAACAGGCGCGCTACCAGGCTGCGCCACACCCCGAGGCCGGGGGGAACCTAGGGGCGCACGCGGCCCGGGGCAAGCTTCAGGGGCTACTGCCGAACATACGGTGCAACACCCGGTCGCCGACGCGGATGTCCAGCCGTTCCGTGATGCCGCCCTGGAGTTCCAGCGTGGCGCGTACCGGCCCGCCACTGCCGATCGGCGTCAGCGACAGGGGCACGGTGCGCTCCGCGATGCGATGGATGCGGCCATCGGCGGCGATGAAGAGCATGTCGAGCGGGACCAGCGTGTTACGCATCCACATGCTGCTCTCACGCGGGCCGCCCCAGTCGAAGATCATGCCTTCATTCGGGGGCACCGCGGTGCGGAACATCAGGCCGATGGTCTGCTGCTCCGGCGTCAGCGCCATCTCCACCGTGAAATCGTGCCGGCGGCCGTCACGGCCGACGATCACCATCCGCTCGGTCGGCAGGCGGGGCTGGGAGCGGTCCACCCCGGGCTGAGCGGCGGCGCGGCCTGCGGCGAGGGCGGCCAGGGCGGAGAGGATGGAGCGGCGGAGCATCATGCGGCAGAGGATGCCACGTCCCCCGGCGGGTCCGGAAGGTCGCGCAGCGTGAGCGCCGCCAGTTCCCGGATTTCCGCGCGCACCGGGGCGTGGCGCGGGGTGTCGGCGATGGTGCTGAACCAGTGGTCCGGCGGGTTCCGCCCGGCGGCGCGCGACCAGGCGAGCCCCCGTAACACCGCCTCCGCCGCCGGCGGGATGCGGGGCGGGATGGGCAGACCGTTCAGCGTCGCCCAGACCCCGGCCCAGCAGCGCGCCACGGACCAGGGGTTGTAGCCCCCTCCCCCCAGCACGATCAGCCTCGGCGCCAGCGGCATCACCGCCGCGACGACGGCGCGGTGCGCGGCGTTGGTGAGCGCGAGGCGCGAGAGTGGGTCCTCCTCCACCGCATCCGCCCCGCATTGGAGCATGATCGCCTGCGGCCGCAGGTGGCGGATGACGGGCAGCACCGCGTGGCGCAGCAGCCAATCCATCTCGAAATCGTGGAAGCCATGCGGCACGGGGATGTTGCGCGCATGCCCGCCGGCGCGGTCCTCGGCGCGGCCGGTATGCGGCCAGCGCCCGGCCTCGTGGATCGAGAGGGTGAAGACGCGGGGATCGTCGTGGAAGGCAAGCTCCACCCCATCGCCATGATGCGCGTCGATGTCGAGATAGAGGATGTTCGCGAGCCCCTGGTCGAGCCATTCGAGCAGCCCGAGCACGGCGTCGTTCAGGTAGCAGAAGCCGCTCGCGCGGTCGGGCATGCCGTGATGCGTGCCCCCGCCCGGCACATGCACGATGCCCCCCTGCCCCGTCAGTTGCGCGGCCAGCAGCGTGCCGCCCGCGCCGGTGGCGGGGCGCCGGAAGACCTCGCGGTAGATCGGGTTGCCATGCGCGCCCAGGTGATGGCGCGCGCGCACCTCCGCGGTGACGGCCTGCTCGGCTTCGGCCCGCATCAGGGCTTCGACGTAATCCGGCGTGTGGAAGCGGGTGAGTTGGTCTGGCGTCGCGCGCGGGCTGTCGCGGTACTGCGCCTGCTCCACCCAGCCCATGGCGCGGATGAGGTCGAGCGTCGTCGAAACGCGCGGGATGGCCAGCGGGTGCTTCGGCCCATAGGTCGAGCCGCGGTAGATCTCGGAACCGATCAGGATGGGGCGGGTCACGCGCGGGATGTGCCATGCCCACCGGCACTTGCAACCACCCTTGCCAGCCGGGCTGCTTTGCCGCATGCAGCCGCCACACATCGGGGGGAGCCCATCGGGGGCTGAGAGGCGGGCGACCGCGACCCCACGAACCTGATCCGGGTCATGCCGGCGAAGGGAACGGTGTCCACGTCTCGCCTGCCCGCGCCGGGTTTTCGGATCGCATTGCCGCAGGGCCTCGCGCTCGGTGGGGCCGCCGTGCTGGCGCCGATGACGCTGGACGTCATGGGCGGGCGCGTGACGGCGCTGCTCGGCCCCTCGGGATCGGGGAAATCCACACTGCTGCGGCTTGCCGCCGGGCTGCTGCCCGTGCCGGGGACGGTCGCGGCCGAGGATGGCGCGCCGCTCGCCGGGCGGATCGCCTGGATGGCGCAGCAGGATTTGCTGGTGCCCTGGCGCGATGCGTTGGGCAACGTGGTGCTGGGCGCGCATCTGCGCAGCGAGACGCCGGACAGGGCGCGGGCAGAGGCGCTGCTGGCCGAGGTCGGGCTCACACCCGCGGATCGCCAGAAGATGCCGGCGGCGCTCTCTGGCGGGATGCGCCAGCGCGTCGCACTCGCCCGCACGCTGATGGAGGACCGGCCCGTGGTCCTCATGGACGAGCCCTTCGCCGCCGTGGACGCGCCAACGCGCCATCGCCTGCAGGAACTGGCCGCACGGCTTCTGGCGGGGCGGACGGTGCTGCTGGTCACCCATGACCCGCTGGAGGCGTTGCGCCTCGCGGACCGCATCCTGGTGCTGCAAGGCCGCCCGGCCGCGCCGATTGAGCTGCCGGTGCCGGATGGCGCACCGCCGCGCGCCGCGCGCGATCCCGCGCTGCTGACCGCGCAGGCGGCGCTGCTGGAACGTCTGGCGGAGGTGGCGTGATGCGCGCGCTCATTTCTGCCGCCGGGCTTGTGCTGCTCTGGCAGGGCTTCGTCTGGGTCACCGACGTGCCGCCCTTCCTGCTGCCCTCGCCCTGGCGCGTTGCGCAGGCGCTGGCGGCGCGCTGGGACAGCATCGCCAGCCACGCGCTGGTGACGGGGGCGGAGATGCTGGCGGGGCTCGCGCTGGGCGCGGCGCTCGGCAGTGCGATGGCGCTCACGCTGATGGCCTGGCGCGGCGGGCGGCGCTGGCTGCTGCCCTTACTGCTCGTCTCCCAGGCGATACCTGTCTTCGCCATCGCACCGCTGCTGACGCTCTGGTTCGGCTTCGGCATGGCGAGCAAGGTCGTCATGGCCACGCTGATCATCTTCTTCCCGGTCGCCACCGCCTTCTATGACGGGCTGCGGCGCACGGAGCCGGGCTGGCTCGACCTCGCGCAGACCATGGGCGCGGCGCGCGGCGCGGTGCTGTGGCGGCTGCGCGTACCGGCGGCACTCCCCGCACTTGCCTCAGGGCTGCGTGTTGCGGCCGCTGTCGCGCCGATCGGGGCCGTGGTTGGCGAATGGGTCGGGGCGAGTGCGGGCCTCGGCTATCTGATGCTGCACGCGAATGGCCGCAGCCAGACGGATGTGATGTTCGCCGCCCTCTTCGTGCTGGCGCTGATGGCGCTGGCGCTGTGGTTCACGACGGACCGGCTGCTGCGCCGGGCCATTCCCTGGCAACCCGACAGCCTGTTCTCCGGGAGAGACGCATGATCACCCGCCGCGCCGCCTTCGCGCTGCCTTTGCTCGCCATGCCTAGCCTTGCCCGCGCGCAGGCGCGCGACCAGCTGACGCTGCTGCTGGATTGGTTCATCAACCCCGACCACGCGCCGATCTTCATCGCGCAGGAGCGCGGCGATTTTGCCCGCGCCGGGCTCGATGTGCGGATTGTCGCGCCGGCCGACCCGAATGACCCGCCGCGGCTGATCGCGGCGCGGCGCGGGGACATCGGCGTCTTCTACCAGAAGAACCTGCATCTGGCGGTGGACCAGGGTCTGCCGCTGGTCCGCGTCGGCACGCTGGTCGCCACACCGCTGGCCACGCTGACTGTCCTGCGCGACGGGCCGATCCGGACGCTGGCCGATCTACGCGGCCGCCGCGTTGGCTTCTCGGTCGCGGGCTTCGAGGAAGTGGTGATGGGCGCGATGCTGGAGAGCGTAGGTCTGCGCCTGAGCGATGTGCGCCTGATCAACGTGAACTTCGCGCTGTCCTCGGCGCTGATGTCGGGCCAGGTGGATGCGATCGTCGGCGGCTACCGCAATTTCGAGCTGCACCAGCTGGAGATCGAGGGCCGCCCGGGCCGCGCCTTCTACCCCGAGCAGCATGGCCTGCCGGTCTATGATGAGCTGATCTACATCGCCCATCGCGACCGTGCGCGCGATCCCATCCTGCGGCGCTTCATGGATGCGACAGAGGCTGCGACGCATTTCCTGGTGAACAACCCCGAGGAGAGCTGGCGGATGTTCATCGCGGGCCAGCGGCGTGAGCTCGACAACGAACTCAACCGCCGCGCCTGGCGCGACACGATCAACCGCTTCTCCTTCTCGCCCGGTGCGCTGGATCGCAACCGCTATGAGCGCATGGCGCGCTTCCTGGCCGAGCGCCGCCTGATCCGCAGCGTGCCGCCGCTCGAGAGCTATGCGGTCGAACTGCCGGCCGCGCGATGACCGACACCGCCCCGCGATTCCTGGTCGATGCCGACGCCTGTCCCGTGCGCGATGAGATTCTGCGCGTCGCCGGGCGGCTCGGCTTCGAGACGATTCTCGTCTCCAACGGCTCGCGCCCGATCCGCCCGCCCGGCGGCAACACGCGGATCGTCATCGTCACCGATGGCGCGGACAAGGCCGATGACTGGATCGCCGAGGCCGCGGCGCCCACCGATGTCTGCCTGACGAACGACATCCCGCTGGCCGCGCGCTGCATCGCCGCCGGCGCCTTCTGCCTGTCCTTCAAGGGCCATCCCTGGACCGAGAACAACATCGGCAGCGCGCTGGCAGGGCGCGAAGTGGCGCGGCACCTGCGGGAGATGGGCATGGGCGGCGGCCCGCCGCCCATGGCGCAGGCCGACAAGTCGCGTTTCCTGAACGCGCTGGACGCGATGGCCACCGCCGCGCTCAGGCGCGCGCGCGGTGGCTGAGGCGAAGCCTTAAAGTCCTTTGTGCTTGCCGTCGCACATCGGCGCCTTGCCGGTCACCTTGCAGCCGCAGAACCAGGCCTTGCCGTCCTTCTCCGCCGTCCAGGAGACGGGGGTGAAGGCGCTGCCCTTGTGGCTGCCGTCGCAGAAGGGCTGCTTCTTCGACAGGCCACAGGAACACCACCAATAGGTCTTGCCGCCCTCGACCTCGACGGCATAGGGCGCCTTCTGCGGCACGGCCGGCAGTTGCTGGTCGGACATGGTCCCGGTCTCTCCCAATCAATGAAACGGCTCGGGCCTTCCCTGGCCCGGGCGCTCAACCGCAGATGCGGCCAGTGGCCGCAGCGTTCAACCCGCCTTTAGCGCGACCTCACCCCTGGGGCATGCCCTCGGGGATGACGGTCTTCACCAGGCTCGCGTCCAGCGCCTCATAGTCGTGGTAGCCGATCGCCTCGTAGAGTTGCGCGCGGGTCTGCATGCGGTCGAGCATCTTCATCGTGCCGCCGGTCTCGCGGATGGTGGCGTAGAGCTCCTCCATCGCCTTGTTGGCGACGCGCAGTTGGCTGACCGGCCAGATCACCATGGCGTAGCCCAGCTCCTCGAATTCCTTCGCGGTCAGGAAGGGCGTGCGGCCGAACTCGGTCATGTTCGCCAGCAGCTTCACGCCGGGCATCTGGCGGGCGAATTCCGCGAACATGTCGCGGGTCGTCAGCGCCTCGGGGAAGATGCAGTCCGCGCCAGCTTCCAGGTAGAGCTTCGCGCGGGCCACGGCCGCATCCATCCCTTCGGACGCCACGGCATCGGTGCGGGCGATGATGACCAGGTTCTTCCGCGCCTTGCGCGCCGCGGCGACCTTGGCGGCCATGTCGCGCGCATCGGCCAGCTTCTTGTCGTTCAGATGGCCGCACTTCTTCGGCAGAAGCTGGTCTTCCAGATGCACGGCACCTGCGCCCGATTCCTCGAAGACGCGGACCATGTGCATGACGTTCAGCGCCTCGCCATAGCCGGTGTCGCCATCCACCAGCATCGGCAGCCGCGCGGCGCGCGCGACCTGGCGGATGTAGAAGGCGACCTCATCCACCGTGATCATGCCAAGGTCGGGCAGCCCCATCGTGGCCGACATCGCAGCACCCGACATGTAGAGCGCCTCAAACCCGGCCTTCTTCGCCAGCAGCGCCGCGATGCCGGTATGCGCGCCCGGCATCTGCAGGATCTCCGGCCGGTCGAGCAGGGCGCGGAAGCGCGCGCCAGCGGGCGCATCGGGCAGGTCGTCGGCGATCACATAGGGCATGGTTGTCTTGCCTTCCTCGGTAGCACGGAACTCAGAAGAACACGAAGGTCACAAGCACGAACAAGGGCAGCAGGAACACCGCCGCCCAGGCGCAGTAGCCGAAGAAGGAGGGCATGCGCACCCCATTCTCCTCCACGATCGCCTTCACCATGAAGTTGGGCGCGTTGCCGATATAGCTGTTGGCCCCCATGAACACCGCCGCCCAGGCGCAGTAGCCGAAGAAGGAGGGCATGCGCACCCCATTCTCCTCCACGATCGCCTTCACCATGAAGTTGGGCGCGTTGCCGATATAGCTGTTGGCCCCCATGAACACCGCGCCGCAGGAAATGGCGGCCAGCGTCAGCGCGCCCTGTGTCATCAGATGCGCGGGATTCCCGCCGGCGAGTTCGAAAAAGACGATGTAGGTCGGCGCATTGTCGAGGAAGCTCGACAGGATCCCCGACATCCAGAAATAGACCCAAGGGATGGGCTGGCCGCTCGCATCTGAAGTCAGCGCGACCAGCGGTGCCGCCGCGCCGTCCAGCCCCGCGCGC
Source organism: Roseomonas sp. (assembly GCA_044348345.1). Classification (GTDB taxonomy): domain Bacteria; phylum Pseudomonadota; class Alphaproteobacteria; order Acetobacterales; family Acetobacteraceae; genus Falsiroseomonas. Next base: position 16,033 of record JBIKSZ010000023.1, on the reverse strand, counting down.
AGGATCGCGAGCACCGGCGCCATGCAGATGAAGATGGCAGCAAACAGCTTCGCGACCTCCAGGATCGCGCCCCAGGCGAAGCCATTCGCCTCTCGCAACTGGGTAGAGGTCAGCTTCACGGAGGCCAGCGTGATGGCCAGGAACAGCAAGATGCCGATGCCGCGCTCGATCTCAAGGCGCTGGCCGAGCAAATAGAAATGGCCGAGCTTCACATAGCCCATCGCGATGACCACCGCGACGATGGCACCGACCAGGGCCACATTCACCCAGCCCTCGATCGACAGCGGCTCCTTGCGCTCCTCCGCCGGGGGGGTCGGCTTCTCCCGATTCCAGGCCAGCGTGTCGAGGACGTAGTAGACCGCCAGCAGCACGACGGCGCAGAGCAGGAACTCGCCAAACAGATGCGTCGTCGGCCAGAAGAAGGACACGCCGCGCAGGAAGCCGAGATAGAGCGGCGGATCGCCCACCGGCGTCAGCGACCCGCCGATATTGGCGACCAGGAAGATGAAGAAGACGAAGGTGTGCGTCTTCTGCCGCCGGAACGCGTTGGCGCGCAGCACGGGGCGGATCAGCAGCATCGCGGCCCCCGTGGTGCCCATCAGGCTGGCCAGCACCGTGCCGATGGCCAGCAGCGCCGTGTTGGTGGCGGGCGTGCCGACCAGCGAGCCCTTGAGCAACACGCCCCCGCCCGCGGTGTAGAGCGCGAGCAGCAGCGCAATGAAGGGGATGTATTCCAGCACCATCACATGGGAGAATTCGTACCAGGCCGCGCCAAGCCCGAAGACGGCCGCCAGCGGCACCAGCAGCAGCACCGCCCAGCCGGCGGCGATCTTGCCGTAGTGATGGTGCCAGACATGGCCGGCAAAGAGCGGCATCAGCGCGATGGACAGCAGGATGCCGACGAACGGCACCGCCCAGAGCAGCGACATCTGCGCCCCCGGCACGCCCCCGCCCGCGGCGAGCGCAGCCCCCGGCACCAGCGCCGCACCGGCCACGAGCCCAGCCAAGCCCAACTGCCGCGTCCAGCCCCGCATGTCCCTTTGTCCCCCCGAACCTTTCTGGACAGTGGCTTAGCCCGTCCGGCCGCCGCCGTCACGATGGCCGCGCCCCCCTGCCCTTTCCGTCTTGGCCCTCTGGGCCTAATTACGCCCGACCGCAGGAGGACCTCGACCCATGGAGATGACCGGCGAGCGGCATATTGCCGCCCCGCGCCAGCGCGTCTGGGAAGCGCTGAACGACCCCGCCGTGCTGCAGGCCGCCATTCCCGGCTGCGAAAGCGTGGAGCGGACCGGCGATGACAGCTTCCAGGCCCGCGTTTCGCTGAAGCTCGGGCCGATGTCGGCCAAGTTCGGCGGCAAGGTGGCGCTGACCAACGTCAATCCGCCCGCCTCCTACACCATCTCTGGCGAGGGCCAGGGCGGCGCGATGGGCTTCGCCAAGGGCGGCGCCGATGTGTCGCTCGAGGAGGTCGGGCCGGACGCCACCATCCTCCGCTACAGCGTGAAGGCCCAGGTCGGCGGCAAGATGGCCCAGCTTGGCGCGCGGCTGATCGACAGCACGGCGAAGTCCATGGCCGACCAGTTCTTCGACCGCTTCGCGGCGCAGCTCGCCCCGCCCGCCCCGGCCGCGGCCCCGGCCGCCGCCGAACCCGCGCTGTCCGAGACCGGCTGGGTCGCCGGCAGCCCGATGGACAAGGTTTCGCGCCTGCTGGCCATGCAGGTCGCGGGCTTCCCCGTCCAGGTGCCGCTCGGCGCGGGCGCCATGCTGGTGGTGCTGCTGCTGATCTTCGCGTCGGGCTGAGGCGGGATGATCCCGTCTTCCGTCGAGGAGACGCAGCGCCTGCTCGCGGCCGGCGGCTATGTCGCCGACCGCCAGCTGGCCACGACCATCCACCTTGCGCTGCGCATGGGCCGCCCGCTGTTCCTCGAAGGCGAGCCCGGCACGGGCAAGACCGAGATCGCTAAGGTCCTGGCCGCCGAGCTGCCGCGCCGGCTGGTGCGGCTGCAATGTTATGACGGCATGGATCTGGCCTCGGCCGCCTATGAGTGGAACCACGCCCGCCAGCTGATGGCGATCCGCCTCGCGGAAGCTTCGGGCGAGGCTGGTGACCGCGCGGCGCTGGAACGCGGCATCTATGACCGCCGCTTCCTGCAATCCCGCCCGCTGCTGGACGCGCTGGAAGGCGAGCCTGCGGTGCTGCTGATCGACGAGCTCGACCGCGCCGACGAGCCCTTCGAGGCCTTCCTGCTGGAGATCCTGGCCGACTTCCAGCTCTCCATCCCGGAACTCGGCACGGTGAAGGCGGCCGTTCCGCCCGTGGTCATCATCACCTCGAACCGCACGCGGGAGGTGCATGACGCGATCCGCCGGCGCTGCCTCTATCACTGGGTGGACTACCCGGATGCGGCGCGGGAACGCGCGATCCTGAAGCTGCGCGCGCCGGGCGTGAATGAGAGGCTCTCGGCGCAGGTCGTGGCCTTCGTCCAGGCCGTGCGCGGCGCGGACACCTTCAAGCCGCCGGGGGTCGCCGAGACCATCGATTGGGCCGCGGCGCTGGTGGCGCTGGATGCCAGGGAGCTGGAGCCTGCGCTGGTGGATGAGACGCTCGGCGCGCTGCTCAAGTACCAGGACGACCTCGGCAAGATCCGGGGCGCGGAGGCCGCGCGCCTGGTCGCCGAGGCGAAGCAGGCGGCGGGGTGATGAGCCGTTTTCGGGCCCTCAGACGCCGGGCGCCGCCTCCGGCGGCTAGGCTTCGCGGCACTTGCCGCGGCGGCCTTTCGGCCGCTCGCCCCGCACCGCGGGGCGCATGATTCTCCCGAAGGCCGCGCTGTCGCTGCCCCAGCCCGCCGGCGCGACCGGAGCGCTCGCGGCCAACCTCGTCGCCTTCGGCCGACTGCTGCGCCGCGCCGGACTGCCGGTCGGGCCGACCGAAATCCTGGGCGGCGCCGCGGCGCTGGAGGCGATCGAGATCGGCGACCGCACGCAGGCCCATGCGGCGCTGCGCGCGACCATGGTCCACCGCGCCGAGCACTTTCTTCTGTTCGACCACGCCTTCGGCCTGTTCTGGCGCGACCCGGAGGCAGGGCAGCACGCGGCCGCCATGGCGATGCTGGACGGGTTCAAGGAACCGCCGAAGCCCTCGCCCGCCTCGCGCCGCTTGGCAGAGGCGTTGCGCGGCGATCGCCCCGATCCGCCGAAGCCGCCCGAGCCGCCGAAGGAGCAGGAGCAGCTCGACGTTACCTTCACCGTCAGCGACCGAGAGCGGCTGCAAGGGATGGATTTCGAGGCGATGTCGGCCGAGGAGATCGCGCGCGCGAAGGACGAGATCCGGAAGCTCGTCCTGCCGCTGGATGCTCGCCCGACGCGGCGCTTCCGCGCCTCGGCCGCCGGGACGCATGCCGATCTTCGCCTGACGGTGCGGGACAGCCTGCGGACGGGTGGGGAGATCCTCGACATATCCCGCCGCCGGCGTGCCACGCGCACGCCGCCACTGGTGGTGCTCTGCGACATCTCGGGTTCGATGTCGCGCTACGCGCAGATCCTGCTGCACTTCATCCATGCGGTGACGAATGACCGCGACCGCGTGCACAGCTTCCTGTTCGGCACGCGGCTGAGCAATGTCACGCGCCAGCTGCGCCACCGCGATCCGGAAGCCGCCTTCGAGATGGTGAGCCACGCCGTGCCGGACTGGTCGGGCGGCACGCGCATCGGGGAATCGCTCGCGCTGTTCAACAAGGCGTGGTCGCGCCGCGTGCTGGGCCAAGGGGCGGTGGTGCTGCTGATCACCGACGGGCTCGACCGCGACGGCGCACACGGGCTGGCGGAGGCGACAGAGCGTCTGCGCAAATCCTGCCGCCGACTGGTCTGGCTCAATCCGCTGTTGCGTTATGCGGGCTTCCAGCCCAAGTCCCAGGGCATCCGCGCCATGCTGCCGCATGTGGACGAATTCCGTCCGGTGCATAACCTGGCCTCACTGCGCGAGCTGGTGACGGCCTTGTCGGACCGGAATCCCGGCCGCGGAAGGGAGTTCGCGATATGAGCGGAGCCGCCGACAGCGAGGATATCCTCGTCCTCGCCAGCACATGGCGCAGCCAGGGCGAGGAGGTGGCGATCGCCACCGTGGTGGAGACCTGGGGCTCCTCCCCCCGCCCCGCCGGTTCGCGGCTTGCGGTGACACGCTCCGGGCGGATCGCAGGCAGCGTCTCCGGCGGCTGCATCGAGGGCGCGGTGGCCAACGCCGCGCGAACCACGATGGACAGCGGCGCGCCGCAGTTGCTCGATTTCGGGATCAGCGATGAGCGGGCCTGGGAAGTCGGGCTCGCCTGCGGCGGCAAGCTCAAGGTCTTCGTGGAGAAGCTGGCATGACGCCCGCGCTTCTCGAACGCCTGCTGGACGCGCGCGCGGCGAAGCGCGCCGTCGCCCTGCTGACGCGCCTGCCGGATGGCGCACAGCTTCTGTTCCCCGACGACGCCACGCCCGAGCCGCTGGCCGAGGAAGCGCGCGCGGCACTGCGCGATGACGCGTCCCGCACCGTCACCGTGGATGGTGCCACATGGTTCGTTGCCGCCCAGAACCCACCGCTGCGGCTGATCGTGGTGGGCGCGGTCCATATCGCCCAGGCGCTGGTGCCGATGGCACTCCCTCTTGGCTTCGCCGTCACCGTCGTCGATCCGCGCCGCGCCTTCGCCACCGAAGAACGCATGGGCGATCGGGTGACGATCTCGACCGACTGGCCGGATGAGGCGATGACGGCGCTGGCGCCCGATTCCCGCACGGCTGTTGTCACGCTCACGCATGACCCGAAGCTCGACGACCCTGCACTCGAAATTGCGCTGCGAAGCCCTGCCTTCTACATCGGCTCCCTCGGGAGCCGCCGCACCCATGCCAAGCGCCTGGCCCGGCTCGCGGAAGCGGGGCTGACGGAGGCTGAACTTGCGAAAATCCATGCCCCCGTCGGGCTCGATATCGGCGCCGTCAGCGCGCCCGAAATCGCCGTTTCCATCCTGGCGCAGATCGTCTCAGCGCGCCGGGGCGGCCCCAAGCAGAAGAACGCGCCATGATCTTCGGCCCCACCCCGCTCGATGACGCGAAGGGCGCCATCCTCGCCCACACGCTCCGCCTGCCCGGCAAGGTGCTGAAGAAGGGCACCGTGCTGGAGGAGACCGCACTCGCCGCGCTGCGCGAGGCCGGCAAACGCGAGGTGATCGCCGCCCGCCTCGAGGCCGGCGACGTGCCGGAGGACGAGGCGGCGGACCGGATCGCCAACCTGCTGATGGCGCCGCTTATCGCGCGCTCCCGCGCCTCAACGGGGCGGGTGAACCTCTTTGCCGAAAGCGCCGGTCTCTTCACCGTGGATGCGGGCCTCGTGGACCGGATCAACCAGGTGGATGAGAGCATCACGGTGGCGACGCTGCCGAACCGCAGCGTCGTCGGCGCGAAGGAGATGCTGGCGACCATCAAGGTCATTCCTTTCGCCGTGCCCGGCGCCGTGCTCGGCGTGATCGAGGCGCTGGCCAAGGGCCGCACGGCGATCTCGGTGCAGCCTTTCCGCCAGCTCAGCGTCGGCCTTGTCCTGACCGAGCTGCCCGGTCTCAAGGAAAGCGTCATGGAAGGCGCGGTGGAGGCGACGACCGCGCGCGTCACCGCGCTGCTCGGCACGATGCTTCCGGTCGAGCGCGTGCGGCATGAGGAAGGCCCGGTCGCCGATGCGCTGACGCGGCTGCGCAAGGCCGGCGCGCAGCTGCTGCTGATCGCTGGCGCCTCCGCCGTTGTAGACCGCCGCGATGTCGGCCCGGCGGCGATCCTCCGCGCGGGTGGCGCGATCGAGCATTTCGGCATGCCGGTGGACCCTGGCAACCTGATCTGCCTCGGGCGCGTCGGCGATGTGCCGGCGCTCGTGCTGCCCGGCTGCGCGCGCAGCCCGAAGCTGAATGGCTTCGACTGGGTGCTGGAGCGCATCTTCGCCGGGCAGCGGGTCACGGCGCGCGATGTGATGGGGATGGGCGTGGGCGGCCTGCTGAAGGAGATCGAGCAGCGCCCGCTGCCGCGCGCGGAAGCCCCGCGCACGCCCGTCTCGCCTATCGCACCGCGCCGCGCGCGGCAGGTCTGCGCCATCGTGCTGGCCGCCGGCCGCTCGCGCCGCATGGCGCCGCTGAACAAGCTGCTGGTCGCGGACGGCAAGGGCCTGCCGATGATCTCCCGCGTCGTGGACAATGTGCTGGCGTCCCGCGCCAGGCCCGTCATCGTCGTCACCGGGCATGAGCGCGAGCGGGTCGAGGAAGCGCTCGCTGGGCGGCCGGTGTTGTTCGCCCATGCCGAGGAGTATGCCGAAGGCCTCTCGGCCTCATTGAAGGCGGGGCTGCGCGCGGTGCCGCCGGACGCAGAGGGAATTCTCGTCTGCCTCGGCGACATGCCGCTGGTGACGGCCCCGACGCTGGACCGGCTGATCGGCGCCTTCGACCCGGAGGAAGGCCGCGCCGTGGTACAGCCGACCTTCCGCGGCAAACAGGGCAACCCGATGCTGTGGTCGCGCGAATTCCTGGACGAGATGCTGGCGATCAGCGGCGACATCGGCGCCCGCCACCTGGCGGCGAAACACGCCGACCGCCTGGTCGAAGTCGAGATGTCCGACGACGCGGTGCTGCGCGACTTCGACACGACCGATGCGCTGAAGGCCATGCCGGAGCTGGCGGGGAAGAAGTAAGGCCGGCACCCCGAAGGAGCCCGGGCGCGCGCCTCAGTCCGACGCGCCGCCGGGAAACCCGGGGCGGTTCCGCCTTTGCAGCAGCAAGGCCTGCAGAGCCAAGGTGAGATCGTTTTCGACGATCGGTTTTGTCAGCCAGAGCGCAGGCGGCTCGACCCGGTCATGCCGCGCGGGCGGTTCGCCATAGCCCGTCACATGCGCGAACGGCACGCCGGCCTTCGCCAGGAGTTCGGCGATCGGGAAGGAAACCTCGCCTCCGAGATTTACGTCGAGCAGTGCTGCATCCAGTCGCGCCTGCTCCGCTTCGGCCAAGGCCAGGCCCTGCTGCAAGGTCGCAACCGGGCCGACCACCTCGCAGCCAAGCCGCTCCAGAGTGTTCGCGGTTGCCAGCGCAATGGCCGGTTCATCCTCGACAACCAGGATCCTCCGCCTTCGCAACGATAAGCCAGGGTTCGGCCCACTGGCCCGTGCCTTCACCGCCTTCGGCGGGGGCGAGCCTGTCGCCGGTGCTGCTTCGTTCAGGACGCGATCGGTCGGCAGGGCGATCTCGCATTGCAGACCGGCATTCTGCCAGAGATGCCGCAGACGGCCTCCCAGTTGGCCATGGATGGTTGCGTGAATGAGTGTCGTCCCGAAGCCACGTCGGGACGGCGGCCCGACAATCGGCGGCCCGTCGCGCTCCACCCACCAGAGCAGAAGCTGCTGCTTCCCCAAGGTGTCCGCTGCGGCCAGGCGCCAGCACAGTTCGACACTGCCATGGCTGCCGGATAGCGCGCCGTGCCGCACGGCATTCGTCGCAAGTTCGTGCAGAACCATGGAGATCGGCTGGACCGCATCGGGCCGCAGGCGCAGGTCGGGGCCGCTGATCGTCACCCGGTCGCGCCGGTGGAAGGCTGCCAGTTCTTCCTTCGCAATCTCCGCCAGCGCAGCGCCAGTCCAGCGGTCGCGCGCCAGCAGCGTGTGGACGCGCGCCAGGGCCGAGATCCGCGCCTCGACGCCCTCGGCGAAGCGTCTTGGATCTTCCGCCCGTGTCAGCCTCACGATGGAGGCGACCACGGCCAGGATATTCTTCGCGCGATGATCCACCTCACGTGCCAGCAAGACCTGGCGTTCCTGTTCCCTGCGGCGGTCAGTGTCGTCGTAACTGACACCAATGATGCGGCACGGGCGCCCTCCGGTATCCACGCGGCGCCCCCGCGAGGCGACCCATCTCAGTTCGTTCGTATCGGCGCGCAGGATGCGATATTCCTGGCGGAACTCGGCCCGCGTGTGCATCGCGTCGCGGATCGAGTAGCGCACGCGATCCCGATCCTCTGGATGAACGAGTGCGAGCCACGCCTCCATCGTGAGGAAGGGCGGGTTGTCCGGCGCGAGCCCGTGGATGGCACGGAACTCGGCATTGATGATGCCGCCTGCGGCACCATCCTCCCAGTCCCACACTCCCATGCGGGCCGCGCCCGACGCCAATGCCAGCCGCTCCTCGCTGACGACAAGCGCGGCTTCCGCCTCCCGCCGCGCCGTGATGTCGAGGAGCGTTCCCGTTGCGACAACCGGGCGGCCGGCGGCGTCGCGTCCCACAACGCGCCCACCCTCCAGCACCCAGATCCAACGGCCGCTTTGGTGCCGAAGCCGATGCTCAGATTCGTAGATCGATGTCCTGGCCTCAAAGTGCGCGGCCACGCGCTCCGCACGGGACTGCAGGTCGTCGGAATGGACCAAACCATCCCAAACACCCGTCAACGCTTTCAGGTCGGATAAGTCATATCCGAGTATGGCGGCCCAACGGTCGTCCAACTCGATGTGGCCGGACGGGATGTGCCAGTGCCAGGAGCCCAAGCCGGCCCCCTCCAGAACGATATCCAGCCGCTGCTTGGCTGCCGCCAAGGCCGTTGCCGCAGCGCGTTCCGCGGTGACGTCGCGCGCCACCCCCGCGACGCCGATGATCGCTCCATCGGCGTCCCGCATGGGCGACTTGGTCGCGAGCCATATGCGGTCAATGCCGCCCGAGACGGTATAGGCAACGACCTCTTCCACCGTCTCTGGCTCGCCACGCGCCATGACACGCCGGTCATTGTCCATGATGGCGATCGCCTGGGAGCGATGCATCATCATGTCGAGGTCTGTGCGCCCCAGCGCCTCATCGGCAGACCTTCCAAGGACCGCCAGCGTCGCGGCATTGGCGTAGAGAAGCCGGCCCTGCCGATCCTTCGCAAAGACCAGGTCCGGCGTCGACGCTCCGATCGCCGAGAGGACCATTTCGCTGGCCTGCATCGAGGCCATGGCAGCGAAGCGCTTGGACACGTCCTGTATCGTCGCCGTGAAGCAAATCGTGCCGTCAGCCGTCTCCAACGGCAACCGCGTGATGGTGAGTTCGCACCAGAGATCGCTGCCGTCGCGCCTGATGAAGCACCTTGGTGCCGAATAGCTCGTGACATCACCGGCAAGGAGGCGCCGCAGGCCTGTGGCGTCGGCCACATGATCCCGCGCATGCGTCACATCCTGCAGTGTGGATGCCTGCAGCGTATCCGCGGTGTAGCCCAGCATGTCGCACAGATTGCGGTTGGCGAAGAGCCAGCGACCGTCGAGGCCGAGGTGAGCGATCCCGACAGCAGCAAGCTGCAACGTGGCCCGGAAGCGATCCTCGATATCTGCCGAAGCCGCTTGGCCAAGCTGATCAGCCATTCTTCAGTCAACAACGGACTGCAGCGTGGCTTGACGGCGGATCAGGCGAAGGCTGGCCACGGCAGAGGACGGATGCAAGGCGCCACCACCGACCGCAAGCCGCGAGGCGATCCTCGTGCGCCCAGGTTCCATAATCGTACGGCGCAGACGGATGGCCAGGGCATGGACCAAGCTGCGACGGCTACGCACGCCGTACGACGCAGTGCCGAGTGGTGCGGTACGGGGCTGACGCGTCCGTCCGCCGGCGCACGCATTTGGAACCCAGAGGCCGTCCTGACGGGGCCGAACGGCGACATGCGCTCCGCCGCCGGCATGAGCAAACTCTGCATCGGCCAAAGTCGCATCGCCGCGACGCATCAGAGCCGCCCCCACGCTTCCGCCACCGGCTGCCCCCGTGCCCAGGGGCCACCGCCCCGCCAGCGCTCTACAAATTCACGAATGCGCCATATGCCGATACGTACGAATAAATAATAATCACGTCTACGTTACGAGTTGGCCATGCCCTAGCGCCGGGCACAGGGGTATGTTGCGCCGGTGGCCCATTCTGCTGTGACCCGTGCCCGAGGCCCTGGGCGGCCACGCCGCCCGGCGCCCCACCTGCCCCGCCACCATCAGCATCCGCCGCAGGCCCGATGGGGTAGAGCAGTCTGCCCGGGGGAGCCGCGCCATTGGGATAGCGCTGCTCTTCCCAGCCCCTCCTACCAGGAGGAGTGGCCTCCTCAACCTCGATCGGTTTAACGCCGAAGGGGGTGGGGGCACATCGGCCCTCACCCCCTTCGGCGTTGAATACTCATCGGTTGCGAGGGGGGCTCCACCCCTTGGCAGGGCGGGTCCGGGAGGGACACCGCCCCGAACAGGCGCCCTACCCCATCGCCGCCTGCAGCCAGCGCGCCCAGCCGAGGGTTGTCGCATCCGCGCCGACGCGGCCAACGAGCTGCACGCCCATCGGCAGCCCCTTCGGCCCGGTGCCGGCCGGGATGGTCACGTTCGGGCCGTGCAGCATCGTCCAGAGGGAGTTGAAGGCCGGCTCGCCGGTCCAACCGAGGCCCTCTGGCGCCTCGCCCGGCGCGCTCGGGGTCAGCAGCGCGTCCATATCGGCCATCAGCCCGTAGAGTGCGGCGATCGCGGTGGTCTGGGCCTGGCGGGCCTGCTGCAACATCGCGGGCGGCTGGGCGCGCGCCCAATCCATCTTTTCGACCAGGACGTCCGAGAGCTGAGCGCGCGACGTGGCGAGTTCCCAGGCGATGGACTGCGCGCTTTCCATGTTCATCATCGCCGGGTGAAGCTCGGCGGCGCGCAGCAGGATGGGCGGCAGGGTGAAGTCCACCACCTCGGCCCCAGCCTTGCGCGCGGCGTCCGCGGCGCGGTGCAGCAGCGCGACCGTCTCCGGCGCGGCCTTCTCCGGCTCCGCGCCGAGCGTCAGGCCGAAGCGCGGCGCGCGCTCGCGCTTCGCCTCCGGGTCGCCGAGGTCGCGACCGCTCATCGCCCCCATCGCCAGCGCGCAATCGGCAACCGAACGGGCCAGCACGCCGATCGTGTCGAGGCTCTCACTCATCACCTTCATGCCGGCGCGGTGCAGCGTGCCGAAGCTCGGCTTGAAGCCGACCACGCCGCAGAAGGCGGCCGGGCGCACGATGGAGCCCGCGGTCTGTGTGCCGAAGGCCAGCGGCACCATCCCATCCGCCACCGAAGCGGCAGAGCCGGAGGAGGAGCCGCCCGGCGTATGCGCAGTGTTGTGCGGGTTGGCGGTGGCACCCGGATGGCGCGTGGCGAATTCGGTGGTGACGGTCTTGCCCATAACGACCGCGCCTGCGGTGCGCGCCGCGGCGACCGCAGCCGCATCCGCGCGCGGCCGGTGCCCGGCCCAGATGGGCGAGCCATAGCCGGTCGGCATGTCGGCGGTGTCGATCACATCCTTCACGGCGATGGGGATGCCATGCAGCGGGCCGTGCCCGGCCGCCGCCGCCAGGCGCCGGGCCTGGGCAGGGTCGAGATGGACGAAGGCGCGCACCGCGGGCTCGCGCGCGGCAGCGCGGGCGAGGCAGGCCTCCATCAGCTCGGCGGGGGACAGGCGGCCGGCGGCGATCGCGCGCGCGGCCTCGGTGGCGGTCAGGCGGGTCGGGTCCATGGCCTGATCATGCGTCCTCCGCCGCCGCTTGCGAAGCCGCCGCGGCCCCTGGCGAGCCAGGCAGAGTGGTGCCACATGGCGCCGATGGCCGATGCCCACATCCGCGTGGCCGAGGATGCGCTGGGCCGCCTTGCCTACGCCGTCCCCTGCCCACCCGAATCCCTGCCCGCCGTCCGGCCGGATGCGCTGCTGGCCGCCTGGCGGGCCGCACGGGCTGGCGCCGCGGCCAAGCGCTGGGGGCCGCCACGGACGCTGATGTTCCGCCGCGACGCCGCCGAGCCGACCGTGATCGCCATTGCCGACCGCGACGCCCGCTGCTGGGCCGAGGCGGTGGATCGCGACGCCGATCTCGGCACGCTGACGGGCCTTGCGCTCTGCCTCCGGCTGCTGGCGCTGGTCGAGGTGCTGCCCCGCGCCGAATTCCTGGCCGGCCTCTATGCGCTCGGCGAGGAGGGGATCGAGCTGCACCCGGCCCTGCTCGGCGCGGCGGCCACCCTGCCGCTCGATCCCGCGGCGAGGTTCGACGCGGAGGCCCTTCGGCGGCTATTGTCACGCGGACTCGCGGCCCGCGCCCCTGCCTGAGCCGCTGCCCGACCCGGAAGGCCGACGCCGCCATGCTTCGCCCCCTCTTGTCCCGCCCCGCCCTATGGCTGCTGCCGGCCCTGCTGGCCGCCTGCGCGGCACCCCCGCCCCCCGCGCCGCAGGCCGCGGATTCGCGCCTGGCCGCTTGCCAGGCAGAGGCCGAGCGCATGGTGCTGCGGCGTGAGCGCGCCCAGGTGATGCGCGCTGACGAGACCGAGGGCGGCCGCGGCTTCGTGACCGTCGCCCCTTACGCACGCGCCGAATCCGATCGCGCCTTCGCGCAGATGGACCGCAACCGCATCATCGCCGATTGCATGGGCACCGGCGCGCGCGCGGGGGGCAGCTGAGTCCCAGCCATGGGCTCGGGCGGCGCCCTCCGCAGGGCGCTCTCGCATCGTGACAGCCGCATCTTCTTCGGCGGCTCCATGCTGGCCTGGACCGGCCTCTGGATGCAGCGCATCGCCGTCTCCTGGCTCGCCTGGGAACTGACGGGCAGCGCCTTCTGGGTTGGCATGGTCGCCTTCTGCGACCTGGCCCCGGCGGTGATCGCGAGCCCGCTGGCCGGCGCGGTGGCGGACCGGATGGACCGCGTGAAGCTTGCCACTCTCGCGCAATTCGCCATTGCGGTGCAGGCGGCGGTGGTGGCCGGCATCACGGCCAGCGGGCACATGACCATCGGCATCCTGCTCGGGCTCGAGGTGGTGGGCGGCATCGCTGCGTCCTTCGCGCAGCCCGTGCGCCAGGCACTGATGCCGGGGATCGTGCCGCGCGCCGACCTGCCCGCGGCGGTGGCGGCGAATTCGCTGACCTTCGCGGTCGCGCGCTTCGTCGGCCCCGCGCTGGCCGGGCCGATCATCGCCATCTGGGGCGTGGTGCCGGCGATCGCGGCCAATGCCATCGGCTATTCGCTGGCGGCGCTCTCGATCCTGCTGCTGAAGGTGGCCGCGGCCGACCGGCAGGGCCATCCCGCCGGGGCGAGCCTCTGGGGCGAGGTGGCAGAGGGGATCCGCTATGCGCAGCGCCATGCAGGTATCGGGCCGCTGCTGCTCTATGCCGCGCTCGCCGCGATCCTGCTGCGCGGCGTGCAGGAAATCCTGCCGCCCTTTGTCGAGCGCAGCTTCGGCCGTGGCGCCGATGCGCTGGCGATGCTCACGGCCTGCTTCGGCATTGGCTCTCTGATTGCGGGGCTATGGGTTGCCAATCGCGGCCGGCTTGCGGGCACGACGCGGCTTGCCGTCTGGGCGGCGCTTGCGATGGCGGCCACGACCGGGGCCTTCGCGGCGACCAACTGGTTCCCGCTCGGGCTGCTGTGCGGGGCGCTGATCGGGGCGACGGCGTCGGTGCACGGGATCAGCGTGCAGACGCTGCTGCAGAACGCGACGGAGGCCGCCTTCCGCGGCCGGGTCCTGAGCCTCTGGGGGCTGATCACGCGCGCCTGCCCGGCGATTGGCGCGCTCGCGCTCGGCGCGGCGGGCGAGGCCTTCGGGCTGCGTATCCCGACACTGGTCGCGGTCGGGCTGTTCCTGGGCGTGCTCGCCTGGGGCGTGTCGCGGCTCGCGCGGATGGAACGTGCATTGGAAGGGCCGCCGCCCGGCGGCGGGTCGAAAGGAACGGCGTGATGCTGAATGCGGCGATCGTGGGCATGGGCCGCTGGGGCCGGGTGCTCGTGGACAGTGTGCAGGGGAAGAACGATGCGGCGATCCGCTTCGTCGCCGGCTGCACCGGCACGCCGGAGAAGGCGCGCGACTACGCGGCGGAGAAGGGCATCCGGCTGGTCGGCGGCTATGACGAGATCCTGGCCGATCCCTCCGTGAAGGCCGTGGTGCTCGCGACGCCGCATGGGCAGCACGCGGCCCAGGTCATCGCCGCCGCGCGTGCGGGAAAACATGTCTTCGTCGAGAAGCCCTTCACCCTGTCGAAGACCGAGGCCGAGGCTGCGGTTGCCGCCTGCAAGGCCGCGGGCGTTGTCATGGCGCTTGGCCATAACCGCCGCTTCCTGCCGGCAGTGGCGACGATGAAGGAGATGCTGGCCTCGGGCGCCATCGGCACGCTGCTGCATGTGGAAGGGCATTTCAGCGGCCCCGGCGCGCTCGCCTACAAGCCCGGCATGTGGCGCGCCGACCGCGCCGAAAGCCCGCTGGGCGGCATGGGCGGCATGGGCATCCACATGGTGGACATGATCGTGAACCTGGCCGGCCGCTTCCGCGAGGTGACGGTGAAGAGCCATGCGCGCGTGTCGCCGACAATCGACGACACGACCGCGATGCTCGGCCTGCTGGAGAGCGGCGCGACCGTCGGCTTCGCCACGCTCTCGCTCTCCGCGCGCTACTGGCGCGTCGCACTGTTCGGCAGCCAGGGGATGCTGGAACTGAACGGGCATGAGCGCCTGACCTTCACCCCCGTCGAGGGCGAAGGCTGGACCAAGGACTTCCCGAAGACCGACATCGAGGCGGCCGAGCTTGCCGCCTTCGCTGCAGCGGTGCGGGGCGAAGCGCCCTATCCGCTGCCGGTAGAGGAGGCGATCCACGGTGTCTCTGTGTTCGAGACGATGATCGGCGCGGCGGCCTCTGGCAGCAGCTACGCCGTGGCGTGAGGGCAGGCGGATCTGGTAGAATGCACCGTATGACGACGATCCGCCGCCGCCTGCTCGCCGCCGCCCCGCTCGCCCTGGCGCCCGCCGCCGCGCGGGCCTTCCGGCTGGAGCCGGCCGCGGCCGAGGTTGCGGCCGAGTATGCGGCTTCGGCCTGCGAGGCGCCGGCGACGCATGAGGCGATCCGGATCGAGCTGGACCAGCTGATGGAAGGCCGCCCCGTCCCGCAGGAGGCGCTGCCGCGCCTCGGCGCGCTGGCGCGCTGCCCCTTCTGCGGCTGCGGCGTGCTCGAGGCGACCGATCATGGCGAGGATGCGACCCCGCCACGCGGCTGATCCCGCGGCGGCGCCCCGCACCGCGCGGCGTCTTGCCCCGCGTCTTGCCGCCTTGGCGCCCCGCGCCTAGACAGCGCCGGCCATCCACAGGAAAGGCCAGCGCATGTCCAAGATCACCCGCCAGGGCAGCAACCAGATCCTCTCGACCTCGGTCGAGTACCATAACTTCGTCTATCTCGCCGGGCTGACCGCCGACGACCTCGCCAAGGATGTTGTCGGCCAGACGCGCGAGGTGATCGCCAAGATCGACGCCGCGCTCGAGGCGAACGGCACCGACAAGACCCGCCTGCTGCAGGCGCAGATCTGGCTGAAGGACATCCGCGACCGCGACGCGATGAACAAGGTGTGGATCGAGTGGCTCGGCGATGCCGGCCGCCCGGTCCGCGCCTGCGTGGAGGCCAACATGGCCGACCCGCGGCACCTCGTGGAAATCATGATCACCGCCTGCCGGTGAGCCTTCCGACCCGTCCTGGCCTTGGCCGGGACGGGTTGCTCCGGCCTCGTCGGACCGGGTGCGGCACGGTGCAGCATTCGACTGCAACATGACTGCCATGCGAAGCGCTCAAGGAGTCTATCCTGGCCTTCCATTGCGTGTGGCATTTCTGCCGCAACAGCGTGGCCAATCCATCCAGCCGGTGGTGCTGTAGGATGATTTGCCGCCTACGCCCGGTTATCCACAGCCCTCCCCAGCAAATCACGCCGGATTTCCCCGTGTAACAACGTGGCGGGTTGGCAGCCCCAGCCCCCGCGGTTACCGCCTTGATCACCGGGCCGCGAGGTCCGTCCGGAGGCGAACCAGAGGGAGACATCGGATGCGCGACCACCGCACGCTCGTCGTTCTCTGCCTGATGTTCGGTGCCATGGTCCTGGCGCCCGTCGCGACTGCGCAGACCGCCAGCAGCCAGGCCAGCGCCACCCAGCCCGCCGTGGCGCGCCCTGCCACCGCCCAGGCCCCTGCCCCCCGCGCCCGTCCCATCCCGCCGCAGCAGCAGGCCCAGGCCGCACTGCTGACG
>JBIKSZ010000192.1:0-7365 GCA_044348345.1 Roseomonas sp. | reverse complement strand
TGCAGTTGCGTTCTTCTGCTCGGGCTTCGCGGCCCTGCTCTGCCAGATCGTCTGGCAGCGCATGCTCGGCATCTTCGCCGGCTCCGACACGATTTCCGCCGCGCTGGTGGTGGGCGCCTTCCTGGCCGGCCTCGGGCTCGGCTCGATCATCGGCGCCAAGGTCGCCGACCGGCTCTCCCCCTATCGCGCGATGATCGGCTTCGCGCTGGCCGAGGGCGGCGTCGCGGTCTTCGCGCTGGTGTCCAAATTCTTCCTCTACGACTTCCTGGCCACCGACCTGGCCGGCGTGGTGGACAACCCCGTTGCCATCTTCGCGCTGTGCTTCGCCGGCCTCGTGCTGCCGACGACGCTGATGGGCGCCTCGCTGCCGCTGCTGGCGCGCGCCATCGCCACCAACCTCGAGACGGTGGCCGAGCGCATCGGCACGCTCTATGGCCTCAACACGCTCGGCGCGGGCCTTGGCGCGCTGCTGGGCGGCTGGCTGCTGGTCGGCAATCTCGGCTTTGTCGGCGCGCTGATGCTGGCCGCCGGCCTCGACATCCTCGCCGCCCTGCTGGCGCTGACGCTGCTGCCCGCGCTGAAGGGCGCAGCCGTGCCGCAGCCCGCGCCGAAGCAGGCGGGCGCCGCCGGGCAGACGGAGCCCTTCGGCTCGCTCAAGCTCTGGTGCGTGCTGGTCTTCCTCTCGGGCTATGTGATCGTCGCGCTCGAGATCGTCTGGGTGCGGCTGATGGGCCAGGTCGGGCAGTACCACGCCTACCTTTTCCCCACCGTGCTCGGCGTGTTCCTGCTGGCCGACGGCCTTGGCATGGCGCTGGCCGCGCGCATGGTGCGCAAGATGAAGGATCCGCGCCCGGCCTTCTTCATCACCCAGGCCGCCGGCTTCGCGCTCGGGGCTGCGCTGATCATGGCGCTCTACTGGGCGCTGCCGCATTGGCCGATCAGCAACTACGTCTCGACTGACATCCAGCGTCTCCGGGATGGGGGGCTCGCGACGACGGTCATCCTGATCGTGCTGGTGGTGGGCCCGCCTTCCTTCCTCATCGGCATGACCTTCCCCTTCGTGCAGCGCGCGGTGCAGCAGGATTTGGCCTCGGTCGGCGCGCGGGTCGGCTGGGTGCAGTTGGCGAATATCCTCGGCAATGCGGCGGGCTCGATCGGGACGGGCATCGTCACCTTCCACCTGCTCGGTACCGCCGGCACGCTGCAGCTGCTGGCAGGCCTTTCGGTGCTGCTGACGCTGTTCTGGCTCTGGAAGGGCGGCTGGGGCCGCAAGCCGGAACTGGCCCTCGCAGGCGCCTGCGCCCTGGCGCTGGTGGTGCTGCCCGGCAATGCCGCGCTCTGGGCCCGGCTGCATCATGAAAAGCCCGGCCAGCGCACCGCCTGGGCCGAGGATCGCTCCGGCGTCGCCTTCTTCCGCGACGACGGCTCCGCCACCCCGCGCCCGGCGGCCGCCACGCCCGGCGAGCCCTATGGGCCCTTCTTCATCCAGGGCTTCTCCCAGGGCCGCATCCCCTTCCTGCCGATCCACCAGTTCCTGGGCGCGGTCGGCCCGCTGATCCACCCCGATCCGCAGAACGTCCTGGCCATCGGTATCGGCTCTGGCGGCACGCCCTGGGCGGCCGGTGTTTCGCCCGCGACGCGCGAAGTGCGCGCGATCGAGCTGGTGGGTCCGGTCATCACCGCGCTCGAGGAACTCGGCCAGCGCCATCCGAACGGCCCGATCGCCGAGATGTTCCGCAACCCGCGCTGGCGCCTGGAATATGGCGATGGCCGCCGGGCGCTGTCGAAGGGCGAGGAGCGCTACGACATCATCCAGGCCGATGCGATCCTGCCCGAGGGCTCGCATTCCGGCCTGCTCTACTCCGAGGAATTCCTGCAATCCGTCCGTCGCCGGCTCGCGCCAGGTGGGATCTATGTCCAGTGGGGCCCGACACGGCGCACGGTCGAGACCTTCGCCGCCGTCTTCCCCCACACGCTGCTGCTGATGCCGGGCAGCGTGCTGATCGGGTCCGACCAGCCCATTCCCTTTGACCCGGCCGAGCTGGCCCGCCGTTTCGCCGACCCGGCCGTGCAGGCGCATCTGGCGCGCGGCAATCGCGGCTTTTCGGACTACGCCTCCTTCTTCGCCAACCCGGCGCTTGCCTGGAGCCCGGGCACGCCACGTGGCGAGGCGCCGCTGACCGACGTCTTCCCGCGTGACGAGTTCTACCTGAACAACACCGTCACCGGGACGCAGTCGCTGCAGCGCCCGTCGGACATCCGCGCCGCCGCGGGGCGATAGGCCAAGCCGGCCCGCCGGCGGGGTCGCGCTACCCCGGCAGGCGGGCCAAGAGGGCGGTCAGGTCGGGCTGGCGGCGGCAGCCGGTCTTGCGGCGGATCGCGGCCATGTGGCTGCGGGCGGTCTCCACCGAGATGCCACGGCGCTTCGCATGATCGGCCAGGGTCTGGCCGACCGCGATCGCGGCCGCGAGCGCCGCCTCGGCCGGGGTCAGGTCGAACATCCGCCCGAGCAGGGCCGGGTTCGGACGCGGCCGCCGGGCGCCGTCGGTCACCAACAGCATCGCCCCGCGGAAGCCGCCCCAGACGCCCCCCGGCACCACCGGCACAGCCCGCAGCATGAAGGGCGCCCGGCCGGATGGCCGCGGCAGGGCCACGACGCCCGCGCTCTCCAGCAAGCCCACCCGCCCCTCCGCCGCGGCCAGGGCCGCCGTCACCGCGCGCGACAGCGCGGCCCGTCGGGCCGGTTCGGGCAGGACGAGGCCATCCGCGCCGAGCGTGAACCCATCCCCCGCCGCCGCCATCCGGCGCAGCGCCGCATTGGCGAAGACCAGGCCGCGTTGGGCATCCAGCAGCGCGACACCGTCGGGCATCGCATCGAGCCCCCGCTGCGCTGCCTCCTCCGGCCCCGCCCGTGCTGCGGCGAGGCGGGTTTCGAGCGCCAGGGCGCGGCCGAGATCCGGGAACAGCGCCTGCAGCAACCGCCGCTCCTCGGGGCCGAAGGGGCGTTCATCCTCGGTCCGCTGGAAAAAGATCCCGTCCATCGCCTCGCCTTCGGAGCGGAGCGTGGCGGTCAAGCTATGGAAGGCCGCGCCATGCGGCCGCCCCCAGGCGGTCCAGACACGGCTGGTCCGCCAGGTCTCCGCCGGGACGAGCTCCGCCATGTCGCGCACCGCCGGGGACACACCCATCAGCGCATGGGCCCGAGGGCAACGCCGCACCCAGTGGTTGACATAAGCCGCGCGCGCATCCGGGCCACAACCGCCATGGCCATCCGCCACGCTGCCCGCGACACGTCCATCACGATATCGCACCAAATGGATGCTGTGGCTGCTGGCACCGAGCCGCGCCGCCAGCGGGACCAGGGCCGTCACCAAGGGGTGACCGTCCAGCACCGCCTGCAACAGCGGGAGGATGACGGAGACAGCCTCAGGCGCCTGTGGGGTGGGGAGAGCCCGCGCCAAGGGCGCGGCAGAGGTAAGCGGCGAAATGTTCCACCTTCGTGATATGCGTTGCCGTACAATCTCTCGTTTTGTTGACAGGCGCAACACCCGGAGGTTGCTTTAGAACACCCGTTCTCACCCTTTTGGGAGAGGCCTTCGGGGTGGGCTGGGACCGGCTTGCGATGCGCCCCTCCTCCCCCCACCCTTTGGGGATGGATATGCCTCTGCTTCGGGTCCAGCCCGACCCGTCCGATCCCCGCCTGACCCGCCGCGTGACGGGGCGCGATCACACAGGCGCAGCGGTCGAAACCGCGGTCACCGTGGAACGGCCCCTGACCCTCTATCTGAACGGGCAGGAGATCGTGACGATGATGACGATCCTGGACCGGCCAGAAGACCTCGCCCTCGGCTATCTGCTGAACCAGGGCATGCTGAAGCGCGACGACGCGGTGACGGGCGTCGAGTACGACGAGGATCTCGGCGTCGTGGTGGTGCGGACCGGGCACCAGACCAACTTCGAAACGAAACTGAAGAAGAAGACGCTGACCTCCGGCTGCGCGCAGGGCACGGCCTTCGGCGACCTGATGGAGGATTTCGCCACGGTCCGGCTGTCGCCAACGGCCGAGCTGCGGACCTCCTGGCTGTACCGCGTGCTGCACCGGATCAACACGCTGCCGAGCCTCTACCTGGAAGCCGGCGCGATCCATGGCTGCGCGCTGTGCCAGCAGGACCAGCCGGTGGCCTATATGGAAGACGTCGGCCGCCACAATGCGGTGGACAAGATCGCCGGCTGGATGTTCCGCGAGCGCGTCGCGCCGGACGACAAGATCTTCTACACGACCGGCCGGCTCACCTCGGAGATGGTGATCAAGACCGTCCGGATGGGCATCCCCATCCTCGTCAGCCGCTCGGGCTTCACCGCCTGGGGTGTCGAGCTGGCGCGGGAGGCCAACCTCACCCTGATCGGCCGCTGCAAGGGCAAGCGCTTCGTGGCGCTGGCCGGCGAGGACCGCATCGTCTTCGACGCCGAGCTCGACTATGTGCCGGAGGAGAGCGCCAAGCATTGGCGCAAGAACAGCGCCGAGGCGATGGCGCAGCAGGATCAGGTTCGCGATGAGGCGTGAGGACACGCTGGCCGTTGTGCTCGCCGGCGGCCTCGCGCGCCGGATGGGCGGGGGCGACAAGCCGCTACGCCAGGTGGCCGGCCGGCCGTTGCTCGACCACCTGCTGGACCGGCTGCGGCCGCAGGTGGCGCATATGGTCCTCAACGCGAATGGCGACCCGGCGCGCTTCGCCGCCTATGGCCTGCCGGTGATCGCCGACACGCTGCCCGACCATCCGGGGCCGCTCGCTGGCATCCTGGCGGCGCTGGACCACGCCGCAGCCGAGCATCCGGACCTGCCCTGGGTGCTGTCTGTCACTGGCGATTCGCCCTTCATCCCCCCCGATCTCGCCGAGGGGCTGCATGCGGCGCGCGCAGCCGCTGGCGTGCCGCTCGCCTGTGCGCGGTCCGACGGGCAGACGCATCCGCCGATCGGCCTCTGGCCAGTCGCGCTGCGCGCGGAGCTCCGCACCGCGCTGCTGGCGGGCGAACGCAAGATCGACCGCTGGACGGCGCGCTTCGGCTGCGCCCCTGCCGATTGGCCGACCACGCCCTTCGACCCTTTCTTCAACGCCAACACGCCCGAGGATCTGGACGCGGCGGAGCAGATCGCGGCGGGTAGCGGCTGAGCCCCTTGCAACGTGGCGCGCGCGAATTTAGGTAGCTTCTGCAAGGTTTTTGGGGAGGTTGTCGCCATGAAGTCCGTCCTGATGGGCAGCATTGCCGCCATCGTCATCGCGCTCGGCGCCTATGCGGTGCTCGACATGAACGTCCAGCGCACCGCCGAGCAGCGCTTCACCACCGAGGGCGTCCGCCTCTGATCCTGCGATGACGCTGCGCCGCATCCCCATTGTGGATGCGCGCGGCGTGCCGCATCCGGCCGCCTTCGCGGCCGCCGCGCTGCCCGAGGCGGTGGCGCGCATCCTCGCCATGGCGCGGCGGCGCTATGGCATGGCAGGGCTTCGCATCGGCGATGCCCTTTCGCGCCGCTGGCTGGCGCGCAACGCTTCCCCCTTCGCGCCGGAGATCGCCGCGGTGGCTGACACCGTGGGCCGGCCCGGCGCGCATCTGTTGAACCTCTCCTATGAATGGGCCTGCACCTGCGGCGTGCGCGCGGATGACGCGCCGGTGCTGCTGCGCGTGCTGGACTGGGACCTGGCCGGCCTTGGCGAGACGCTCTCCGTCATCCGCCAATCCGGGCCGGCGGGTGAGTGGCTGCAAATCGGCTGGCCGGGGCTTGCGGGCGCGATCCCGCGCTCGCGCCCGGGCGCTTCGCGGTGGCGATCAACCAGCCGCCCCTGCCGCTGACAGGGCTTGGCGCCGCGGCGCGGGCGCGCGGCTTCGGGCTGGCGGGGCTGCTGGCAGATTGGGCTGCGGCGCGGCCCGCCGCCTGGCGATCCCGCGCGCTGCCGCCGGCGCATCTGCTGCGGATCGTCTGCGACACCGCACCCGATTTCGACGCTGCACTCGCCATGCTGCGCGACACGCCGCTGGCTGCCTCGGTCGCCTTCACGCTCGCCGGCACGCGGCACGGCGAGGCCGCCGCGATCGAGCGCACGCCCAACCGCCATGCCGTGCGGCGCGGTGCGCAGGTGGCGATGGCGAACCATTGGGACGGGCTGGCCGATCCCGGCGCACCGCGCTGGCGCGAAAGCCGCCCCCGCCATGCCCGGATGCAGGAGCTTCTGGCCGATCCGGTGCCAGAAGGGCTCGGCTGGCTTACGCCGCCGCTGCTCAACAGCGGCACGCGCCTCGCCGCCGTGCTGCGCCCAGCCGAGGGCCGGCTGGAACTCGCTGGCTACGAACGCGAAGGCCGCGTTAGCGAGATCCTCGACCTCGTCGCTTGAGCGTCAGAACACCACCCGAAAAGGCAGCACCTGCACGCGGTCGCCTGGCGCGACCTGCGTCACGTCCTCGGGCAGTTCGGCGAAAGCGTCGGATTGCGTCAGAGAGGTCAGCAGCCCCGCCCCCTCGCGCGGGTATTTGCGGGCGATGGGCAGCGCGTCGCCGAAGGCCAGCGCCACGCGCACATACTCCCGCCGCCCTTCCTTCTTGCGGTAGCTGAAATCCGCTGTGGCCGCGAAACGGGGCAGCGGCTCCGGCGCCGCACCCGCCAGTTGCAGCACCAGCGGCCGCGCGAGGTGCAGGAAGGTCACCACGGCCGCGACGGGGTTGCCGGGCAGGCCGACGACCGGCGTGCCCTGCACAACCCCCATCGCCGCCGGCCGGCCGGGCTTCACCGCCAGCCGCCAGAAGACAAGCTTGCCGCCGGCTTCGATCGCCGCCTTCACATGGTCGGCCTCCCCGGTCGAGACGCCGCCCGAAGTCAGCAGCAGGTCATGCGAGGCCGCGGCGCGCTCCAGCGCCGCGGCCGTGGCCGCGCGGTCGTCCGGCAGGATGCCAAGGTCGGAGGCCTCGACCGGCAGGCTGGCGAGCAGCGCCATCAGGGTGAAGCGGTTGGAATCGTAGGTCCGGGCCGCGCCGAGCGGCGCACCGGGCTCGGCCAGCTCATCGCCGGTGCTGAAGACGCCGACGCGCACCAGCGGCCGCACCGGCAGCTGCGTGAGGCCGAGCGCTGCGGCAAGGCCGATATCGGGCGCGGTGAGGCGCCGTCCGGCCGGCAGCGCGGGCTCGCCCAGGGCGACGTCCTCGCCAGCCGGGCGGCAATTCGCGCCGCGCTTGAGGCCGGACGGCAGGATAACGCGGCCATCCTCCTCCTTCGCGTCTTCCTGCATCATCACCGTGTCGGCGCCATCGGGCATCGGTGCGCCGGTAAAGATGCGGATCGCGGTGCCAGGCGCGACCGGCCCGCCGGAGGCGCCC
>JBIKSZ010000191.1:0-7403 GCA_044348345.1 Roseomonas sp. | reverse complement strand
GCCCCCCCCCCCCCCCCCCCCCCCCCCCCCCCCCCCCCCCCCCCCCCCCCCCCCCCCCCCGAGGCCACGCAGCGCCCGCTTACGCCTCCAGTCGCGCGAGCAGTCCTGTGATGTTGCGGCGGGCTTGGCGTTCATGGGCCAGGAAGTAGCGGTCCGTGTGGTAGAGGCGGTCACGCCACAGCAGCAGGCGCAGCTCTGCGGCGCGGCCGGCTGCGTAGGTGTCGTCCTTCATGTGGGTGTACTCGGCCCGGTGCGCGGCGGCATGCGCGTCGAAGGCGGCCGGTCCTGCGCCAAGCGGCGCGCGGTCCATGTCGAGCAGCAGCGCCGCATCGCCACGCAGCGAGGCATCTTGCGTCGCCGGCAGGTCCTGGCTCGTCAGCGCCGAGACCAACGAAGCCGCGCGCGCCAAGCGTGCTTGCGGCAGCAGCGGCCCTGCCAGTTCGCGCATCAGCGCGATGCTGCGCTCGGCGCCATCGGGGCGGGCGCGGTCGAAGACGGCGCGCTGGAACAGCACGGCCAGGATGAAGGCCGGACGGTCGGCGATGGCGGCCGCGATCTCCTCAGCCTCGGCCAGCATACGTGCGACATGCGCCCAGCCATGCAGGCGCCGGTGCGGTTCCGCGTAGCGCCGGCGCAATTCCTCAAGGATGGCGGCGTCCACCGGTCCCGGCCCTCTTCAGCCCCGCCGCCTTCTGCGACGGCGAGGCGGGGCGGGCAAGACGAAGGAGACGCTAGTTCCGCTGGCGCCGCTGCTGCGCTTCCTCGCGGCGCATCTGCACGAAAAGCTCGTAATCCTCGTGGCGCGTCGGCACCCAGCCGATCGTGGTCCCGCGCTCGATCGCGCGATGGATGTCGGGGTGCGAGGAGGGCAGGGCCAGGTGGAAGGCGCGCATGTCGTCCTTGAAGGCCTGCGGCGCGTCGCGGCGCACCACCAGTGGGCCGTTCTGGATCGGGCCGGATCGCCAGATGATGCGGATGTCGCGCATGTTCAGCAGGCCCTTCTCGGCCGTTGCGCGCAGCATCCCGCGAGAGAAGCCCTCGCTTTCCTCGCCGATGCCCGACGCCCAGGTAACGCCCGCGTCGAACTGGCGGCCGAGCACGGCGACGATCGCCTGCTCATGCCCGCCCGCGAAGCCGGTGCGGCCGAAATAGCTTTCCGGGTTGATGCCGGCCTGGCGCAGCGCCGCACGCGGGATCAGGAAGCCGGAGGCGCTGTTCGGGTCGGCCCAGGCCATGGAGCGGCCCCGCATCTGCTCAAGGCTGGTGATCCCGGAATCGGCGCGGACATACATCACCGCGATGTAGCTGGTGCTGCCGTCGCGCTCCTGCGTGACCAGGAAGGGCTCGACATTGCCGTTGGATTCCATCCAGGCCGCGGCGTAGGCGGCCGGCGACATGCTCGCCATTTCGATGTGGCGCCCGGCGAAGGCCTGGACCACGCCCGAATAGTCCGAAGCCTGGAACAGCCGGACCGGGATGCCGAAGGTCTCCTCCAGCAGGCGGCCATAGCTGCCGTAGCGCGCCTGGCGGTCCGCTTCGTTCTCCCCGCCCAGGATGCCGATGCGCAACTGCGGGACCTGCTGCGCCCAGGCCCGGCGCCCGCGCTCGGGCATCGGGTGTCGGGCGGCCTGGGTTTGCGCCTGCGCCGCTGCGGGGCCGAGCAGGGCGGTGGCAAGCAGGGATCGGCGTAGGATGGGCATCGGACGCTCCGGCAAGGACGGTTCGGCAGGGACGCTGCACCCACGATCATACATTGTGACAGATGGGTTTCACCAGGGCGTCGGCTTCGACCCCACCTGCCTTGTCGGGCGGGCTGTTCAATCCGCCTTCAGCAACCGCTTCGAGCGCGTCCAGCCATGCGAAAGCGCCCGGCAATGGCAGGCGACGAAGGGGGCGACCTCGTGGCACCATGCCTTCACCTCGGCATTCGCCCCGCGCAGCCGTTCTGCCGCCGCAGCGGCCTCCTGCGCGAGCTTCCGCTCATCCAGGCCGAGCACCTTGCGGTCACGCAGCTTCCAGGCGCCGGCGACCATGACATCGGTCACCGCGCTGCCATCCTCAGTCCAGACCAGCTGGTTGGCCGCGTCGTTCAGCGGCGCCCAGTTCACATGGGTCAGGTCGAGTAGCACGAGGTCGGCCGCCTTGCCCGGCGCGATGCTGCCGCCCTCGTCATGCCCGACGAGATGCGAGGAGCCGACGGTCGCAAGCCGCACCGTCTCGGCCGTGCCGAGCCAATCCTCTTCCGTCGCATCGTCCCAGAGGCGGGAGGCGAAGGCAGCAAGCCGCATCGCCTCGAACATGTTCTGGTTGTCGGAGGAGGAGGAGCCATCCGTGCCGATGCCGACCGTGACACCTGCGCGCAGCGCAGCCCGCACCGGCGCGATGCCGGAGGCGAGGCGCATATTGGCGCCCGGATTGTGCGAAATGCCCGCGCCCCGCTTGGCCAGAAGATCGAGGTCGGATTCTGTCAGCCACACGCCATGCGCAACGCTGAACCAGGGCCCGACCAGGCCGAGCCGGTCCATGTGCTCGAGCAGCGTCGCCCCGCCATAGCGCATCTCCCCGCCCGCGGCCTGGTAGCGTGCTTCCGCCACATGGGTCTGCATCCGCAGCCCGTATTCGGCCGAAAGCCGGCGGCAGCCCTGCATGAAGTCGTCGGTCGCGTGCAGCGGGATGGTCGGCGCGCAGCCGAGCCGGATGTTGCGCCGCCCATGCGACCAGGACTGCGCCGCGGTGCCGATCGCGGCTAGGCTGTCCTCGGCGCGGGCCATGCGCATCGCGGCGGCTCGGGCGCGGTGCGGCTCGGGCAGGGCGTCGAGCAGGCCGGGTGTGGCCTGGAAGAACGTCAGGTCCGCGACCATCGGCGCGATGACCGCGCGCAGCCCGACCGTCGCATAGGCCTCCGCCATCGCATCCAGCCCGTCCACGGTGGGGCAGGGGAATTCGGCCGGCAGGTCGAAGGCCGCGGTGCAGCCCTTCTTCAGCATCTCGACCGCGGTGAGGGTCGTGGACAGCCGCTTGTCGTCGAGGTTGCGCCCGCCGCCGACCCAGGGGGCGTGCGCCAGCAGCAGCGCGAGGTCCCATTTGTCGCCCGCGCCCTTGGCCAGCCCGCCATGGCCATGGGTATGCCCGTTAACGAGGCCCGGGATGATCAGTCGGTCCGCGGCGTCGAAGGGCTTCGCGTCCGCAACCTGCGTGCCGGGCGGGAGCAGGGCCGCGATGCGCCCATCTTCGACCAGCACCTCGGCGAAGGGCGCGGAGAGCGCATCGGGCGCGAGCACCCGCGCGCCGGTCAGAAGCTGCTGGGACATGGCGTTGGTCTCTCCGGCAGGCGGGCCAGCGTCGTTGCCCGCCCGGACCCTCCCCCACGCAAGGGCGGGGGAGGGAGAGCGGATCGTCAGATCATGCGCTCGCTGCGCGGCGGCAGGAAGCGGTCGGTGAACATGCTTTCGGCCGAGGGCGGGTTGGCGACACCCAGCGCCTCGGCGTTCACCGAAACCAGCTGGCGCGCACGGTCCATGTCGAGATGGCCGAGGCCATTGGCGCGGCTGTTCGGCGTCAGCATGGCGCGGTCGCGCGTCATGGCGAAGCGGCGGGCTTCCAGCGCCTCATCGAACAGCGGCTCGCGGCGCTTCAGCGCGGCCATGCCGCCGGGGATGTCGTTCAGCAGCGCCTTCAGCCCGTCGATCGAGGCCTTCACGAAGCGCGCCGCCGTCTCCTGGTTCCGCTCGATCCATTCGGCGCGGGCGAAGACACCAGAGCCGTAGAGGTCGAGGCCATGCTCGGCATAGGGCCAGCTCAGGATCTGGTCCTCCGGGATGCCAAGGCCGACCAGGTTGAAGTGGACGGTGAACAGGAAGCCCGTCACCGCATCCACCTGCGCCGTGCGCAGCATGGTGTCGCGCAGATTGGCCGCCATGGAGGTCCAGCGGACGGAGGCGGGGTTGATGCCCGCCACGCGCGCGAAGGCCGGGAAGAGCAGGCGCGAGCCTTCGCCTTCCGGCGCGCCGAGGTTGCGGCCGGCGACATCCTGCGGCCGGTTGATGTTGCGCCCGCGCAGCGTGACGATGGCGGCCGCCGTGCGGTCGAAGACCGGGTAGAGCATCACCAGCCGGTTCTGCGGGTTCTCGGCGTTGAACTTCACCGCGCCGGAGAAATCCGCGAAGCCGATGTCGTAGGCGCCCGAGCCCACCTTCACCAGCGCATCGCCCGAGCCGAAGCCGCGGTCCATGCGCACTGCCAGCTGCTCGCGGCGGTAGATGCCGCGGTCCTCGGCCAGCGCCCACATGGCGTGGTTGCCCTGCAGTGCCCAGTCGAGCGTGAAGCGCACGGCGGTCTGCGCCTGCGCGGTGCGGAGCGTGGGCAGCGCCAGGGCGGTGCCGCCCATGGCGGCGATCAGGTGACGGCGTCGGATGGTCACGGTGTCGTCCTTCTTCCTCTTAGGGGTCATGGTCGGCTGGTCACAGGGCACGACCGGCGCGGATGGCCGGCAGCAGGCAGAACTCGGCCGGGCGGGCGAGGGGGCAGAAACCCAGCCGTGCCGCGGTTGCGGGCATGACATGCTCTTTCGGCAGGCAGACCACCTCCGTATAGGCAGGGTCGGGGGGCCGTCCGGTCAAGAAGGCTCTCATGCTGGGCTCGCGCCACGCAATGATTATGCCTATGTCATCCAGCAAGCGGCGGAGCGGTGCCGCGCACGGGAGAGAACCCTCATGAATCGTCCGACCCACCTGACCCGGCGCGGGCTGGCTGGCCTTGCCCTGGCTGCCGCCGCACTGCCTGCGCGCGCCCAGGCCACTTGGCCGGAGCGGCCGATCCGCTGGATCGTTCCCTTTCCCCCGGCGGGTACCGCCGACATCCTCTCCCGTCTGATGGCGGAGCGGCTGGCCCAGCGGCTTGGCCAGGGCGTGGTGGTGGAGAACCGGGCCGGCGCGGGCGGCACGCTGGCGGCGGACCTCGTCGCCAAGGCGCGCGGCGATGCGCATATCGTCATGATGTCGAACTTCGCCCCGCATGGGACGAGCCCGACGCTGTTCCCGAACGTCACCTATGATGCGGTGACGGATTTCACCCATATCGGCCTGTTCGGCTCGCTGCCCATGGTGATCGCGGTGGCCGCCAACCATCCGGCCCGTACGCTGGAGGAACTGCTGACCGCAGGCCGCGCGCGGGCTGGTGCCGTCGGCATGGCCTATGGCGGCAATGGCACCGCTTCGCACCTGATTGGCGTGCAGTT
Organism: Roseomonas sp.; assembly: GCA_044348345.1. Taxonomy (GTDB): domain Bacteria; phylum Pseudomonadota; class Alphaproteobacteria; order Acetobacterales; family Acetobacteraceae; genus Falsiroseomonas. Next base: position 2,167 of record JBIKSZ010000191.1, on the reverse strand, counting down.
CCAGCGCGTGGCCCGCGTCGAGTTCACCTTCGTGCCCTATCGCGGCGCGGGCCCGGCGCTGACCGATGTGCTGGCGGGCGTCGTGCCCGCCATCATCGAGACGCTGCCCGCGGCGATCGGCCATATCCGCGCCGGGCGCCTGCGCGCGCTGGCCGTCAGCGGCGCGGGCCGGTCGCCCGCGCTGCCGGACGTGCCGCATTTCGGCGAGCTTGGGCTTGGCGCCGCGGAGGGCGTGAACTGGTTCGGCTTCTGCACCCCCGCCGGCCTGCCGCAGCCGATTGCGGTGCGCTGGAACACCGAGATCAAGGCCGTGCTCGAGACGGCGGATATGCGCGAGCGCATGGGCCAGATGGGCTTCGAGGCGACAAACATGGACCCCGCCTTCACCACCGCTTTCGTTGGCCGCGAGGTCGCGCGCTGGCGCACGGTGATCCGTGAGAACCGTGTGAGCGCGGATTGATACTGGCCGGAGGCGGCGGGCTTCGGCGCCGCCGCCCCTACCCTCAGCGCCCTGCGCTGCGCGCCAGATAGAGGGTCGCTGCGACCATCAGCAGCGTGCCCCACAGCAGCGCCCAGCCCGGCGCCTCGGCGAAGAAGGCGAGGCCGAGCAACGCCGAGGCCGGGATCTGTACGTATTCCATGGGGGCAAGGAGCGCGACGGGCGCCCGACGGACGGCCCAGGACGCCATGAAATCGCCGAGCAGCGCCATCAGCGACCCGGCCAGCAACAGCCCCGCCGCGGTCCAGGACGGCGTCACCCAGACGAAGGCGACGATCGGCCCGTAGACCGCGACCGTCACCAGCGCATAGATCGCCACGACGCGTGAGGGCGGCTCGGTGCTGGACAGCATCTTGATGCCGATCAGCACCAGCGCGCCCGTGACGCCGCCCATCAGCGCCATCAGCGTCCCGGCCGAGACCTCGCCGCCCGGATTGACGATGATCAGCACGCCCGCGAAGCCGATGGCGGCGGCGACCGCCCGGTCCCACCCGATGCGCTCGCCGAGGATCAGGAAGGCCAGCGGGAGCGCCCAGAGCGGCCGCGCATGCATGATCGCCACCGCATCAGCGAAGGGCAGCCAGAGGATGGCGAGCATCCCGATATAGAAGCCGCCAACGCCGGCCGCACAGCGGAACAGGTGCAGCCCGGGCCGACGCGTCGGCAGCGTCCGCCACCCGCCGCGCAGCAACCAGGGCAGCAGCACCAGCACGGTGACGACACCGCGCGCGAAGGGCATCAGCGCGACTGGCAGCCCTTCCTGCATGGCCGCGCGGAAGCAGGCATTCATGCCGGCGAACAACAGGCAGCAGAGAAACATCAGCCCCATGCCGGACAGCGCCCGGCGGGTATCGCCCCGGCCCGACTCAGTCGGGCTGGGAGTGGCGGATGTGGTCATTGCGCGAAGGCTAGGGCCCGGAGCCTTCGCACGGAAGGGTCAGCGCCGCGGCGGCGGGGCGCTGGCCAGATCCGCCTCAAGCTCCTTGATCCGGGCGACGAGGGTGCTGCGTAGCGAGGGCGCGGCCTGCGGCTTCAGGTTGGCCAGGGTTTCCTTCAGCTCCCCCAGAAGCCGCTTCTTCTCCTGCGGCGAGCGGCGGATCGGACGATTGTCCGAGAACTGGCCGTCGAACGCGCGCATGAGATTCCATCTCCCGGTTGGCTAGCTTCCCTGGGCCCCGGGTTAGGCGGGCGGCGCCGCCGCGTCAACGCGCCACACGCAATCTTTCCGGCGCGCATCGCCCGCGCAATGGGAGGCTGAGGCGGGCGCCCGGCAGGGGGCATCCTCGGTCGTCGGTGCGGGGTGGCCGACCCCAACCGCAGGGGGCTTCCCGCACCGCCCGACACCATATTGCCACCCGGCCCGGCACGGCGCAGATAGCGTTGCGGCGGACCGGCACCGACACGCGGCGCAGGCATGGCCAAAGACCAGGGAGAAACCGACCGATGAACGCCCTGACCCCCACTCGGCGCGCCATGCTTCTCGGCGCCGCCGGCGTGCTGGCTGCCCCGCGCATTGCCGGCGCGCAGCCCGCGCCCATCCGCCTTGGCATCCTCCAGCCCGTCACCGGCGCGCTGGCGCAGGATGGCGAGTATGGCCGCCTCGGCGCGGAGCTGGCGATCAACGAGATCAACGCCGCCGGCGGCCTCCGCGCGCTGGGCGGCGCCCGC
>JBIKSZ010000190.1:0-7422 GCA_044348345.1 Roseomonas sp. | reverse complement strand
TCCGCACGCATGCCGATGCACCGCGCGTGCTGATCGCCAATTCCAACCTGGTGCCGCGCTGGTCGAGCTGGGAGCATTTCAACGAGCTCGATCGCAAGGGTCTGATGATGTACGGCCAGATGACCGCCGGGTCCTGGATCTACATCGGCAGCCAGGGGATCGTGCAGGGCACTTATGAGACCTTCGCCGAGGCCGGGCGCCAGCATTTCGGCGGATCGCTCGCGGGCCGCTGGATCCTGACGGCGGGGTTGGGCGGCATGGGCGGCGCGCAGCCGCTGGCCGGTGTCTTCGCCGGTGCCTGCGTCCTTGCGGTGGAGTGCCAGCCCTCCTCAATCGAGAAGCGGCTGGAGACGCGCTACCTCGATCACCGCGCCGACGACCTCGACACGGCGCTGGCGATGATCCGCGCGGCCTGCGCGGAAAAGCGCGCGATCAGCGTCGGCCTGCTTGGCAATGCGGCGGAGATCTTCCCCGAACTGGTGAAACGCGGCGTCGTGCCGGACATCGTGACCGACCAGACCAGCGCGCATGACCCGGCCAATGGCTATCTTCCCGCCGGCTGGACGCTGGCCGAATGGCAGGCGAAGCGCGAGTCCGACCCGGCGGCGGTCGCGGCCGCTGCCAAGCGTTCCATGGTGGCCCATGTCCAGGCGATGCTCGACTTCAAGCGGATGGGGTCGGCCGTCCTCGATTACGGCAACAACATCCGCCAGATGGCGAAGGAAGAAGGGCTTGCGAACGCCTTCGATTTCCCGGGCTTCGTGCCGGCCTATATCCGCCCGCTGTTTTGCCGCGGCATTGGCCCCTTCCGCTGGGCCGCGCTGTCGGGCGACCCCGAGGACATACGCAAGACCGACGCCAAGGTGCGGGAGCTGATCCCGGACGACCCGCATCTGCACCAGTGGCTTGACATGGCCGAGCGGCGCATCGCCTTCCAGGGCCTGCCAGCGCGCATCTGCTGGGTCGGGCTCGGCCAGCGGCATCGCCTGGGTTTGGCGTTCAACGAGATGGTGGCGCGTGGCGAGATCGGGCCGCTCGTGATCGGCCGCGACCACCTCGATTCCGGCTCCGTCGCCTCCCCAAACCGGGAGACGGAGGCGATGCAGGATGGGTCGGATGCGGTCTCCGACTGGCCGCTGCTGAATGCGCTGTTGAACACGGCCTCGGGTGCGACCTGGGTGAGCCTGCATCATGGCGGCGGTGTGGGCATGGGGTTCAGTCAGCATGCCGGCATGGTGATCGTTTGCGACGGCACCGAGGCCGCGTCGCGCCGCCTGGCCCGCGTGCTGTGGAACGATCCCGCGACCGGCGTGATGCGCCATGCGGATGCGGGCTACGACATCGCGAAGGCGTGTGCGCGGGAGAACGGGCTGGATCTGCCGATGTTGTCATAGGCTCCCTCCCCGCCCGCACCCCCCTCCCCCGCAAGGCGGGGGAGGGAAAAGGAGGCTCCGATGATCACCGCCGGCCAGGCCCATCTGCACGATCTCCGCGCCGTCATGGCGGGGCAGCCGCTCGCGCTCAATCCGTCCTGGCGCGCGGCGACACAGGCCTCGGTGGATGCGCTGGGCCGGCGCCTGGCCGCAGGCGAGGCGCTCTATGGCGTCAACACCGGCTTCGGGAAGCTCGCCTCCACGCGCATCGCGCCCGAGAGGCTGGCGCAGCTGCAGCTGAACCTGATCCGCAGCCACGCCGCCGGCACTGGCGGCTTCCTGCCAGCCTCCGTCGTGCGGCTGGTGCTGGCGCTGAAGGCGAACAGCCTCGCCCGCGGCGCCTCCGCCGTGCGGCCCGAGGTGGTGGAGGCACTGCTCGCCCTGCTCGCGCATGACGTGCTGCCGGCGATCCCGGCGAAAGGCTCGGTCGGCGCCTCCGGCGATCTCGCGCCGCTCGCGCATCTTTCCCTCGTCCTGATCGGCGAGGGCGAAGCCTTCCACCGCGACCGCGTGGTGGATGGCACCCAGGCGCTGGCCCTGGCCAATATAGCCCCGCTAGCGCTCGGCCCGAAGGAAGGGCTTGCACTGCTCAACGGCACGCAGGTCAGCACGGCGCTGGCGCTCGCCGGCCTCTTCGCCGCGCAGGATTTGCTGAAGACGGCGTTGGTGGCCTCCGCCCTCAGCCTCGACGCCGCGCGCGGCTCCGACACGCCCTTCGATCCGCGCATCCATGCGCTGCGCGGCCAGCCCGGGCAGATCCGTGCCGCTGCCGCGCTGCGCGCGCTGATCGCCGGCAGCGAGATCCGCGACAGCCACCGCGATGGCGACACGCGGGTGCAGGACCCCTATTCGCTGCGCTGCCAGCCGCAGGTCGCGGGCGCCTGCCTCGACCTGCTCGAGGCCGCTGCCGCAACCCTGCTGCGGGAAGCGAATGCGGTGACAGACAATCCGCTCGTTACGGCGGATGGCGAGGTGCTCTCGGGCGGCAATTTCCACGCGGAGCCCGTGGCCTTTGCCGCCGACATGATCGCCCTCGCACTCGCCGAACTCGGCGCGATCAGCGAAAGGCGGATCGCGCTGCTCACCGACCCCGCGCTGAATTCCGGCCTGCCGCCCTTCCTGGTGGCCGATAGCGGGATCAATTCGGGCTTCATGATCGCCCAAGTCACCGCCGCCGCGCTGGTGGCGGAAAACCGCGCGCTGGCGACGCCGCGCGCAACCGACAGCCTGCCGACCAGCGCGAACCAGGAAGACCATGTCAGCATGGCGACCGCCGCCGCGCTTAGGCTCGCGGAGATGGGGACGCTTCTGGCGACCATCCTTGGCATCGAGATCATGGCGGCCTGCCAGGGGCTGGAATTCCATCGCCCGCTGCGCTCCTCCGCCCCGCTCGAAGCCGCGCATGCGGCGCTGCGCGAGGCGGTCGCGCCCTGGACGGAGGACCGCGTCATGGCGCCCGATATCGAAGCCGCGAAGCGGCTGGTGGAACGCGGCACCTTCGCCGCATTGGTGGACCTGCCCCCTGCATGATGTTCGATCGCGTCTGGGTCGATGCCCATCTTTGCACCGTGGTCCCGCGCGGCGATGATCCGCTCGGTGTCATCGAGGATGGCGCGATCGCGGCGAAGGACGGGCGCATCGCCTGGGTTGGGCCGCGCGCTGAACTGCCCGGCGGCGCCACCGTCACCACGCGCTGCGATGGCGCCTGGATCCTGCCGGGGCTGGTGGATTGCCACACCCACATCGTCTTCGGCGGCAACCGCGCGCGCGAATTCGAAATGCGGCTCGACGGCGCGAGCTATGAGGCAATTGCAAAGGCCGGCGGCGGCATCCTCTCCACCGTGCGCGCCACGCGGGAAGCGAGCGAGGATGCGCTGGTCGCCGCCGCCCTCCCCCGGCTCGATGCGCTGCTGGCCGAGGGCGTCACCACCATCGAGGTGAAGTCGGGCTACGGGCTCGACCTTCAGACCGAGGCGCGGATGCTAAGCGCAGCGCGCCGGCTCGGGCGCGAGCGCGATGTCGCCGTGCTGACCAGCTGCCTCGCCGCGCATGCGGTGCCGCCCGAATTCGCCGGGCGCCGCGCCGATTTCGCGCGGCATGTGGCCGATGCGCTCATCCCCGCCATCGCGGCGGAGGGGCTGGCCGATGCGGTGGATGTCTTCACCGACAGCGCCATCGCCTTCACGCCCGAGGAGACCGCATGGGTCTTCGCGGCGGCGGCGAAAGCGGGCCTGCCGGTGAAATTGCATGCCGACCAGCTGCGCGACGATGACGGCGCGGCGCTGGCGGCGCGGTTCGGTGCGCTCTCGGCCGATCACATCGAATACGCGAATGCCAAGGGGATCGGGGCGATGGCGCGGGCTGGCACCGTCGGCGTGCTGTTGCCCGGCGCCTTCTACTTCATCCGCGAAACCAGGATGCCCGACATCGCGGCGATGCGCGCGGCCGGGCTCAAGATCGCGCTCGCGACAGATCTCAACCCGGGCTCCTCGCCGGCGCTGTCGCTGCTGCTGATGCTGAACATGGGCTGCACGCTGTTCCGCCTCACGGTCGCCGAGGCGCTGGCCGGCGTCACGCGCAATGCGGCCGCCGCGCTCGGCCTGCAGGATCGCGGGGCGCTCGCGCCCGGGCTGCGCTGCGACCTTGCACTGTACGGCATCTCGCGCCCGGCGGAGCTCTGCTACTGGATCGGGCGCAATCCCTGTGTCGGTCGGGTGGTCGGCGGGCAATGACCATGACCATTGAGGAGATGCAGGCGCTGGTGCGCGCCGGCGTGCCGCTGGCCGGCGCCTGGGGGGTGGAGGTGCTGTCCTTCGCGGCCGGCGAAGCGGTACTGCGGCTGCCGCATCATGAGGACCTGCTGCGCCCAGGCGGCACCGTCTCCGGCCCCGCGCTGATGGGTCTCGCGGATGTGGCGATGTGGGTGGCGTTGCTGTCGCTCACGGGCGGCAAGGATGAAAGCCTGACCGCGAACCTCTCCATCACCTTCCTTCGCCCGCCGGCGCCGCGCGCTGTGCTGGCGGAAGCGCGGGTGATCAAGAAGGGCCGCACGCTCTCCTATGGCGAAGTGTTGCTCCGCGCGGAGGGCGAGAGCGCGCCTTGCGCGCATGTGACGACGAGCTGGGCCGCCGCACCCCGCCGGGGCTGAACCTCCCGCCCCGGCAGCCCGGTCAGTGGGGGTATAGGGGGCTTGGCGCACAACGCTCTTGCATCGCGACTCGGGTGGGATCAGATTCGCAACGTGGCCCAGGCCCGCGTCGGAGGATGCCCCCCGCATCCACGACCAGGGCCCCCACAGGGCACCGCCGCGCCCCCGCGCTGCGACGGAGCTGGACCGAGGAGGTCACGATGGACGGGAGCCTGCCGACAGGCTCGCTGATGGGACGCCTGCAGGAACGCCGCGCCGATCTGGAGCGGCAGATCGCCGACGAACGCGCGCGGCAAGCCCCGGATGAGATGCTGATCCGGCGCCTGACGCGGGAAAGGCTTCTGGCCCGCGACCGCATCGCCGCTCTCACGGGCTGCGCCATGCCGCGCTGGGCCCGCCCGGACCTGGCCGCCGAATAGGTGCCTCAGCGCGGCTTGCGGCCGGTGAAGACCACCGCCGCCAGCATGCCGCCAACCGCCAGCGTGACGCCGCTGAGCTTCGCGAGCCCGAGCGGCTCGGCGAGCACCAGCACCGAGAGCAGCACCGCCGTCACCGGCACCAGCGCGGTCAGGCAGGCGGTGCGCGTCGCCCCCAGCAATTCCCCCGCCCGCGCATAGAGTGTGGTCGCGAGCGCCGAGGCGACGAGGCCCTGCGCGACCATCTGCAGCAGCGTCATCCCGATCGGCTGCCCGGGCACCGATCCCATGCCGAGCGCCAGCCAGACCGGGATCAGCATGAGCGCAGACAGGCAACAGACCGCCGCATTGCCCGCCAGCGCCGGCACCTGCCAGCGCCGCAGCAGCAGGGTGAAGGCGGCCCAGCTCGTCCCAGCGCAGAGCAGGATCAGGTCGCCCCGCCAGGCGCCGGGATGCGCGCCCCCGATGCCATCCCAGCCGATCAGCGCCACCCCCGCGACGATCACCAAGATCGCCACGACACGGCCCCGCGTCGGCCATTCGCGCAGCAGCGGGATGCCGAGCACAGCGCCCATGATCGCCGCGGTGATCGGCGCGATCGTGCCGCCATGGCTCGCCGGCGCGTGCACCAGCCCCCAGGAGAACAGCAGCGCATTCCCCGCCCCGCCCGCGATGGCGACGACGATCAGCCGTGGCAGGCCGATGGCCAGCAGCGCCTGGCGCGCGCGCCACGCGAAGGGGGCCAGCACCAACCCGGCCGCGATGTAGCGCAGCGCCGCGAGGTCGAGCGGCGTGTAGCCCGCGACCGTCCCGCTGCGCGCGACCACCGCCTGCGCGCCCCAGGCGAAGGCAGCCGCCAGCCCGAAGGCGAGGCCGAGGGAGATGTCACGGGACTGGGTCACACGCCGAGGCTACAGCCTGTTCCGGCGAGAGGGACCACCCTCGCGGCGCTTTTTGGGCGCGGCGTGGGGCTCAGTCGCCGAGTACGAGGTTCACATCCGCACCGAAGCGCTCGAACGGCACGCCGTAGCAGTGGATGGAGAGGGCGGTCCGGCAGGAGAGGTTCGCCAGGCGGTGGATCTGGGCCGGGTCGGCCGGGCCATGGCCGGTTGCCGCCGGGGCCAGCAGCCGCGTCGCCTGCGGCACTGGCGGGTCGCCGGGCGCATAGAAGGTCTCGGTCAACACGCCCTGCTGCACGCCGAAGGCGCACCAGCTGCGGTGGGCATGGACGGGCGACATCTGCCCCGGCCGCCAGACCAGCGCGACCACCGCATAGCCGCCTGCGGCATCGGCGTGCAGCAGGTGGCGGACATAGCGATCCGGGCAGCAGGGCAGGTTGAGCCCATCGAGTAGCTCCGGCCGCTGCAGGCAGCTGGCCATAGCGGCCGCGACGGCGCCGGGGCGATCCGCATCCGGCCCGCGCGCGCCCTCTGCGATGGCGGCGAGCATGGTCTGCAGGGCGCTGCGGGGGCGGATATAGGTCATGGCCTGGCAAAGCGTTCCGAATGTCATGGAGTATGGCAAACGGCTTTCTCCCCTACAATCTTAATCTGAAATATCCACCTCCCTTCTGGATGGTTTGCGACAATTCGAACCCTATCTCGATGCCGGGATGGAAACCCAATGCGTGTCACGGAGCCCCCCCTCGGCTGGACCCGGCGCGGCGGCTTGGGCAGGGTGCGCGGAACGCCCCCGAGAGACCGTCCATGAAGCGCCGCACCCTGTTGCCCGTCCTGCTCCTTGCCCCGCTGGCGGCCCCGGCCCTGGCCCAGGCGCCGGGGCCGCGGTCGATCCGCCTCGTCGTCCCCTTCCCGCCCGGCGGCACCGCGGACCTGCTCGGCCGCATCGCGGCGCGGGAGATGGAGACGCGGCTCGGCCAGCCCGTCGTCGTGGAGAACCGCGCTGGCGCGGGCGGGGCGGTGGGCTCGGAGGCCGTCGCGCGCAGCCCGGCGGACGGCACCACTCTCGTGCTGTCCAACATCGCCAGCCAGGCGATCGGGCCGGCGGTGAACCGCAACATCACCTATGACAGCGTCCGCGACTTCACCCATGTCGGGCTGATCGCCGCGGTACCGAGCGCGATCGCGGTCTCCGCCGCCTCGCCCTTCCGCACCCTGGCGGACCTGCTGGCGCGCGCCCGCACGCAGCCGGGGGCGGTGCGCTTCGGCTCGACCGGCGTCGGCACGTCGTCGCATGTGAAGCTCGAATTGCTGAAGCGGGCGGCCGGCGTGGACATCACCCATGTGCCCTATCGCGGCAGCGCGCCGGCGGTCACGGATGTGATCTCTGGCCAGGTGGAAGGGCTGATCGCCGCCGTGCCCGACATCGGCAACAATGACCGCCTGCGGCTGCTGGCCGTGACGACGCCCGAGCGCGCCAGCCGATGGCCGTATGTGCCGAGCGTCGCGGAGCTCGGCTTCCCCAC
>JBIKSZ010000189.1:0-7451 GCA_044348345.1 Roseomonas sp. | reverse complement strand
CTCGGGGTTCCGATTGAGGGCTGTGCCGAGTGGGCAGACCAGAGCGCTCAGATGGCCGCGTGTCGTTCAGACTAGGACCGAGAAATGTCTCAGTACTTTACCGGGCGATAACCTTTGCCTGCAAAAACGGCGTCCGTGAATCGCCACCCCGATCTGAGGGCTCACGATGCCAAGCCGCACACCTAATACCGGTCATACCGGCACCACTTCCCTGTTCAGCCAGATCTTTTCCGGACCGCAGCGCCCGCGTGACGCGGCCCTCCTATGGGCCGCCGCAGGTTACCCGGTTTTTCCCTGCTCCACGCGCAAATCCCCCCTCACGCCCCGCGGCTATCTCGACGCAACGACCGATGTCGGGACGATCATGCGCTGGTGGCGTGCTCACCCTGACGCGTTGATGGGCCTCCCCACGGGGGAGGTCACGGGGCTGCTTGTGGTCGATCTGGACCGTAAATCGCCTTCGGATGATGGCATTGCCTCGCTGGAGGCATTGCGTGGCCGGCGTCAGATGCCTGTGCATCCGTGCGTCACCACCCGCTCCGGAGGGCAGCACCACTACTGGCGCTATCCGCCCGGGAGCGGCATCCGCTGCTCGGCGCGCCGCGTGGGGGCCGGCATCGACGTCCGGGGCACGGGTGGCTACGTGATCGCCCCGCCGAGTGCCGGCTACGCCGTCCTCGTCGACGCGCCGCTGTGCTTCCCGCCAGATTGGCTCCTCCGCCTGCTCGCGCCGCCGCGGCGTCAGGCGACTGTGAGGCCGGTGGAGGTGCCTCGCCAGCGTGACGAGAGTTGGCGGGGGCTGCGCCGCTTTGATGCGCTGTTGCGCCGCGCGGCACTGGCCGCCGAGGGTGAGCGCAATCTGGTCACCTATTGGGCGGCCTGCCGTGCCGGGGAACTGGTTCTCGAGGGGCTGCTGAGCGCGGACGCCGCGATCGCTGCCGTCACCGAGGCGGCCACGGCGTCCGGCCTCGATCAGATCGAGGCCATGCGAACCGCCACGAGCGGCGTCACGCGTGTGCTGCAGGAGGGCGCGCAGCGTGGGTGACCTGTCAGGCCGCCCGGCCCCGGAGCGGTCGGGCCTGCTCAGCGTTGACGAGGCAATGGCGCGTGCGCGGGCGATTACCAGTAAGCCGCCCCTCGAGGTGGACGAAGGAAATCTACCCGGCACCGCTGAGGAGGTCGCCCGCATCCTGGCCCGGCAGCCCCGTATTTTCCGCCGCGGTGGGCAGCCGGTTGCGTTGCAGATCGACGCCGATACGGGGCGGCCGACCATAGTCGCACTGAGTGCTGACGGCGTGGTTCTTGCCACCCATGCCGCCTGTACGCCTGTGGGGCAGCGCCGCGGCCGTGATGCACCAGTGACTCTCTCCCGCCGTGTGGGTCAACTTGTGCTTGAGCTGGGCACTGAGCTGCCGCTGCGGCCGCTCGCGGGCCTCTGTGCCGGCCCGATCCTGCGTGCGGACGGCACCGTCATAGCGTCCGCAGGCTACGACGACGGGACGCAGCTCTGGAGCCGCGGTGTGCCGGATCTGGTTATGCCCGACCATCCCACCCAGGCCGACGCCGAGGCTGCCGTGCGGTTTCTTCGTGAAATGATCTCCGGCTACCCGCTCGCCGACGCCGAGCGTGTGCGAGATTCAGCCGAAAGCACGGAACGTGTGGCCCCTTCCAGTGAACCAGGCGACGACGAGACGGCGTGCCTCGCAGCGCTACTGACAGCTATCTGCCGGCCGAGCCTGCCGCTGGCCCCAGGCATTGCCGTCCTGGCTCCTTCCGTCTCGGGTTCTGGCGCCGGCAAGGGCACGCTTGCGCGGATGCTTGGTCTGATTGCCAACGGCGAGCAGCCGCGAGCTCTCAATGGCGGCGGTTCGGTGGAGGAGCTCGACAAGCGCGTCAGTGCGGCTTTGCTGGCCGCCGAACCGATGCTGTTTCTGGACAACCTGAACGACCTGGGCGTTCGCTCGGACGTACTGGCGAGTGTCCTGACCGAGGTGGAGGTCGGCGCGCGCCTGCTCGGCCGGAGCGAAGTCGCCCGGCTGCATACGCGGACGCTGGTGCTGCTGACGGGCAACGGCCTGCGCCTGTCAGAGGATCTGGTGCGGCGGGTGCTGACCATCCAGCTCGACCCGCGGACGGAGCACGCCGAAAGCCGCCAGCACCGGCCTGGCTTCCTGGACGACGTTAGGTCGCGACGAACCGAGATTCTGTCAAAGGCGCTGACGATCTGGCGTTGGGGTCGACAGCAGGAAGCGGCGCTGCCGCCAGGGCTGCCGCTGGCGAGTTACGAGACGTGGGCGCGCTGGATCCGGGATCCCCTGCTGGCGCTGGGCTGTCGCGATCCCGTGCAGCGCATCCGGCAGAGCAAGGCTAGCGATCCACGTCGGCAGCAGATCGCCGAGGCTTTCGCGGTCTGGTACCACCGGCACGGCGACCGCGCCGTTGCGGCCGCAAATCTTGATCCAAAAGTGCTCGAGATTCTCGGCCTGCGGCAGCAGTCGCGCCAAGCTGCGGTGAGCGAGCTGGAGCGGCTAACTGGTACGCGTCTCGCGGGCTTTGTGCTGGAGCGTCACAAATCGGCAGCACGCTGGTCACGCGCTACCTATCGCCTGCACCGGGCCGAGAACAGCACCGGGGCGTAGCCCAGGCGACACCCTCTCAATTGAGTCCATGAAAGACTTACGCGGCAGGACGGAGATGTTCTGCCGCGTGCTGCATTTCTGTGCCATCGCACTACCCTGTTGCTCCCTATGCCCCCCATGCCTTGAGGATCTCTAGAATGCAGCTGCTGTCGCTGTCTTTTTGTGTGTTTTTCAGTGCGGCGTTGTCGCTGTCATAGGGAGCATAGGGGGCAGAGAGTGTGACGTGGCCAAACGCCGCTAGCGTCTGTCGCGGATTGCGCGCTCGGTTGCTCGTCTCTCACGGCTGCATCATATCCTGGGAGGCAGAGGCAGTTCTAATTCCTCAATCTCGAGTGCGAAGTCTTCCAGAGCTGTCACGCTCAGATCGAGGTTCATCCCGTCTGGCAGTGGCACGCTGAGATCCGCGGCGTGCGCACGGACGATCAGCGCGACCAGCCGAGCGTCGGGGCTGAAGCGCCCTGGGGCTGACCCGGTACCCCTGCCACTGAGAGGCGATATCCCCTTTGTATGCGCATGTTCCTCGCCCGGTGTGTCTTCTGCGACGCGAGGCCTATGCGTACAGAACTCCGCCGGGTCTGGCGGGACGTCGGCAGCCTCGCGGATCTCGTCCATCGCATCCTGCAGCGTACCCTCCCAGGCCGCTGCCTCGTCGGACCAACTTGCTGCAAGGTACAGGCTCAGAAGGGTCGAGAGCAGGGCTCTAGCCATGACGCGGATTGCGGTCAGCAAAGGGTCGGAACCGCGGCGCTCTTGCCTCGTAGGCAGGACGAGGCTTCGCGCCGCACGGCGCTCACGCCGCGCCCGAAGCAGCCGCGCAAGCAAGGCGCTTGCAGCCGCAGCTCGGCAGCCAGGCGGCAGCTTCATCAGCGCCGCCACAACGAAGCTGATGGGCGATCCACCGATACCCCCGTGCCCCAGTAGCTCAGCGAGTTCGGCAAGGGCGGGCACCTCGTCGTACAGTGCCTGGAGTGGATCGTCGACCGCTGCATGCGCGTGTGGTATGACGTGCAATCGTTGCGCTGCCTGCCGCGCAGCTAGATTTGGCGTTAGCATCTAAGCCTCCGTACTGCTTGTCGGGAACCGGCTCCGCCAGTCGCGGAGTTCGAATCGCCCCTCGGTCCCGGCGGTACTGCACGCAACGCAGCGCAGCCGCTTTCGTAGAGCCCCAACGGTAACGCGGGCGTCAAGGCCCGGCACGAGCGTCAGCGCTGCGAGGCAGACGACGCGCTGCCGAGTGCAGCGACACGTGAGCAGCAACTCTCGTCCGAGCCCAACCACGTCTCCAATACGTTCGGTATCACGCACGGAAAGCGTTGCTGCGCACGGCATTGGACCTGGGCAGAGACCCCAGATCCATTCGGCGGGCGGCATTAGTGAGACGATCAGCGGGCCAGCTGTTTGTGGGGCATCTTCGGTATCGTGCGGCATCCGCATGCTTTCTCTCGCTTGTGCTCCAGCGTGGCACGAGCGTCGGAAACTGCGGTGCGCGATGCGGATGAAGGATTTATTCGCCGCGGATGCGTCGGAGTTCGGCGCGCAAAGTGGCAAGCTCAAGCCGGGCGGACAGCTCCGCATGCCGCGCGGAATCACGTTCGGCCTGCAGGCGCTCCGCATGAGACCGCCATGCCGTAATGGCCTCTAGCGCGCGTTGGTAGCTCACGAGTGAAGACGCTGGCGTCATCGGGTTCGCTCCGTGTGGGATGGAAGGATTTGCGCAAACACATCGGTTGCATCGAAGTGCAGCAACGTCGCGATATGGGCTCGTAAGGCGCCTAGTGCTGAGGGCTGATCATACTGCGCGTAGCAGCCTCGCCGAGCAGACGCTCCACTACGCGCCGCAGAAGACGGGGCGTCCGCGACGGTCGCCAGACGCGTCGCAGCAGTTCGATCTCGGCTGTATCGAGCGAAGGAAGCAGCCTCGCATCCGGCACCCCCAATTCGTCCGCGATGTCAGTCAACACGCCCGCGAGTACCGTATCGAACGCCGCAAGCGGAAGCAGATCGACGTTGACGACGTGCACGCGGCCCCGCAGCGGCGCAGGTAAGCGATCGATGCTATTGGCGGCCAGAATCCAGCTCACGCCTGAGAGATCGATTGGCGTCCCTAGGACTGGATCCACGACAGCCGCAGCCGTCGACGGCTCGAGCCAGCCGAGTAATGTGGCATGGGGGTCGCCGTTATGGCTGGCGACACATTTGTCGATTTCATCAAGCATCAGCAGGGGGTTCGCCACACCGAGCCGCGCGATCTCAGCGACCGGCCAGGCGGGCTCAGCCGTGCTCCAGCCGGACGAGGTGCCTGCCAATGCCCTGTTGTCCGAGAGCCCCTCGAGAGACAACCTCCCCCAGCTCAGGCCGAGCTCAGTAGCCAGCCTGCGCACGAAACGCGTCTTTCCGACGCCGGGCGCGCCAACCAGTAGCATCGGTGTGACGCGCGTTGTGGGCACGCCGCACACGCGCCGTAGCGCTAGCCCCGCCTGCAACCACGTCAAGGCGGCCTTCATGTTGGGCATTTCCGTGGCCAGTCGGGCGAAGGCGCCATCGACTTCGATTGGTAGTGGCGCCTCGGGCAGGGGGCGTGCCAGCGGGCGCAGCCACCCAAGCCGGCGTTGATCCGCGCTACTGAGCCTGGCGAGCGCGGTTTCTGCCTGCGGGGCCACAACGCGGGCTGGGCCGGGCGGTAGCGGCGGCTCCGGTGCAGGGTCTGCGACGGCACTTCGCATTTCGGAGCGTGTTGGAGTGGGGACGCTGGGTGCGAGGCGCCGCGCTAGCTCAGCCGTCGCCGTCGTCCACCGCAGATCGCGGGTGGCGTCCGCAAGCCGTCGTCGTGCCAGTGCCAGGGCCTGACGGGCCAGCCGTTCACCGTCGCCGACTTCTTGCCCCGGCGCGCCGTCAGATGCCCAGGTGGTCCAGTGATCGTGGGCATCCTGAGTGTCAGCTAGGCGACTTTGTGCGTAGGTAACGGACTCGATCAGCGCGCCAAGCGCTGCATCCCGCTGTGCCACCGTGCTTCGGCCGCAGCGCGTTCCGCAGCGCCCGGCGAGCCAAAGCGCGGTGGCAACGGGATCGCCGATGTCATCAGGAGCAGGTGCGGGATATGTTTTGGCGATATGCTTCGCTAGTTCACGCCCAGCCTCGGCATCGCCGGCAAGGAGGCGATGCGCGAGTGCAAGCGCGCTAGGCTCGTCAGCAGCAAGATCGCGCAGCGCGGCCCCAGCCAGATTTGCGTCATCTGTGCTGGGGTGTAGCTGCCGAAAAAGCGAAAACGGATTGTACGGGCGAAGATTGCGCTCGTTCTGCGCAGACCTTTCGGGCGTGGTCAGCGAATCACTATCGATGGGCATGAAGGTGCGATCCGTCCCGACGTGCGGGGATCTGGAAGGGAACGATCAGATGAAATAATCGCGCAGCCATCCGCCGCGCGTTAGTTCGCTATCGGAAATTCCCGGCTCGCTGTCAGCACGATGTGCCACCTACTTTGGCGATGAAACTTACCTGGTGACGCGCCGGGGTTGCCGTCAAGGGGCGCGGTTAATGTCACTGCCTGCAAGCTGGGCAAGGGTGGTGATTTTCCGGAGGCTCGAAACCGCCCGTTAAGGATTGCTGCTTCAGAAGGCGGTCCGCGCTCATCCGAGCGCTCGGAAAGCCATCAGGAGGATCGCTCCATGTCAGTAATCTTTCAGCCACAACCTCAGCATGACGTCCAGGTGAGTTGCGTAGTCTGTGCACCAGTCTATAGCCGGGGCAGGTATGGCGAGCTGACCAACACCATTAGTGGCCAATCGGTGAAGGAGATCCTGGCTCAGTTTGCCCCCTGTCTGCCTGGCGAGTTCGCGCAATTCGACCATCGTAAGCGCGGGGATGCGGTGAATTGGGATTTGTACGGCTGGGACCGGGCACAGAACGTAGCGGTGATTCAGATCCGTCACGCTTGGCGACGAAAGGCGACGCATTTCTTGAGCGTCCATAAAACATACGTTTTGGCCGGCTTTAACGAAATCACCGAGGCCCCCTTCCGGCATCCGGTCAGCGCGTCGGCGGTACGAGCCGCAGTTCGCCGTGCAGCCGATCCAGTCGGCGTGGTGCGTGCGGCACAGTGCTGGATGTGGCGCGTGACAGAGCGTCAACTCGAGCGCTCGACGCGGCAGGGTGACGTCCTGCTGGTGCCTGAGCGGAATGCGCCGCGTGGTGAGATCATGGAGTGCGGCACGCGCGCGACTGTGGGCGGTACGCATGAGATTCGGGCCGTGCGGATCGTGCAGGCGGATGAGCGAGTCTATGCGTTGAATCCGCGCGTTATCCATCTCCGGGGCCAACACGAGCCGATTGGGGCCACCGACCACGACGGCTGGCACAGCGTCCGTGTCGCAGCGGAGGGGCGGAGCTGGGATTTCTCGGAGCGGCTCGGTGATTAGCACGTAGTGGAGACAGCACCCCGTCCGCAGGTTTCTACTGCGGGCGGGTCACGCACTATTAGGGGGCAACCGCGTGTCCGTCTTCGAACTCATCTTCACTCTTCTGGGGGTTACGGTGAGCCAGAAATCCTCCGCTCCTCAACAACGCCGTTCCGTCTGAACGGTGCTGACGTCAGACAGTCTGTTGCGTGGCTCCCTTCGTCCTTCAGCGCGTCAAGCCAAGGGCGGGGGGAACAACACGTGTTAGAACAAAGATGGCTGGTACCACGGTGGCCTGCCCCCACGAGGTGGTCCGGGGTGAAACTTAATGCATCGTTGGTTCGTCTGCCATGTCCACGATGACCGGCGTGGTGGGCTGGGCCCTTTCTGGCGGCCATGCTTTGGCGCTGGGAGCGGG
>JBIKSZ010000188.1:0-7471 GCA_044348345.1 Roseomonas sp. | reverse complement strand
ACGGCGCTAAACTAATTGAGGTCCAGGAGGCCCCTGCCTCCTGGCGGGGGAGCGCGAGGGGGCAGAGCCCCCTCGCTGGCACCACCTCACGCCGCCAGGTAGCGCGCCGCGCCCGCGGCCAGCACCTGCACGCCGAGCGCCAGATCTTCCTCCTTCGTATCCTCGCTCCAATGGTGGCTGATGCCGCCGATGGAGGGGACGAAGAGCATCGCGGAGGGCATGACGCGCGCGAGGTACTGCGCATCGTGTCCCGCGCCGGAGGGCATGCGCTGCCAAGCGTCGGGCGCGAGGGATGCGGCGGCATCGGCGAGTGCCTGCTGCATCGCGGCGTCACAGAGCGCGGGCGTCGAGAGGCTGACGGGTTCCAGCACGCAGGGGCATTTCTCGCGCCGGTTGCTCTCCTGCACCAGCGCGCGCAGGCGGTCTTCCATGCGCTCGATGATCGCCGTGTCCACGTCGCGCAGCTGGAACAACACTTCGGCGCGGCCGGGAATGATGGACGCCGCGCCGGGATCGAGCGCGATGCGCCCCGTGGTCCAGGTGCTGCGCGGGCCGCAGACCAGCGGGAACTGCCGGTCGATCTCCGCCAGCAGGCGGATGGCGGAAAGCCCCGCATCGCGGCGTTCGGCCATCGTCGTGCCGCCGGCATGGTCCTGCTGGCCGGTGAAGATCAGCTTCCACTGCCGGATTGCGACGATGCCCGTGACGACGCCGATCTGGAGGCCCGCGCTTTCGAGCTGCGTCCCCTGCTCGATATGCATCTCAAGGAAGCCTTTGTGCCGCCCCGGCTCGTGCTTGAGGCGCGGGCGGCCTTCGAGCCCGGCCTCACGCAGCGCCTGGCGCAGCGGCTTGCCGTGGTAGCGGTTGGCGAGGCGGTCGATCTCCGCCTCCTCCAGCGCGCCGATCCAGCTGCGGCTGCCGATGAAGCCGCCATAATGGCCTTCCTCATCGGCCCAGGCGACGACATCCACCGGCAGCCCCGCGCGCGCGAGTGCGAGCCCCGCGACGACGCCGAGCGCACCGTCGAGCCAGCCGGCCTCGTTCTGGCTTTCGATATGGCTGCCAACCAGCAGATGCGGGCCTGCGCCCTTGTGGCGGCCGAGGACGTTACCGATGCCGTCCATCGTGGCCTCAAGCCCGCATGCCTCCATCTTCGCCATCAGCCAGCGGCGGCTTTCCATATCCTCCGGCGAATAGGTCGGGCGGTGCACGCCGGTCTTGAAGGTGCCGATCTGCCGCAGCTCGTGCAGGTCAGCCAGGAAGCGCGCGGTGTCCACATCCGCCATCATTCGGTCTCCGTCCGGCGTGCCGCGCGGCGGGCGGCCGCGACGGCAAGGATCGAACGCCGCACCGCATCGGGCGCAGCGGGCCAGGCACTGATCTCGTCCATGGTGCGCCCGCAGCCCTCGCAGACGCCGCGCGCATCCAGCACGCAGAGCTTCACGCAGGGCGAGGCGATGGCTGCGCTCAGGTGGTGAGGCCCCCGTCCACGACCACCGTCTGCCCGGTGACCATGGCCGCCCCGGCGAGCAGGAAGACGATCACCTCCGCGATATCCTCGGGCGTGCAGCGGCGCTTCAGCAGGGCGTTCTCGATCGAGTTCTTCCGCTGCTCCGGCGTCCATTCGATCATCCAGGTGGAATCTACCGCGCCGGGCGCCACGGCGTTCACGCGCACCTCGGGCGAGAGGCCGCGGGCGAGGTTCTTCGTCAGGCTGATCACGCCAGCCTTGGTCGCGCCATAGGCCATGGAGGAGCCGGCATGGTTGATCCCCGCGATGGAGGCGGTGGAGACCACCGCACCATGCGCCGCGCGCAGCGCCGGCGCCGCCGCCTTGGTGCAGCGGAAGACCCCGAGCAGGTTCACCTCCAGCAGCGTGTGCCAGACTTCTTCCGTCAGGCGGTCCAGCTCATGCGGGGCGATGGTGCTGCGCGTGGCGGGCGTGCCGGCGTTGTTCACCAGGTAGTCGAGCCGGCCGAGATCGGCCACGGCCTTCTCCACCATGCGCGCGCAATCGGCGGAGTCGGCGACGTTGCCGGGTGCGGAGATCACGCGCGCGCCGGTCATCGCATGCAGCTTCGTCACGGCTTCCACGCCGCGCGGATCGTCGGCCAGGTGGTTGATGGCGACGCTCGCGCCGGCCTTGGCCAGCATCGTCGCCGTCGCAAACCCGATGCCGGAGGCGCCGCCGGTGACGAGCGCGGTCTTGCCCTTGAGGTCGTAGGTGATCATCTCGCGCTACTCCTGAACCCGGGTGGAACCCGCCATGGTGCCGACCTGCCGCAGCGCCTGCTTCAGCGCCAGCAGCCGCCGGTCGCGCGCGGCGAAAAGCTTCCGGGTGTCCGTGTCCCAATCGTAGTAGCCCGCGCCGGCCATCACGCCGGTGCGGCCTTCCGCGATCAGCTTGTCCAGCGTCTCCGACTTCAGCCGCGGCTCGGGCGGCTGGTAGGTGTTGTTGGCCAACGCATTCTGCAGGATCGGCAGGCCGGTGAAATCCGCCTTCGCCATGACGCCGACGACGGGGATGCGCAGCGCGAGCCCGTGCACCACGGCGGTGTCGATCTCCTCGGCCGTCGCGACGCCCTCGTCGATCAGGCGATAGACCTCGGCGGCGATCGCCTGCTGGATGCGGTTGGCGATGTAGCCGGGGACGAATGTCTTCATCACCAGCGGCACCTTGCCCATTGCGGCGACGACATCGCGCGCCCACTCCACGATGGCCGGATCGCAGGAGGGCCCTGCGACGATGTCCACCAGGTCCACAAGGTAAGGCGGCGTGTACCAGTGCATGATCAGGCTGCGCGCCTGGCGCCGCGCCGGGATCAGCGGGAAGGGATCGAGGTAGGAGGTGTTGGAGGCGATGACGGCATGCTCCGGCGCGATGCGGTCCACCTCGGCATAGAGCGCGCGCTTGGCCTCGGGCTGCTCGATGATCGCCTCGACGATCAAGTCCACATCCTCGAGCGTCTCGGCCAGCGTCGGCAGGCGCGTGACCTGCTGGTGCAGCCAGTCCGCGGTGCAACCCGCCGGCGCCTCCCCGGCTTCGACGAGGGAGGCGAGCGCGGCCTCCATCAGCCCGCCCGCCTTGTCGAGCATGGCCATGGAACTGTCGGTGAGCCGCACCTCATGCCCGCCCAGCGCATAGACCAGCGCCAGCGCATGTCCCATCGTGCCGGCGCCCAGCACAGCGACCTTCAAGGCCATTCCTTCGTCTCCCCTGGCGTTGCGGCGACCCTGCCCAAGGGCGCGCCGTGCCGCAAGGTCAGGAGCCGCGATAGGTTCCGTAGCTCCAGGGGGAGCAGAGCAGCGGGACGTGGTAGTGCCCCTGCCCCGCCTGCAGCCGCACCACGATCGGCACGACATCGAGGAAGCCCGCGCCGCCGAAATAGGCGCCGATGTGGAAGCGCAGCTCATAACGGCCCGGCGCGAACTCCTCGGCCGTCAGCAGCGGCGCATCGGTGCGGCCATCGGCATTGGTCACGCGCTCCGTGACCTTCACCGCGCCGGCGGGGTCAAGGCGGAACAACTCCACCGTGACACCCGCCGCCGGCTTGCCCGCGGCGGTGTCGAGGATGTGGGTGGTAAGCGCACTCGCCTTCATCGCGCTCGCCTTCATTGCGCCGGCGCCCCCGCCGCGACCCAGGCCAGGATCTTCGCCCGTTCCTCGGCGGTCATGTCGGTCATGTTGCCGGGGGGCATCGCCTCGGTCTGGACCTGCTGACGCATGGCCTGCGCCCAGCGTCGCAGCTGCGCCGGTGTCTCCAGCATCACGCCCTTCGGCGCGGCGGCGATGCCATCGAAGGTCGGCCGCGCGGCATGGCAGGCGGCGCAATGGCTGGCCGAGATAGCCTGCACCTCTGCGATGGTCGGCACCTCCATCCCCGCCAGGCGAGGCGCCGGCGCCGGGCGCAGCGCGATCATCAGCCCGACGATCACCACCGTCGCGACCACCGGGAGGACGATCGGGTTCCGCCCGAACTGGCGCGAGACGAAATACTGGCGCACCAGCGCGCCAGCCAGCGTGATGGCCAGCAGCACGACCCAGTTCCAGTCATGGCTCCAGGTCATCGGGTAGTGCGGGCTGATCATCAGGAACAGCACCGGCAGCGTCAGATAGGTGTTGTGGACGCTGCGCTGCTTGCCCCAGCGGCCGTATTTCGGATCGGGCTCGCGCCCCTCCTGCATGGCGGCCACCATCTTCCGCTGGCCGGGCATGATCACCATCGCCACATTGGCCACCATGATCGTGCCCGTCATCGCGCCCACCTGCAGGAAGGCGCCGCGGCCGCTGAACAGATGGCAGGCGACGAACGCCACCACCACCAGCAGCACGACCATGGCGATGGAGAGCTTCGTCTCGTCCTCGCCGAACTTCGACCGGCAGATCAGGTCATAGACCACCCAGCCGCCGGCCAGCATCGCCGCGCTGATCGCCACCGCGACGCCTGGCGAGATGTCCAGCACCTGCGGGTCCACCAGATAGGTCGAGGCATTCGCCCAATAGATCAGCACGAACAGGCTGAAGCCGCTGATCCAGGTCCAGTAGGCTTCCCATTTGAACCAATGGAGCTTCTCCGGCAGCTGCGCCGGCGCCACCGCGTATTTCTGCTTGTGATAGAAGCCGCCGCCATGGATGGACCACTGCTCCCCCTTCACGCGCGGATTGCCATCGCGCGGCGGGTCGAGCTGGTTGTCGAGGCCGATGAAGTAGAAGCTGGTGCCGATCCAGGCGATGCCCGTGATCAGGTGCAGCCAGCGGATCAGCAGGTTGGCCCATTCGGCCAGATAGGCGAGGTCCATCGGCGGCGGTGTCCCGGGGCGTGCGCGTCGCGTTGCGCCGCAACAATCGCGCCAGCCGCCCACCGCCACAAGGGCCCCGCGCCTGTGGACGCGCGCCGCGCCCCCTGCCTAACCTGCATTTATTCGTTGCCGGAGTGGTCCGATGCGCCATCGCCTGATGCCCCTCCTGCTCAGCGGCCTCCTGCTGGCCGGCGGCGCCGGGGCGCTCGCCCAGGCCGAGGCTGAACGGCGCCTCGATGCGGCGATCGCACAACTGCGCGCTGCGCTCGGCCCGGAGGCGCGGCTCGAGATCGGCGGGCGGCGGCTCGATCCGGTCAACGGGCAGGCGACGCTGGCCGATGTCACGATCATCCGCGGCGCCGACCGCATCACCATCCCCGAGGCGATCCTCTCCGAGCTCGGGGAGGGCCGAATCGGCCGGGCGGAGCTGCGCCGCCTGAGCCACCGCGGCAGCACGGCCGTCAGCGACAGCGAAAGGCTGGTGCTCACCGGCCTCGCCATCCCTGCCCCAAGCACAGCGCTGACGCTGCAGGCGCTGGCCTTCGACGGGGCGGAGATCGAGAACCTCCGGATCGCGGAAGCGGACAGCAAGACCGTGCTGGCACGGCTCGCGCTTGATGGCTGGCGCGGCGGGGCGGTCGGCGCGGCGATGCTGGAGGGGCTGGACGTCACCACGGCCGGCCAGGGCCCGACGCCGGGCAACAGCCTGCGGCTCGAGCGCATCGCCCTGGCCGATCTCGTGCTGCCGCCGGCGGGGTCGGACCTCGACCCCAGGGCCTTCCGCGTCGGGCGCATCGCCATGGAGGGCCTTGAGGGCCGCGACACTGCCAATACGATCGCCTTCGGTCTCACCCGGTTGGAGCTGCGCGACTGGCGGCCTGGCCGCCCGACCACACTGCTGATGGACGGCCTTCGCGCGGAGGGCGCCGCGCGGCAGTTCAGCCAGGTCGGGTTGCGCCTGGACCGGGTCGAGGTCTCGGGCGTGGATGGCGCGGGCACGCTCGCCGCGATGCTCGACAACCGGCAGCTCCCCGACCCCTTCGACGGCCTACCCCAGCGCCTGTCCCTCGAAGGGCTGCGGGCCGAGGCCGAGGGCCAACCGTTCCTGGCGCTTGGCCGCCTGCTAAGTGAAAACAGGCTCGAGCGCGGCCTGCTCTCCGGGCGGCTGACCACGGAGGGCTTCCGGCTGACCCTGCCGCGTGGCCAGGGCGATTGGGTCCAGGCGCTCGGCTACCGGGAGATCGCCGGCGGGATCGAGATCGCCGGCGCGGCACCGCGGGCGGGCGGGCGGCTCGACATCGATCCGGTGCGGATCGCCTGGGACCAGGCCGCCACGCTGACGCTGACAGCCTGGCTCGACGGGCTGCCGACGACGCCAGAGGCCCGGACACCGATCGACCGATCAGCGGCGCTGGCCGCCTGGGCCGCGATGCGGCTGGGCGCGCTGACGCTGACGCTGCGCGACCATGGCCTGCTGGGGCGCATCGTGGCGCAGCAGGCGCGCGAACAACGCATCCCGGACGCGCGGCTGCGCGAGCAATGGGCGCAGATGGTGCTGGCCCTGCCCCTGCCCGGCGCCGCGCCGGCGAAAGGCTCCGACCCGCTGCTGTCCTTGCGGGAGGCGCTGGCCGCCTTCATCCGCCAGCCCGGCACGCTGGAGATCGCGCTCCGCCCACCCCAGCCGCTGCGCTTCGAGGAGCTGGCCGAACTCCAGGGCGACCTCGCCGCCGGGCTGCAGCGGCTGGGCCTGACCGCCCGGGCGCGCTGACTGACAGAATGGAAAAGCGGATCGTGGGGTGATGCGTTGCCGAGCTTCAGCTCTCCTTGGCCGAGGCCGTCACGCGGGAGCCCCGCCCGCAGTTGGGGAAGAGCCGGGGCGGTATTCCCGCCCCGGCCCGTTGGTCGCCTCAGAAGCCGATGCTGTAGCGGAGCATCGTGGTGATGGAGGGATCGTTGCCGTAGGGCATCTGGCGCACGGACGCGTCGAAGGCCAGGGCTTGGTTCGACGCGATCATGTAGCGCATGCCGGCCGAGCCCACCGCCCGGGTCTCGTTCTGCTGCTGGCTGGCGTTGATCGAGAAGGTCTCCAGATCGGGAATGGTGCTGCGGCCCGAATAGCGGTCCACCTTGCTGTTCAAGTCGTATTCCATCCCGGCGCCGAAGGTCAGGCTGAATTCCGGCGTGATGCTGCCCCTCAGCCGCAGGCCGGCGGTGGCGCTGGTCACCTGCTGCCCGAAGCGGTTGTAGGTGATGGGGTACTGGACGCTGTCGGAGGTGGTCTCGGTGTAGCCCTGCCGCTGGCTGTCGCTGCGGCGCAGGCCAGCATAGGGCTGGGCCACCCAGGTGTTGTCGAGCGGAAAGCCATAAGCAATCTCGCCGCCGAACGCCAAGGCGGTGGTGCGGGCGCGACCGGTGCCTGCCTCGGTGTCGGTCAGGTCCGGGCGGGTGATGCGGAGGTCGCCTTCCTGGTGGGCGAGCCCCGCCCGGATCGTCAGACCCGAGAAGTCCGCGTTCTCCTGGTACACCGCGAAGGCGCCGAGCATGGGCTGGGTGTTCTTTGCGTCCACACCGACAGGGGTGTTGGAGGTCAAGGACTGGTCGATGAAGCCGCCGATGCGGAATTCGGGCGTGACGCGATAGGCGGCGGTGAGCAGCCCTGCCGTCTCGCCGC
>JBIKSZ010000187.1:0-7489 GCA_044348345.1 Roseomonas sp. | reverse complement strand
GACGGCAACCCGCATCGGCGGTCTCCACGCGCGCCTGCCTGCGGCGCGCGGGCATCAAGCATCGCGCGGGCTGGCGCGGCAAGTCCCGTGGTGGCGGGGTGCTTTCGGTCTTTTGACCCCCGCAACAGATGCCACGGACCTACCTTGGGCGCTGTCCCACGCCAGAGGAGGCCCGATGCGCCGCAAGCTTGCGATCCTCGCCCTGCTGATGGCGCCCGGCGCGGCGCTGGCCCAGGGCACCGCCGCCTGTGAGCGCGTCTTCCGTCAGTGCGTTGCCGATTGCGCGGGCCCACCCGGCGCCTGCACCGCGGCCTGCCACGGCGAACGCGCCATCTGCATCCAGAACCCCTCGCGCCCGCCGCAGCCGGCACGCACGGTGCGCTGACGACCGGGTGCGCTGACGACAGAGCGCGCTCAGCGCCGGTCGCGGGGCCAGTCGAGGCGCGGTTCGGCACGGCCGGGGTTGCGCTCCGGCCAGGCGGCCGGCGGCACGGGCGGGGCGGCGCGCAGGGTGGGCTCGGGCTCAGCCCGGCGCGGCGCGGCGACGGGCTCGGCCCAGTCATCCTCGACCGGCGGGCGCCGTGTGCGGGCGGGCTCGGGCTGCCGTAGCGCGAGGGTGCGGATCTCGGTCTGGATCTCATCCAGCTGCGCCTCGATCGCATCCAGCCGTCCCTTCACGCCGAAGACGCTGAAGGGCATCAGCAGATAGGCCAGCGCCACGAGCGCGAGCGTGACCAGCACGACCAGCCCCACCCAATCGGGCAGGCCGGGAAGGCTCAGCGTCTTCGACAGCTCTTGCAGCACACTGCCTCCTTCAGCCGCCCGTGACGCTCATGTGCCGGGCGACGGCCGGCGCCTTGCGGCGGCGGTCGATGACGAAATCATGCCCCTTGGGCTTGCGCGAAATCGCCTCGACGATCGCATCCCTGAGCCCGGAATCGTCCACCGCCGGATCGCGCAGCGGGCGGCGCAGATCGGCCGCGTCATCCTGGCCGAGGCACATGTACAGCGTGCCCGTGCAGGTCAGGCGGACCCGATTGCAGGATTCGCAGAAATTATGCGTGAGCGGCGTGATGAAGCCGATGCGCCGGCCCGTCTCCCGCACCGTGTAGTAGCGCGCGGGGCCGCCGGTCTTGTAGTCGGTCTCCTCCAGCGTCCAGTTCTCCCGCAGGCGGGCGCGCACGACGCTGAGCGGCAGATACTGGTCGGTGCGGTCGCCGCCGATCTCGCCGAGCGGCATGGTCTCGATCAGGCAGAGGTCGAAGCCGTGCTCGCCGCACCAGGCCAGCATGCGGTCGAACTCGCCCTCATTCACGCCCTTCATCGCGACGGCGTTGATCTTCACCTCAAGCCCCGCGGCCTTGGCGGCGAAGATGCCATCGAGCGTCGGCTCCAGCTTCCCCCAGCGCGTGAGCGCGGTGAAGGTGCCGGGGTCGAGGCTGTCGAGCGAGACATTGATGCGCCGGACGCCAGCCGCGCGGATGTCCTCGGCCATCTTGACCAGCTGGGTGCCGTTGGTGGTGACGGTCAGCTCCTTGAGCCCACCGCCGTTTTCCCCCTTGGGGCCCAACCGCGCACCAAGGCTGCGGAACAGGCTGATGACGTTCTTGCGCACCAGCGGCTCACCGCCCGTCAGGCGGATCTTCTCGACGCCGAGCCCGATGAAGGCGCCGCAGAGCCGGTCGAGTTCCTCAAGCGTCAGGACCTCCGCCTTCGGCAGGAAGGTCATGTCTTCGGCCATGCAATAGACGCAGCGCAGGTCGCAGCGGTCGGTGACCGACACGCGCAGATAGCTGACCTTGCGACCGAACGGATCGATCATGACTGGCGGCATCCCCCCGGCGTGGCCGGCCGGCCTTCCGGGGCTGCCACCCCGCGCCGGTCCTTCCTCGAGCGGGCATTTGGTCCACCCACCCCCCTCCGCGCAAGTCCCTGGCCGGCGCCTGACGTCATCACCCCGCGCTGGTGCCTCGCGCCTGCGGGCATCACCCGGTGCTGGCGGCTGGCGCAGCCGGCCGAGGCCGCGAATGCGGCCCGCGCCCAGACCATCAGCCCCGCCCTCGCGCCAGTGCATGGCGCGCAAGCCACTCGACGCACTGCGTCGAGGCCGGAGGCCGCGCCTGGCGCCTGAGGGCTCAGACAAACAGTGTGATTGCGCCCGTCGTCACCAACAGCCCGAAGGCGAAGCGGCGGTACCAGGCCTCCGGCACCACATGGAACATCCGCGCGCCGATCGGCACGCACAGAAGCAGCACCGGCAGCAGCACCACCAGCTTCGCCACCGCCGCCCAGCCCATCAGCCCGCCCAGCGCCGGGGGAATGATGGACACCACCGCGATGCAGGCGAAGAACAGGATCAGATTGGCCCGGTGGCGCTTCGCTTCCTCGGGGCCGGCCAGCAGATACAGGATCACCGGCGGCCCGCTGATGCCCGTGGCACCCTTCAGCAGCCCCGCCGTGGTGCCCACCGCGACATTCAGCGCCAGCGGGCGAGAGCCATGGTAGCGCCAGCCCGACATCAGCAGCAGCCCGAAGACCAGCACCAGCAGCCCGATGGAGCGGCGCAGCACCTCCTGGTCGGCGGTCAGCAGGATGAAGGCGCCGACCGGCGTCATGGCGACCGCCGCCGCGCCGATCGGCAGGATCACCCGCCGATCCGCCTGGCCGAACGCCTTCGGCAGCAGTTGCATGGAGACGAACAGCTCCATCAGCAGCATCACCGGCACGCCGATGCGCGGGCCCCACAGCACGGAATAGGCAGGCGCCAGCAGGATGGCCGTGCCAAAGCCCGAATAGCCGCGCATCAGCCCCGCGACCGCCGTCACCAGGATGGCGGCCAGGATCCGCCAATCGCCCAGCACGGTGCTGAGCTCCGCCCCGAACTCGGCCATCCAAAGGCTCACGCGCCGTCCTCCTCCACCGTCTCGAGCACGACGGCAGACAGGCGCAGCGTCACCTTGCCCGCGTTCTCGAAATTCACCGTCACCCGGTCGCCGGCGACCGACTGCACCTGTCCGATGCCCCAATCCGGGCAGTTTGGCAGGCGTACGCGCTGGCCGGGAAAAACATCATGGCTCACGCAGCAGGCGTAGCCCGTTAACCCTTTGCCGACCAGCCTGGGCTAGGAGCGCGCTCCAGCTCGGGCGCAACCGGGCGGCAAGCCGAGGATAAGAAACCAGGATGGCGGATGGGCTGACGGGACAAGCGCTGCACACGCAGCTGGCGCTGGCCCAGGTGGTGTGCACGCGGCTCTGCCATGATCTGGGCGGGCCGGCTGGCGCGCTCTCCGGCGCGCTCGAGATGCTCGGGACGCCAGGCGACGACGCCGCCGAGGTCGCGCGCGACGGTGCGCGCATCATCGACCGGCGACTGCGCTTCTGGCGCGCCGCGCTCGGCGGTCCGGGCGGGGATCTCGATGCCGCAGCCCTCGCCCAACTCGGGGAAGGGCTGACGCTGAACCGCCGCGCGAGCCTCGACCTCAGCGGCCTCGCGGCCGGCGCCCTGATCCCCTTCGAGCTCACCCAGCCCCTGCTGCTGGCCATGCTGGTCGGGATGGAGGCGCTGCCACGCGGCGGCGTGCTGCAGGTCGCCGGCAACCCGGCGCGCCGGCTGACGCTGCTGCCCGAGGGGCCGAACGCCGCCTGGCCACCCGGCCTCGCCGCGCTGATCGCCGGCGAGGCGCCGGCGCTGACACCGCGCGCCCTGGCCCTGCCGCTGCTGGCCGCAACGGCGACGATGGCGGGGGTGCGGCTGGTGCTGGAGCCCGGGCCGGGCTCGGGGATCCTCGCCCTCGACGTGTAGGGGCACTCAATCCGGCCAGCCGGCCAGCGCGCGGGCCTCGGCCGGGCTGATGCCCCGCGCGCGCAACTCCCGCAGCGTCTCGGCGCGGTCGCGCTTCGCCAAGCGCCGCCCTGTGCCATCCGTCAGCAGCCGGTGATGCGCATAGGCCGGCGCCGGCCAGCCCAGCAGCGCCTGCAACAGCCGATGCAGATCGGTCGCGGGCTTCAAATCCTCCCCGCGCGTCACCAGCGTCACGCCCTGCAGCGCATCGTCATGCGTGACGCAGAGATGATAGCTCGCCGGGATGTCCTTCCGCGCCAGCACCACATCGCCGAAGCGCGCCGGATCGCAGGCGATCCGCCCCTCCCCTTCCTCCGCGAAGGACAGCCCCGCCGGCACCGCTTGCAGCGCGGCCGCCATGTCGAGGCGCAGCGCATGCGGCTCCCCGGCCGCGACACGCGCCGCGCGCTCATCGCGCGACAGGCGCCGGCAGGTGCCGGGATAGAGCGGCCCGTCGGGCCCCATCGGCGCCAAATGCGGCGCGGCGGCGCTGGCCGCGATCTCGCGCGCGATATCGGCGCGGGTGCAGAAGCAGGGATAGAGCAGCCCGCGCGCCGCCAGCGCCTCCAGCACCCCGCGATAATCCGCCAGATGCGCCGATTGCACCCTGACCGGCCCATCCCAATAGAGGCCGAGCCAGGCCAAATCCTCCTCGATCGCCGCCGTAAATTCCGGGCGGCAGCGGAGGGGGTCGATATCCTCGATCCGCAGCAGGAAGCGCCCGCCCGCCGCTCGCGCGCGTCGCCAGCCCGCCAGCGCCGAATGGGCGTGGCCGAGATGCAGGAACCCCGTCGGCGAGGGCGCGAAACGGGTGACGAGGCAGGCATCCGCTGGCATGACGATGGGCTAACCGGGAATGACGACAAGGACCAGGGGATGGAGCAGCTGGACGGGCCGCGCTGGGGCCCTGCCGCGGGCGGTGCGCCCAAGCGGCTGGTGCTGCTGCTGCACGGGCTCGGCGCCGATGGCTTCGACCTGATCGACCTGGCCCCGAGCTGGGGGCAGGCGGTGCCAGAAGCGCTGTTCATCGCCCCCCACGCGCCCGAGCCCTGCGATCTGGCCCCCTTCGGCCGGCAATGGTTCAGCCTCGGCGACCGCAACCCCGCCCAGATGCTGGCCGGGCTGCGTGTCGCCGCCGAAAAGCTGGACGCTTTCCTCGATGCCGAGACCGCCCGGCTTGGCCTCTCGGCCGGGGATGTGGCGCTGATGGGCTTCAGCCAGGGCGCCATGACGGCGCTGTTCTGCGGGCTGCGGCGCCGCGCGGCACCGGCGGCGATTCTCGCCTATGCCGGGCGGCTCATCGCGCCGGAGACGCTGGAAGCCGAACTCCGCGCCCGCCCGCCGGTGCTGCTGGTGCATGGGGAAGACGACCTGATCGTGCCCGCCGAGGCCAGCCGCGCAGCCGAATCGGCGCTTCACGCACTCGGCGTGCCGGTCGAGGCCGCCTATCGGCCGGGGCTCGATCACGCCCTCGACGAAGCCGGGATCAGCCTCGGCGCGCTCACTCTCCAGAGGCATCTCGGCGGCGGAACGTGACGTTGCGATGAAGGGCGCCGCACCTGGGCGCGCGGCGTGTTGCGCCGTGGCCCGGGCACTGGCATGAAGGCAGCGCTAACGCGGCGATGCCACAGTATCTGGGGCCTGTCTGACGTTCGGTAAACTAATTGTGGCCCCCCAGGTGTTGGGCTCGCCCCTCGGCAGAGGAGTGGCGCTTGCCTGATGGCGGAGGCTTCGTCGGCGACAGGTCCTACCCCGCGCTCGTCTTGAACGCGGATTTCCGGCCACTGTCCTATTTCCCCCTCTCCGTCTGGTCCTGGCAGGACGCGGTGAAGGCGGTGTTCCTCGATCGCGTCTCGGTGCTGTCGGAATATGAGGCGATGGTGCATTCGCCCTCGCTCCAGATGCGCCTGCCGAGCGTGATCGCGCTCAAGGAATTCATCCCTGCCACGCGGCGCCCGGCCTTCACCCGCTTTAACGTCTTCCTGCGCGACAGCTTCGCCTGCCAGTATTGCGGCGAGGGCAAGCCGACGCAGGACCTGACCTTCGACCATGTCATCCCGCGCTCGCGCGGCGGGCGTACCACCTGGGAGAACGTGATCACCGCCTGCGGGCCGTGCAATCTGCGCAAGGGCAGCCGGCTGCCGAAGGAATGCCATATGATTCCCCGCCAGCCTCCCCGCCAGCCGACCAGCTGGGAGCTGCAGGAGAATGGCCGGAGCTTCCCGCCGAACTACCTGCACGAAAGCTGGCGCGACTATCTCTACTGGGACAGCGAACTGGAAAGCTGACCCCCTTCCCCGTCTCCCCCGTCCTCTCCCTCTCCCCCTTGAGGGGGAGAGGGCCGGGGTGAGGGGGTGTCCACCCCTGCCCTACCTCCGACGGCCAGCGCCCCGCCACACAAAGGCCGCCAGCCCCAGCGCATAGATCAGGTTCATCTGCGCCATCGAAACCGGCAGGAAGGGGATCAGATAGGCCGGCTCATCGCAGGGCTTGGCGGCGCTCGGCGCCAGGCCGCGCAGCAAATCGTCCACGCTCGCCCCGCCGCCCGACCGCACCAGGCAGGCCGGCAGCGGCGAGGGCCACCAGCCGAACTCGACGCCGACATGCACCACCGCCACCGCGGCCGAGCCCAGCACCGCGATCGCCGCCCCCCGCAGCAGCCACGCCCTCACGCGCCGTGGCGCCGCCAGCGCGACCAGCGCGATCGCCGCCGCCACCCAATACGGCCACCGCTGCCAGAGACACAGCGCACAGGGTGCGAGCCCCGGCCAGCGCTCGCTGCCCATCGCCAGCAAGGGCGCGGCGGCGGCCAGCAAGGCGGCGGCCAAGGGGAATGGCACGGCGAAGGGCATCACCCCAGCATGACGCAGCGCCGCATCACCGGGCAACGGGTGCAGGCAACGGGGACGGGTTGACGCACCGCACCCTCACCCCGACCCTCTCCCGCAAGCGGGAGAGGGAGACGGATCATGCTGCGCATCTGGGGCCGGACGAGCTCATCCAATGTGATGAAGCTGCTGTGGTTCTGCGACGAGATCGGCGAGGCCTTCGAGCGCATCGACGCCGGCGGTGCCTTCGGCCGCACGCGCGAGCCCGCCTACCTCGCGATGAACCCCAACGCGCTGGTGCCAACCATCGAGGATGGCGATTTCGTCCTGTGGGAGAGCAACAGCATCCTCCGCTACCTGGCCCGCACCCGTCCCGCCGGCGCCGCCTTCTACCCCGCCGAGCCCCGCGCCGCGGCCGATGTCGAGCGCTGGATGGATTGGCAACTCGCCTCCCTCAACGCGCCCATGACGACCGTCTTCTTCACCTATGTCCGCACCCCCGAAGCCGAGCGCGACTACGCCGCCACCGCCAAGGCGCGCGATGCCGCCGAAAGGCTCTGGACCATGGTGGATGCGCGGCTGCAGCAGCAGGCCTTCCTCTGCGGCGATGCGCCGACGCTCGCCGACATCGCGCTCGGCCCCTACATCCATCGCTGGCTGAACCTGCCGATCGCGCGCGCGGATATGCCGGCCCTGACCGCCTGGTACGCGCGCCTGATGACCCGCCCCGGCTACGCGACGCATTGCGCCGGGCCCATGAGCTGAGCGGGGCGCGGTGGCAGGAGGGGCGCTGCCCCTCCCGCACCCACCCCGCCAAGGGG
>JBIKSZ010000186.1:0-7547 GCA_044348345.1 Roseomonas sp. | reverse complement strand
CGCATGAGGCCCGCCCGCGAGGTGGCGCCGGTCTTCGAGGCGCTGATCGCCACGCTGTACGACAAGGCGCGCCAGGGCGGCATGTTCGCGGGATGACAGTGGTCGTCTTCGGCTCGGCCAATGCCGATCTCGTCTTTGCGGTGCCGGCGCTGCCGGCGCCGGGCGTGACGGTGCTGGGTGAGGGCGTGCGCAGCTTTCCCGGCGGCAAGGGCGCGAACCAGGCGGTGGCAGCGGCGAAGGATGGCGCGGCGACGATCTTCGCCGGCTGCGTCGGCCGCGACGGGTTTGCCGATGTCGCCACCGCGGCGCTGCGCGCGGCGGGGGTGGATTTTTCCCGAGTCGCGGTCGTGGCTGCGGCTACGGGTTGCGCGTCCATCTGCGTCGACCCTGCCGGACGCAATCAGATCGCGGTCGCGCCGGGGGCGAATGCGCTGGCGCGCGCGGCGCAGGTGGAGGATGCGGCGCTGACGCCCACCACCACGCTGCTGCTGCAGATGGAAGTGCCGGCCGCGGAGGTCGCAGCGCTGATTCATCGCGCCCGGGCGCGCGGGGCGCGGGTGGTGCTGAACCTGGCGCCGCCGGGTGAGTTGCCGGTGGAGGCGCTGCGGGCGCTCGATCTGCTGGTGGTGAATGAGCATGAGGCGGCGGTGCTCGCCGCGCGGCTGGGCTGCGGCGCGACGGCGGGCGCGCTGCGCGGTGTGCTCGGCGTGGATGTCGCGGTGACCATAGGCGAGGGCGGCGCCTTTGCCGCCATGGCCTCGGGCGAGGTCGCGGTGCCGGCCTTCCCCGCCGCGGCGGTGGACACGACCGGCGCGGGCGATTGCTGGTGCGGGGTCCTCTGCGCCGCGCTCGACCGCGGGCTGCCGCTGCGCGAGGCGATGCGGCGGGCGAGTGCGGCGGCGGCGATCGCGGTGACGCGGCCCGGCGCGGCCAGCGCGATGCCGGCAGCGGCGGAGACGGACGCGCTGCTGGGATAGGTCCCGCGCCGGCAGGATCGGGCTTGGTCGTTCCGATATCGTAGCTTACCGTCGCAGTGATGATGGCGGGGGGCGATCGCATGGCGGCAATGACGGATCGCAGGCCGGTCTTCGGGCTGCGGATGCTGGCGATGGCGCTGATCCGCCTGGTCGTGCTCGGCGGCGCCGTCTTCGTCATGCTGGTCATGAGCAATGACGTCATGGCGAGCCTGGTGGGCAGGCCGCTCGCGGCGGCCGCGGCGGTTGTGGGAATGGGGGCGGCCGGGGTGGCCGTCTATGTCGGCTTCGGCCGCTTGGTCGAACGGCGCCGCGTGGAGGAGCTGTCCCTGCCGGGGATGGGACAGGAGCTGGGGCTCGGCCTCGTGGTCGGGGCGGGGCTCTATGCCGGCTGCGTGCTGATCCTCATGGTGCTTGGCATCTACCGGATCGAGGGGCTGAACCCCTGGATCTTCCTGCTGCCGGCGGTGGCGATGGCGCTGAGCGCCGGCATCTTCGAGGAGCTGCTGTTCCGCGGCGTGCTGTTCCGCACCCTGGAGGAGGTCTTCGGCAGCTGGATCGCGCTGGTGGTGTCGTCCTTCGTCTTCGGCTTCGTGCACCTGCTCAACCCGGCGGGCACGGTGATGGGCGCGGTCTTCATCAGCATCGAGGCCGGGCTGCTCCTGGCCGCGGCCTATATGGTGACCCGCCGCCTCTGGCTCGGCATCGGCTTCCACATCGCCTGGAACTACACGCAATCCGCCATCTTCTCCGGCATCGTGTCGGGCAGCGACAGCGCGCCGGGGCTGATCCGGGCGAGCATCGACGGGCCGGCGGCGCTGACGGGCGGCAGCTTCGGGCTGGAAGCGTCGCTGGTGGCGTTCCTGCTCTGCACCGCCACCGGCCTGATCCTGCTGTCCATCGCCATCCGGCGCGGCCACGTCGTGCCGCCCGCCTGGCGTCGCCCGGGCTGACCGGGCGCCGCCTATTCCAGGGCGACCTATTCCACCACGATGCGCGGGCCTGCCGGTGCGGCGGCGCGCTCGGCGAGCTTGGCGCGCAGCCGCGTCGCGATCGTCTGATAGGCCTGCGCTTCCTCGGTCTCCGGCTTCGCAGCGACGATCGGGGTGCCGGCATCGGCCAGCTCGCGAATCGCCATCTTCAGCGGCAGCTCGCCGAGGAATTCCACGCCGATGCGCGCCGCCTCGCGCTGCGCGCCGCCATGGCCGAAAATGTCGGCGCGGTGGCCGCAATTCGGGCAGCAGTAGAAGCTCATATTCTCGATCAGGCCGAGCACGGGCACGCCCACCTTCTCGAACATCTTCACGCCGCGCCGCGCATCGATCAGCGCCACATCCTGGGGCGTCGAGACGATCACCGCACCGGCCAGCGGCACGCGCTGGCTCATGGTCAGCTGCGCATCGCCAGTGCCCGGCGGCATGTCCACGATCATGATGTCGAGCGCGCCCCACTCGACCTGGCCCATCAGCTGCTCGAGCGCGCCCATGACCATCGGGCCGCGCCAGATCATCGGGGTTTCTTCCTCGACCAGGAAGCCGATGGACATGGCCTTCAGCCCCCAACGCTGGAGGGGGATGATGCGCTGGGCTTCGGCGCGCGGGCGTTCGCGGGTGCCGAGCATCTGGGGCAGGGAGGGGCCGTAGATATCGGCGTCCAGCAGCCCGACGCGCAGCCCCTGGGAGGCGAGCGCGACGGCGAGGTTGACGGCGGTGGTGGATTTCCCGACGCCGCCCTTGCCGGAGGCCACCGCGACGATGGCGCCGACATCCGGCAGCAGCATCGGGCCTTGGCCGGGTGCGGCTTTCGCGCCCGGGGGGGCGCCGGGCGCTGCGCCGGGCGCGGCGGGCTTGGCTGGCGCGTCGGCGCGATGTGCGGTCAGCACCACGGTCGCCGACATCACACCCGGCACGGCGGCGGCGGCTTTTTCCGCAGCGGCGCGCAGCGGTTCCGAATCGCGGGCACGCTCGCGGGGGACCTGGATCGCGAACTGGACCATGCCGCCCTTGACGGTCAGGCCCTCGACCATGCCGGCCTCGACGACGTCGCGGCCGCTCACCGGATCGCGCACGGCCCGCAAGGCAGTCCGGACCGCCTGCTCCAGCGTTTCGCCCATCGCTTGAAAAACCCCCCGAACGGTTCGATATCGTCGCTGACGTGTCGGACGCAGGGGGCCCCCTTGCGCGCTGGCGCCCGCGCCGGAACCATGGGCCCGTTGGGGCCCGGTCCGCGGTTCAGCAAGGTGCGGCGCGCCGGTGTCTCCCGGCCCGGCGCACCCCATATGGACCGGCGACGCGACGGCTGCACCCCTCCCCCCCGGCGGAAGATCGGGGGAGGGCGGTGGCGAGCGCGGCATGGGACTGCACGGCAAGGCCGGGAAGAAGGAGCCGAGGAACTCGATGGCGTGGAACAGCAGCGGCGGACCGAGCCCCTGGGGCAATCCCCGGCCGGGCGGGCCCTGGGGATCGCCGCAGCCGCCCTCCGGCGGTGGTGGCGGCGGCGGCGGCCGCGGCCCTGGTGGCGGGCCTGACCTCGATGATGTGATCCGCCAGGCGCAGGATGCGGTGCGGCGCTTCCTGCCGCGCGGCTCCGGCGGCAAGGGGCTGGCGCTGGTCGCGGGCGTGCTGGTGGTGCTGTGGGCCGCGTCGGGCTTCTACCGCGTCAACCCGGATGAGCAGGGCGTGGTGATGCGCTTCGGCGCCTTCGACCGCACCGCGCCGCCCGGCCTGAACTATCACATCCCCTGGCCGGTCGAGACCGTGACCACGCCGCGCGTGACGCGCATCAACCGCGTGGATGTCGGCTTCCGCGCCGCCGCCGATGCGGGGCCCTCCATCCGGCCCATCGCCTCTCGCGATGTGCTGGAGGAATCGCTGATGCTGACGGGCGATGAGAACATCATCGACATCGACTTCGCCGTGTTCTGGCGCATCCGCGACGCCGGCGAGTTCCTGTTCAACACGCGCAACCCCGAAGTCACGGTGAAATCCGCGGCCGAGAGCGTGATGCGCGAGGTGATCGGCCGGACGCCGATCCAGCCGGCGCTGACCGAAGCGCGCGCGCAGATCGAGCAGGAAGTCCGCCGCGGCACCCAGGCCATCATGGACCAGTACCGCGCCGGCGTTGAGATCACGCAGGTGCAGCTGCAGAAGGTGGACCCGCCGACCCAGGTGGTGGACGCTTTCCGCGACGTGCAGCGCGCCAATGCCGACCGCGAGCGCGCCCGCAACGAGGCCGAGAGCTACCGCAACGACATCATCCCCCGCGCACGCGGCGAGGCGGAGCGCATGGTCCAGGAAGCCGAGGGTTTCCGGGAAAGCCAGGTGGCCCGCGCCCGAGGCGAGGCGGGGCGCTTCCTCAGCGTGCTCAGCGCCTATCAGGTCGCGCAGGACGTGACGCTGCGGCGGATGTACATCGAGACCATGGAGGAGATCCTCCGCCGCAACCCGAAGGTGGTGGTGGACAGCGCGCTGCAGAACATCGTGCCGCTGCTCAACCTTGGTGATACGCGCGCACCCGCCGCGGCCGCCGCGCCGCAGGTGCTGCGTCAGGCGCCGCCCCAGCCGCAGAGCTTCCAGGGTGGCCAGCAGCCCCCGGCACGTCCGCAGATGAACCAGGGGATCGTGCGATGAACCGCGCCCTTATTCTTGCCGTGGTGGCGGCGGTCGGCGTCCTCGTCGCCTCCTCCACGCTGTTCACCGTGCACCAGACCCAGCAGGTGCTGATCACCCAGTTCGGTCAGCCGATCCGCGTGGTCACGGAACCGGGGCTGCAGGCGAAGATCCCCTTCATCCAGACGGTGATCGCCTTCGACCGCCGCCTGCTCGATTTCGAGGCGCCGGGCGAGGAAGTCATCCTCGGCGACCAGCGCCGGCTGATCGTGGACAGCTTCACGCGCTACCGCATCACCGACCCGCTGCTCTACTTCCAGACCGTCGGCGCGACGGAGGCCGGCATCCGCGCGCGGCTGAACTCCATCGTGCAGTCGTCTCTGCGCCGCGTGCTCGGCAATGAGCCGCTGCTGAGCGTGCTGTCCACCGACCGCACGCGCATCATGGGGACCATCCGGTCCCAGGTGAATGAGGAAGCCCGCCGCTTCGGCATTGAGGTGACGGATGTGCGCATCCGCCGCGCCGACCTGCCGGACGAGAACACGCAGGCCATCCTGAACCGGATGCAGTCCGAGCGTGAGCGCGTGGCGCGGGAAGCCCGCGCGGAAGGTGCGGAGGTGGCCGCCCAGGTCCGCGCCCGCGCCGACCGCGAGCGCACCGTGCTGATCGCCGAGGCCCAGGCGCAGTCCGATATCCTGCGCGGCCAGGGCGAAAACGACGCGATCCGCATCTTCGCCGAGGCCTTCCAGCGCGATCCGCAGTTCTTCCAGTTCTGGCGGACCATGCAGGCCTATCGCGAGGCCTTCGGCGAGGGCGGCGGCGAAACCCGCCTGCTGCTGTCGCCGGACAGCGAGTTCTTCCGCTTCTTCCGGGAGAGCATGCCGGCGCCGGCGGGTGGCGCGCGGGCGAACTGACGGGCGCCGGCCAGCACAGGCCCTGGGGCGATGAGCCTCTGGCAGGTGCTGGCCGGCATCGCCGTGGTGCTGGCCGTGGAGGGGCTGCTCTATGCCCTGGCACCCGGCGCCATGCGCCGCGCCATCGCGGCGCTGGCCGACATGCCGGAGGCGCGACTGCGTGCCGGCGGCCTGGCAGCCGCCGCCATCGGGATCGCCCTGGCCTGGCTGCTGACTTTCTGAGCAGGGCCAGCCGAGCCAAGGCCAGTCGCTTGCCGTTCGGAATGATTCGTCACACGCCGTGACGCGGCGCGGCCTTTCCGCCGCGGTGCGGCGTGCCAATCTTCGGGACATCTGCGCGTGGCGCCCGTCGTGGCGGGCCGCTACGCTCTGTCTTCACAGCACTGAAACCAGGGAAGGTTCGCCCGTGCGTCTTGCCCGTTCCGTCACCGCCTTCGGCCTTGCGGCCGTTCTGGCCCTGCCGCTGACCGCCTTGCCCGCACCCGGGCCAGGCGCGCTGGCGCAGCAGATCGCGCCCCAGATCCCGCCGCCCGGTGCGCCATCCTCCTTCGCGCCGCTGGTTCAGCGCCTGCTGCCGGCCGTGGTCAACATCCAGACCACCAGCGGCCCCGGCCAGGCCCGGGCCGGGCGCGACGCGCCCGAAGTGCCGCAGGCCCCGCCCGGAAGCCCCTTTGAGGAGTTCTTCCGCGAATTCCTGGAACGCAACCGCCCGCCCGGCGCACAGCCCGGCCAGCCCGGTCGCCCGGGCCAGCAGCAGCAGCCGCAGCGGCGCGCGCAGTCGCTCGGCTCGGGCTTCATCATCGATCCCTCCGGCATCGTGGTGACGAACAACCACGTGATCGAGGGTGCGGACGAGATCAACGTCGTGCTGCAGGACAACACGACGCTGCGCGCGGAGCTGCTTGGCGCCGATCCGCGCACGGATCTCGCTGTGCTGCGCGTAACGCCCGCCGCGCCGCTGCCCTCCGTGCCCTTCGGCGATAGCGACACGGCCGCCGTCGGCGATTGGGTGGTGGCGATCGGCAATCCCTTCGGCCTGGGTGGCTCGGTGACGGCGGGCATCGTCTCGGCGCGCGGGCGCGACATCCGCCAGGGGCTGTATGACGACTTCATCCAGACGGATGCGGCGATCAACCGTGGCAATTCCGGCGGCCCGCTGTTCAACCTGGCCGGCGAGGTGGTGGGCGTGAACACCGCCATCTATTCGCCGACCGGCGGCTCGATCGGCATCGGCTTCTCCATCCCGTCCAACCTGACGCGGAACATCGTGGCGCAGCTGCGCGATGGCGGGCGGGTGCGGCGCGGCTGGCTTGGCGTCAACATCCAGCAGGTGACGGACGAGTTGGCCGAGAGCTTCGGCATGGGCAATAGCGCGCGCGGCGCGCTGGTGGCCCGTGCCCAGGAGGGCGGCCCGGCGGCGGCCGGCGGCATCCGCGCCGGCGATGTCATCCTGCGCTTCAACGGGCAGGAGGTGCGGGAGATGCGCAACCTGCCGCGCATCGTTGCCGACACGCAGGTTGGGCGCGAGGTGCCGGTGGTGGTCTGGCGCGACGGGCGCGAGCAGACGGTGAACATCACCGTGGCCGAACTGCCGTCCGAGCAGCAGCAGGCGGCGGTGAGCCCGCAGCAGGCGCGCCCGCAGCCGCAGCAGCCGCAGGAACTGGCGGGGCTTGGCCTGCGCGTCGCGCCGATCACGCCGGAGGTGCGGGAGCGTTTCAGCCTGCGTCCCGAGAGCCGCGGCGTGGTCATCACCGAGGTGGTGCCTGGCGGCCCCGGCGCGGAGCGCGAACTGCGCCCGGGCGATGTGATCGTCGAGGTGCAGCAGGAACGGGTGAACACCCCGCAGGAGGTGCAGGAACGGCTGGAACGCCTGCGCCGGCAGAACCGCGCCACCGCACTGCTGCTGATCGAAGGTCCGCAGGGCCAGCGCTGGGTGCCGCTGCGGCTGAATGCGCCGCAGCGCGGCGCGCCGGGCTGAGGTGGACGGGAGGGGCGCTGCCCCTCCCGGACCCACCCCGCCAAGGGGCAGTGGCCCCTTGGAACCCATGAGT
>JBIKSZ010000185.1:0-7617 GCA_044348345.1 Roseomonas sp. | reverse complement strand
GCCAAGGTGAACCTCTACCTCCGCGTCACCGGCCGGCGCGCCGATGGCTACCACCTGCTCGACAGCCTTGCGGTCTTCGCCGAGGCCAAGGACATTCTCACGGCCGGCCATGGGGAGGCGCTGACCCTCGACGTCACGGGGCGCGAGGGCACAGGGCTTGGCGATGGCGAGGACAACCTTGTGCTGCGCGCCGCGCGCGCCCTGGCGCAAGCCACGGGGCGCGAGCCGAAAGCGGCGATCACGCTGACGAAGCTGCTGCCGGTGGCATCGGGCATTGGCGGCGGTTCGGCCGATGCAGCGGCCGCGCTGCGGCTTCTGAACGCGCTGTGGGATACGCGGCTGACGTCGGCGGAGCTTGCGCCGATCGCGGCCACGCTTGGCGCCGACGTCCCGGTCTGCATCGCCTCTGAGCCCGCGCGGATGCAGGGCATTGGCGAGGTGCTGACGCCCGCCCCTGCCCTGCCCGCCTGCGGCCTGCTGCTGGCCAATCCGCGCATCGCCCTGCCCACGCCGCAGGTTTTTCGGGCTCGGCGCGGTGATTTTTCGCCGCCGGCGGAGATGCCGGATCGCCTGCCGGATGCGGCAGCGCTCGCCGAATGGCTGCGTCCGCTCGGCAATGACCTCCAGGATGCGGCGCTCAGCCTCTGCGCAGCGATCGCGGAGGTGCTGTCGGCCATCGCCGCGCAGCCCGGCTGCCTGATGGCGCGGATGAGCGGCTCGGGCGCGACCTGCTTCGGGATTTTCACGACGCCAGCCGCGGCGAGCGCGGCGGCGAAAGCCCTGCCCGCCGCCTGGTGGCGGCATGGCGGAAGCCTCACGGCGGACTGAAGCCGCGGGCTGCTACCGCCCGAGCCAGCCCCTGAGCCGCGCCGGCGCCTGCACCATCTCGGCCTCGGCGCCGCAATAGCTGAACCGCAGAAAACGCGCGCCGCGGTCGCGGTCGAAATCCACGCCCGGCGTCGCGGCGATCCCCGCGCCGTCGAGCATGCGCGCGGCGAACTCCAGGCTGTCATTCGTCAGGTGCCCGACATCGCACCAGAGGTAGAAAGCGCCGTCGGCCGCCGCGATCCGGTCGAAGCCCGCACCCGGCAGGCCCGCCAGCAGCGCCGCCCGCGCGCGCGCATAGCCCGCCTTGTTCGCCTCCAGCTCTGTCGTGCAATCGAAAGCGGCCTCGGCGGCGACCTGAGCCACATGCGGCGCGCTGATGAACATGTTCTGCGCGATGCACTCGACCGGCCGCACGAGGTCCTCGGGCAGCACCAGCCAGCCGATCCGCCAACCGGTCATCGAGAAGTATTTCGAGAAGCTGTTCACCACCACGGCGCTGTCGCTGAAGGCCGCCGCCGTGCTCTCCGCCACCGTTCCCCAGGTGAGGCCGTGATAGATCTCGTCAGAGACCAACCGCACGCCATTGGCGTGGCACCAGCGCGCGATGTCGCGCAACTCCTCCGGCGCCAG
Source organism: Roseomonas sp. (assembly GCA_044348345.1). GTDB lineage: Bacteria > Pseudomonadota > Alphaproteobacteria > Acetobacterales > Acetobacteraceae > Falsiroseomonas. The sequence goes on along the minus strand of JBIKSZ010000185.1, from coordinate 6,159 downwards.
CATGGTGCCCGCGGGGTTGCAGGGGCTCGCCACGATCAGCCCGGCGGGCCGCGGGTCGAGCTTCTCCAGCATCGCGAGCGTCGGCTGGAAGCGCGTCGCGGCGTCGCAGGGCAGCAACTGCGGCACCATGCCGAGCGCGGTCAGGATATTGGCGTAAGGCGGGTAGAAGGGCGCGGCCATCGCCACCCGGTCGCCCGCATCGAAGGCCGCGAGGAAGGCCAGCGGAAAGGCCCCCGACGCACCAACCGTCACCGCAATGCGCGAAGCCGGAACCGCGACGCCATACTTCGCCTGGTAATGCGCGGCGATGCGCGCGCGGAGCGATGCCAGGCCGAAGGCCTCAGTATAGCCCATCGGCGCGCCCGCTTGCAGTGCGCGGATCGCGGCCTCCGCGGCGCCGCGCGGTGCCCCCGTCGCGGGCTGGCCGACTTCCATCCGCAAGATGCCCGGCGCGCCGGGCGGCAGCGCGGCGGCGCGCGCATTGGCGGCCGCGATGACATCCATCACCAGGAAGGGCGGCGCCGCCGCCCCCCGGCCGACCTTGAGCGGCATCGCCTCAGCGATCCGTGGAGCCCAGTACCAGCCCTGCCCCGCGCGGATCGACCGCGGCAGTGCAGCCCGCGGCATTGCCCGGCAGGGTGCGCGGGCAGGTGACCAGCAGGGCGCGGCCCGGCTCGGGCACGCCCGCCAGCGCCGCCCCGGCCTCCGCCCCGCGCAGAGCGCCGCTGAGGGCGGTGGCGAGCGCCACGGGCGCCATCGCCTGGCCGCTGCCCGTCGCCGCGGCGCGGAAGGCGCGCGTGTTCGGCACATGCACGATGCCCGCCGCGAGCAGCGGCGGCGCCACCTGGCCCAGCCCCGGCGCCGCGGCCAGCACGATCCCCGTGCCGGGCGCGATGCGCCCCGTGCCGAACAGGTTGTTCATGGTGAAGACGCAGGACACCGCCATGCCGTCGCGGTCCACCACCACCAGCCCGGTCGAGGCCGGCAGCGACTGGCCCGGCGCGGCGGCGGCCGTCCCGGCGAAGGCCTGCGCGCTCGCCTGCCCGCCCGGCACCTCGGCCGGCAGGAAGGAGACCATCTCATTGCCGCGGCTCACCTGCAGCGGCTGGGCGAGGCGCGGCACCGAGACGCGCATCTCCTCGGCGCGGAGCCCACCGCCGGCGGCGGCGGAAGCCTCCGCCACGCGCCGCGCCAGCGCCCCCTGGTAGAGATCGCCCACCCCCGCGGTGCGGAGCTGCGAGAGCGTCGCGCCGAGATCGGCCTGGACCAGCTGGTCCCCGATGCCGAGCGGCCGGCCGCCCGGCCCGGCGAAGACCGCAGCGGACCAGGGATCGGCAAAGAGCGGACCGGCGACGGCCGCAAGGTCGGTGGCCAGCGCCCGGCTGGTCTCGACGCCAAGCCGCGCGGCGGTCTCGGCGGGGACCATCAGCGACTCGAAGGGGCGAACCCCGGCCCGGGCATGCAGCGCGAACAGCCCGCGCGCCAGCATCGGCACCGCGGCCGGGCGGTCGGCGCCGGCCGGCACGCCCTCTCGCGCACCGGGCGGGAACAGGATCGCCTGCGCCTCGTTCCGGCGCGGGTGATAGGTCAGGCAGGCTCCGCCCCCGCCGAGCCCGGCGCGGGAGGGAAGCGTGACTGACAGCATGAAGCCCGCCGCCACCGCGGCATCGGCGGCATTGCCGCCCGCCGAGAGCACGTTGCGGGCCGCGAGCGCGGCGCGCGGCTCCTCGGCCGCGGCGTAGCCCAGGAAGCCGCGGACGAAGCCTTCCTCGCCGGGCTGCGCCGGAGGGGGGCCACCGCCCACCGCTTGGCCAAGGCTGTCGAGCGTGCCGCAGGCCGGCAGCGCCAGCAGCAAAACCAGCGCAGCCGCCCGCATGGGCTTCGCCGCGGGGGCGGAAGTCCCTAGGTTGGGGATCATGCGCCGCCGACCGGCCTGCTCCTGGCCCATCCCCACCGCGCTGCTGCCCATCCTGCTCGTCCTCGCCCTTTTCGGCGCCGTCCTGGCCCTGGCGGGCCCGGCGGCGGCACAGGCCCCCGCGCAGCGCATCGTCACCATCCGGGATGCGGAGACGGAACATCTGGTCCGCCGCATGGCGCACCCCCTGTTCCGAACCGCGGGAGTGGACCCGGCCCTGGTCCGCATCACGCTGATCCAGAACCGGGCCATAAACGCCTTCGTATCCACGGGCAACCGCATGTTCCTCCATACCGGCCTGCTGCAGCGCGCCGGATCGGCGGCAGAGGTGGTGGGCGTGCTGGCGCATGAGACCGGGCATATCGCCGGCGGCCACCTGATCCGCCTGCCGGAGGAGATGCGCGCGGCCATGCTCCGCTCCCTAGGCGCAATGCTGCTCGGCGGGGCGGCCGCGATCGCGACGGGGGAATCGGGCGCGGCGGCGGCGGGGATGTTGGGTGGGCAGGCCATGGCGATGGGCGAGTTCTTCGCCTTCACCCGCAGCCAGGAACAGGCCGCCGACCAGGCGGCGGTGGATTACCTCGAACGCCTCGGCTGGAGCGCGCGCGGGCTAGAACGCTTGCTGGAACGGCTGCTGGAGCAGGAATTGCTCGCCGCCAACCGCCAGGACCCTTACTTCCGCACCCACCCGCTCTCCCGCGACCGGCTGGAATTCGTCCGCGACCAGCTGACGCGCTCCCCCAGCGCCGATGCCCCCCTGCCGCCCGGCATGGAGGAGGATTTCGCCATGGTGCGGGCGAAGCTCGATGCCTTCCTCGACGCGCCTCTCACCACTTGGCGTCGCTTTCCGGAAAGCGACGGCTCGGCCCCCGCCCGCTATGCGCGCGCCATCGCGCAGTTCCGCTCCGGCCGCATCGACGAAGCGCTGGCGATCCTCGACACGCTGTTGCGGGAGGCCCCCTCCCGCCCCTGGCTGCATGAGCTGCGCGGGCAGATCCTGTTCGAGGGCCAACGCCTGGCGGATGCGCTCGGCCCCTATGCCACCGCGGCCCGGCTCGCGCCCGGCGAGGGGCTGATCCGGCTGAACCATGCGCGCGTGCTGATCGAGCTCGGCAGCCCCGCCCAGCTGCGGCAGGCGGTGACGGAGCTGGGGGCAGCGCTGCACACCGAACGCGAAAGCCCCTTCGCCTGGCGCCAGATGGCGATCGCGCGCGGCCGGCTCGGGGAGGTGCCGCAGGCCGACCTCGCACTGGCCGAGGAAGCGCTGCTGCGCGGCGATGTGCGTCAGGCGCGGCTGCTCGCCAGCCGCGCCGCGGCTGTGCTGCCGCCGGGCCCGGTCCGGTTGCGCGCGCAGGATATCGTCAACGCGACCGAGCCCGAGAATCTGCCGCCCCGACCAAGGCGGTAGCGCTCCGCCTTGGCGCGCGGCGCGCCCGCATGCGACAAGACGTCATGCGACATCTCCCTGCCGCCCTGGCCCTCTTCGCCGCGCTTGCGGTCGCCCCGGCACCCGCGCCCGCCCAGGCGCTGAACGAGGCGCAGCGCGCGGAGGTGGTGGAGATCCTCCGCCGCGCCCTGCGCGAGGATCCCTCGATCCTGCGCGATGCCGTCACCGCCATGCAGGAGGCCGAGGAGCGGGACCGCGCAGAGGCCGGCCGCGCCGCCATCCAGCGCACCGCCGACCAGCTGTTCCGCGACGCCGCCGACCCGGTGCGCGGCAATCCGCGCGGCGATGTGACGATTGTCGAATTCTTCGATGCGCGCTGTGGCTTCTGCAAGCAGCTCCATCCCGCGCTGGAGGCGCTGATCCGGCGCGATGCGAATGTGCGCATCGTCATGAAGGATCTGCCCGTGCTGGGTCCGAACAGCGTGCTGGCGGCGCGCGCGCTGCTCGCCGCGCACCGCCAGGGTCGCTACGCGGCGCTGCAAGACGCGCTGCTGACGCATCGGGGCGAGCCGACGGAAGCCGTGCTGCGCGACATGGCCCAGCGGCTTGGCCTCGATTGGGCGCGGCTCCGGCGGGAGATGGATGACCCCGCGATCCAGCGACGGATCGAGACGAATCAGCGCCTCGCCCAATCGCTCGGCATCCAGGGCACGCCGGCGCTGGTGATCGCCGGTGCGGCCGGACCCGGCACGGCGCAGCTCGTGCCTGGTGCGGTGGACCTTGCGCAGCTCGAGCGGATGGTGGCGGAGGCGCGCAGCGCCCGCTGATCCCGGCGCATCAAAGATACGCCCCTTCTCTTCAACCGGTAGGTGAGCGGCGGGGGCGAGTTGCCACGCCAAAGCGTGCGTATAGACTGCTCCCAAGAGGGGGCATGCGCCACATGGCAACGGGGTTCGGCAAGGTCGGGAGGCTGGCGCAACGGGGCGGATTCGACGCCACCGGCGCGATGCCTGCGCCGTGCCGCCCCGGCCGAGGGCGCGCCGCCTGACCATGAGCGCGGAGACCGGCCTGCGCAGCGCAGTATCCTCGCTGCCCGACCTCGCGGTGCGGCTGCCGCTGCCCGACATCGCGCCCTGGCGCGCGGGCAACACTGGCATCGAGGGCGCCTGGAGCTTCCGGGCCGACGCGCCCGGCCCGCATCTCGTGATCACCGCGCTGGTGCATGGCAACGAGATCGCCGGCGGGCTGGTGCTAACGCGCTGGCTCCGCGCGGGCATCCGGCCGCGCTGCGGCACACTCAGCCTCGTTTTCGCGAACCTCGCCGCCTTCGATCGCTTCGACCCCGCCGATCCGACCGCGAGCCGCTTCCTGGACGAGGACCTGAACCGCGTCTGGGGCGAGGAGCAGCTTGGCGGCACGCGCCGCTCGGCCGAGCTTGCCCGCGCCCGCGCGCTGCTGCCGCTGATCGGCAGCGCCGATGTGCTGCTCGACCTGCACTCCATGCTCTGGCCCTCCGACCCGCTCATCCTGGCCGGGCCCGGCGCGGCGGCGAGCGATCTTGGCTGCGCCATCGGCACGCCGCATCTCGTGGTCTGCGACGAGGGGCACGCGGCGGGGCTGCGCATGATCGACCACGCCACCTTCCGCGCCGGCGCGCGGTCGCTGCTGGTGGAAGCCGGCCCGCATTGGGGCTCGGAGACGCTCGCGCAGATGGAGGACAGCGCCGCGCGGCTGCTGCGCCGCTTGGGCATGGCGGAGGATGGCGCGCCGCTGGCGCCGGAACGACCGAGCCCGCCCGCGCGCGTCGCACGCGTGACGCGCACCATCACCGCGCAGACTTCGGATTTCGTCTTCCTGCGCAGCTTCCGCGGCGGCGAGGTGATTCCGCGCCGGAACACGCTGATCGCGCTCGACGGCGAGCAGGAATTGCGCACGCCGCACGACAATTGCCTGCTGGTGATGCCGAGCCCGCGCGCCATGCGCGGCCACACCGCCGTCAGGCTCGCCCGCTTCGACGACTGAGAGCGGTCAGGGCATCGCCTGGCTGAGGCGGCCACCCTGACGCAGCGGAGCGACGCGCGTGGCAAGCCCGGTCGTGTCGTCAGTTTCCACCATCAGGCCGCAAACCGTGGCATCGCCCTCGGCCGGTGCCAGGCGCTCCCCTGGCACCTTCTTCCAGAAGCGCAGGGATGCGCCGCCCTTCTCCATGCCGATCACGCTGTCATAGTCGCCGCACATGCCGGCATCCGTCATATAGGCGGTCCCGCCCGGCAGAACCTGGTGGTCAGCGCTCGGCGTGTGGGTGTGGGTGCCGATGACGAGGCTCAGCTTGCCATCGAAGCTGTGCCCCATGGCGAGCTTTTCCGAACTCGCCTCCGCGTGGAAATCGAGCACCGCCGCGGCGATGGTCCCGCCCTGCCCCATCCGATGCGGCGCGAGCGCCGCCTGCACGCCGCGGAAAGGATCGTCGAGCGGGTCCATGAACAGCCGGCCCATCGCGTTCATCACCAGCACGCGGCGCCCGCCTGCCACCTCGATCACCGTCGCACCACGGCCCGGCGTGCCGGGCGGGTAGTTCAGCGGCCGCAGCAGGCGCGGTTCCTGCTCGATATAGGGGATGATCTCGCGCCGATCCCAAGCGTGGTTGCCGAGCGTGATGGCATCCGCGCCGGCGGCGAAGATCGCGCGCGCCATCTCTGGCGCCAGGCCAAAGCCATGGGATGCGTTCTCCGCATTCACGATGACGCAGTCGAGCGCGAGCTCGGCGCGGAGCTTCGGCAGGGCGGCGATGACGGCGTCGCGGCCCGACCGGCCGACGACATCGCCGAGGAAGAGGATGCGCAACGCGGTTGGCCTT
>JBIKSZ010000184.1:0-7709 GCA_044348345.1 Roseomonas sp. | reverse complement strand
GCTCGGATTCACGGCGCCGATCTTCTGGAGGGTGGTGCGGACGGCGCCGGCCAACCAGGACCCGGTGGCCATCAGCCAGGCCGTGGCGAAGCTGGACAGGCTGCTCGATATCGCCGAGGCGCAGCTGGCCCGTGGTGCTTTCCTCGCTGGCGACGACTTCACCCTGGCCGACATCCAATTCGGCCATGTGCTGTTCCGCTATTTCGACATCCCAATTGCCCGCCAGGATCGGCCGACGCTGCGCCGCTACTACGACGCACTCATGACGCGCCCCGCATTTCGCGAGCACGTGATGGTTTCCTATGATGAGCTGAGGGTCTTGGATTGAAGCCGGCAACCCGCGCGGCGGCGACCGGTTCGCCCCCGGGACGCGCTAAACCGCCACGCGCCCAAAAATCGCCGTCAGCAGCACGAACAGCGCACCACCCGCCAGGAACCCGACCAGCGTACCGTTGATGCGCACATATTGAAGATCGCGCCCGACCCGCAGCTCGATCTTCTCCGTCACCGTCGCGGTGTCCCAGCTGCGCACCACGCCCGCGATGAACTGCGCAAGCTGCGCCCGCGCATTCGGCAGCAGCGCCAGCAGCACGCCCTCCGCCGCGCGGTTGAGCCGCGCGCGCGCGCCCTCATCCTCCGCCAGCACCTGGCCGAGATTGCCGAGCATCCCCGCCAGAACCTGCACCGTGCGGCCATCTGCGCGCCCCGCATCCTCGGCCAGCGCTACGCGCAGCCGCGCCCAGACATCGCCGAGCCAGGCCGCGACGGCGGGGTGCCGGAGCGCGTCGCGCACCGCGCGGCCAATGGCCGCCGCCCGCTCGGGGTCGTCCTGCATGCGCGTGATCTCGGCTCGCACCCATTCCTCGAAGGCGCGGCGGAGGTCGCTGTCGCCGGGCTCCACGCGGTCGAGCTCGGCATTCAGCGCGCCCAGCACCCGCCGCGCGATCGCCGCGCCTGCGATCCAGCCGACCAGCGATCCGCCCTCGGCACGCACGCGGGCTTCGATGGCGCCGCGCAGCTGGTCCTCCTTCGCGGCCAGCACGGCCTTGAGCTGACCGACCGCGAGCCCGAACACCTCCTGATGGCGGCCGCCCTCGAGCAGCGCGGTCAGCGCGCGCGCGACCACCTGCGCGGCACCCGGCCCACCCGCCAGCCGCGGCACGAGGCGCACCAGCAGCCGCGTCGCGCGCCCATCCTCAAGGCTCGCCAGCACCCGTGGCAGGGCCTGGGCCAGCGCGACGGCAGCCGGCCGCACCGCTTCGGGGTCGGCGAGGAAATCCTTCAGGATCCGCGCGAGGTCGAGCTTCGCCAGCACGCGCCGCACCTCGTCCTCGGTGAAGACATGGTTGGCGACGAAATTGCCTAAGCCCCGCCCGAGGCGTTCCTTCTGCGCCGGAATGATCGCCGTGTGGGGGATCGGCAGGCCGAGCGGATGGCGGAACAGGGCGGTCACGGCGAACCAATCCGCCAGCCCCCCCACCAGCCCCGCCTTGGCCGAGGCCTGCAGCAGGTCCGTCCCATAGCCCGGCGGCAGCCAATAGGTGCCGACCACCAGCCCGCCCATGCCGACCAGCAGGCCGGTCGCCCAGCCCCGCTGCCGGCGCAGCGCGGCGCGCATCGGCTCCTCGGGGTCCGGTTGCGGGGGAAGCGGCGGGGGGGTGTCGGGTCTGCCCTGCATGCCTTGCGGAGTTAGGGTGCGGAAGAGGCTTTGCCCAGCGCCCTTCGCACAGCTATAGGGATGCTACGTTATACGGTCTCATGCCCCGCCTGATGCCTTTCCCACTGCAAAACCCCCTCGACCTGTCGGCCGGCGCCGGCGCGCGGCTGCTGCTGGCGGCGGCGCTGCTCGGCCTGCTGTGGGCGGCGGTCGCCTGGGCAATGGGCTGACACCATGCGCGGCCCCGAACTCCGCATCGAGCACCTGACCGCGACGCATCGGCGGCACCCGGCGGTGCACCACCTCTCGGCGCGCTTCGCGCCGGGCAGCCTCACGGCGATCGTCGGGCCGAACGGGGCGGGCAAGACGACGCTGCTGCGCGCCGTCGCGGGGCTCCACCCGGTCGAGGAAGGCCATGTCGCCGTCGCCCGCGCCGATGGCACGCGCGCGCGCATCGCGCTGCTGCCACAGCAGGCGGGGATGGACCGCAGCTTCCCGATCCTCTGCGCCGATGTGGTGCTGCAGGGCCTCTGGTCGCGGCTTGGCGCCTTCCGCGGCGTCTCGGCCGCCGATCGCGCGCGGGCCGATCAGGCGCTGGAGGCGGTCGGCCTCTTGGGCTTCGCCCGCCGGCCGGTGGGCGAGATGTCGGCCGGCCAGTTCCAGCGCCTGCTGTTCGCGCGGCTGCTGGTGCAGGACGCCGACCTGATCCTGCTGGATGAGCCCTTCAATGCCGTGGATGCCCGCACCGCGGCCGACCTGCTCGCGCTGGTCAAGCGCTGGCACGGGGAAGGGCGGACGGTGATCGCCGTTCTGCACGACCTTGAGCTGGTGCGCGCCGACTTCCCCGACACGCTGCTGCTGGCGCGGGAGAAGATCGCCTTCGGCCCGACGGAGCAGGTGCTCTCGGCCGCCAACCGCCTGCAGGCGCGGATGATGGCGGAAGCCTGGGACGACGCTGCCCCCGTCTGCGCACCCCGGGCGGCGTGATGCTGGAGGGCCTGTTCGGCCCCTTCGTCGAATTCAGTTTCATGCGCCGTGCGCTGGCCGGTTGCCTGGCGCTGGCCGTCGCCGCGCCACCGCTCGGCGTCTTCCTGATGCTGCGCCGGACCAGCCTGACGGCTGAGGTGCTGGCGCATGGCGTGACGCCCGGCATCGCAGCCGGCTTCCTGATCGCTGGGCTGTCGGTGCCGGCGATGTCGCTCGGCGGGTTGGTGGCGGGGCTGCTGGTCGCGGTGGGGGCGGGCGCGCTCTCCCGCGCCACCGGCGGGCGGGAGGATGCGGCGCTCACCGCGCTCTACCTCATCGCGCTGGCGGCTGGCGTGACCATGGTCTCGCTCCGCGGCGACACGGGCGATCTCACGCATCTTCTGTTCGGCCAGGTGCTCGGCGTGGACGATGCCGCGCTGCTGCTGATGGCGGGCGTCGCGACGCTCACCCTGCCGGCGCTGGCACTGGCCTGGCGGCCGCTCGCGCTCGAGACCTTCGACCCGGCCTTCGCCCGCGCGGAGGGCGCCAGCGGCGGGCTGTGGCACATGCTGTTCCTCGCGCTCGTGGTGCTGAACGTGCTGGCCGCCTTCCAGGCGATGGGCACGCTGATGGCCGTCGGGCTGATGATGCTGCCCGCGGTCGCCGCGCGGCACTGGTCGCGCGAATTGTCGGGCATGGTCTATGCCGCGGTCGTGATCGCCGTGCTCGCGGCCGTCGCGGGGCTGCTGGCCTCCTACCATCTCGACCTGCCCTCCGGGCCGGCGATCGTGCTGACGGCGGGGCTGCTCTGGGCGGCGTCGGTGATCGCGGGGCCCGTGGATGGGCTGGCGCAGCGCCTGCTCCGCCGCCCGCACCTGGCCGGGTGAACGGCCCTACTTCTTCAGCTTGTCGAGCACCCCGAGCACCAGGATGCCGGCGAGGAAGGAGGCGTGGATCACCAGTGCCCAGGTCACGTCCCGGTCGCTGTACTCGCCGATCTCCATGAAGATCTGCAGCAGGTGGATCGAGGAGATCGCAACGAGCGCCGTGCCGAGCTTGATCTTCAGGTTGCCCGGATCCACCAGCGCCACCCAGGAGGTCCGCCGCTCCTCCTCATCGGTGGTCAGGCGGGAGACCAGGCTGTCATAGGAGGCGATCGCCACCATGATGACGAGCGAGGCGATCAGCGCCGCATCCAGCAGGTGCAGCAGCTGGATCAGCACCGTGACGTCGCTGGTCGTCAGCGCGCTGGTCGCGAACTTCCACAGCTTGCCCAGGAAGTGCAGCGCATAGATGCCGAGCGCGATCACCAGCCCCAGGAAGAACGCCACCAGCAGCCAGCGGCTGGCCAGCATGACCTTGTCGAGAAGTGAGAGCATGTCAGTCTCCGTCCGACCCCAGATACAAGCGATACGCTCCCGGAGGGAAGCATGACGATCCGCCGCATTGCCGAGGAAGCCCGCCTGTCGGGCGCCGTCATGGGGGGCGGGCTGGTCTGGCTGGCCGGGCAGGTCGCCGACGACGCCACCCTCGACACCGAGGGCCAGACCGCCGACATCCTGCGCCAGATCGACGCCCTGCTGGCCGAGGCCGGCACCGACAAGCGCGCGTTGCTGTCGGTGACGGTGGTGCTGGCCGACATCGCCGATGCGCCGGCGATGAACCGCGCCTGGGACGCCTGGCTTGACCCTGGCCACAAGCCGGCGCGGATGACCATCCAGGCGCCGCTGGTGGATCCGGCTTGGAAGGTGGAGATCACTGGCGTGGCCCTGGCCCCGTGATCTATCGGCGATCCGAGCGCCTCTCCCGCCCGCCGCTCGCGGCCTGGCTGCGCGCGGTGGGCTTCACGCTGGCGCTGTCGCTGCTGGTCGCCTGGGGTGTGGGCGATGAGGGGCATCTGCTGCCCTTCGCGGTCATCGGCACGGCCGGGCTTGGGCTCGGCGCGCTGTACTGGCTGTTCCCGCGCGGGCTGCACTTCGCCTTCGGCACGGCGGCGGGGCTGGCCCTCTACACCAGCCTCTTCGTCGTGCTCGGCCGCGCCCAGTTCCCCGACGCGCCAGCCTGGTCCCGCCCGCCCGCTTTCCTGCTGCCGGTGCTGGCCTTCCTGGTGATGGCCTGGTGGCGCCGCCAGCAATTGGCCGCCATTGCCGAAGGCGCCGAGACGGAGACGCTCGAGGAATTGCCCTATGCCTTGCGCTGGGTGCTCCTCACCGGCCTGGTCGGGCTCATCTGCTTCCTGCTGCCGGTCAACCGTCTGCCGCCGCTCGGCCAGGCGGCGGCGCTGCTGGTCTCCATGGCGACGATCGCGGCGATCGTTGCGGTCGCGGTGCGCGACGTTGTGCGGCTGCTGCTCGATGTCGCCCTGATCGTGCGGCAGGTTGGCGACCGGCTGCGCCACCTGACCGTGCCGGTAGCGACCTTCCTGCTGATCTACGCGCTGCTGGTCGTGGGCTTCGCCTCGGCCTATCGCGTGGCGGATGGGCTGTCGCGGCAGGAGCTGTTCGCGGGGCCGGATGGACCCATCCGCCTGTCCTATTCCGATGCGCTCCATTTCTCGGTCGCCACCATCTCGACTGTCGGCTACGGCGACATCCGCCCCTCCGACGACGGGGCACGGGTGCTGGCGAGCCTGCAGGTGCTGGCGGGCCAGCTTCTGCTGCTGTTCGGCTTCGCCGAGATCATGCGCGCGCGCCGCCCGCGCGCGGAGGCGGAGCCGCATCTCGACCCGGGGCGCACGCGGCGGCATTCTCCGCACCGCGACTGAGCACCCTGGCCAGCCGCCAGATCGGCATCATCTTCACGCCGGGCGGCCGACGCGCTTCCGCCGCAATCGCGGCGCAGAAGGGGGACACGCCCGGTTGATCAGGGACCGGCGCAGGGGCGCGCTACCACCGGCGGAGGGGGCGGCGCGCCACAGGATGGGACGGCGATGCTGACGGAAGGCTGGCGCGGCAAGCGGGTTCTGGTCACCGGGGGGGCGGGCTTCCTCGGCAGCGGGCTCTGCCATGCCCTGGCCGCGCAGGGCGCGCGCGTGGTCGCACTCGATGCCATGGTGCCCGATGGCGGTGCGAGCCCGCTCAACCTTGAGGGCAGCAACGTCATGTTGGTGCGCGGCGATATCCGCGACGCGGAGCTGCACAGCCTCTGCCAGGGCATCGACGTGCTGTTCAACATGGCGGCCCAGACCAGCCATATGGGCGGCCAGCGCGACCCGGTGGCGGACATCGCCATCAATGCGGTCGCCCAGGTGCGCCTGATCGGCGTGATGCGCGAAGCCGCGCCGAAGGCCGTGGTGGTGCATGCCTCGACGCGCCAATTCTACGGCCGCGCGCAATACCTGCCGGTGGATGAGAAGCACACCGTCAACCCGCCGGATGCCAATGGCGTGAGCAAATGGGCGGGCGAGCAATACTGGCTGCTGGAGAGCCGGGTGCATCACCGCCCCGTTGTCGCGCTGCGGCTGACCAATTGCTACGGCCCGCGGCTGCGCATCAAGGATGCGCGGCAGACCTTCCTCGGCATCTGGATCCGCCGCGTGTTGGAAGGCGAGCCCTTCGAGGTCTGGGGCGGCGACCAGCTGCGCGACCTGGCTTACCTCGATGACGTGGTGGACGCCTTTCTGCGCGCCGCGCAGCAGGCCCACCGGCCGGAGGTTGGCGGCAAGGCGTTCAACCTCGGCGGCAGCCCGCCGCTGTCGCTGCGCGAACTGGCAGAGCGGCTGATCGCCGCCAATGGCGGCCAGGGACGCTACGAGACGAAGGAATTCCCGGCCGATCGCGCGCCGATCGACATCGGCAGCTTCGCCGCCGACGACCGCGCCTTCCGTGCCGCGACCGGCTGGTGGCCGCGCGTGGAACTGGATGAGGGGCTGCGCCGCTCCCTCGACTGGTACCGCGCGCGGCTGGCCGAATACACTGCCTGAGGTGATCCTGATGAACGCCACCACCATCACCGTCCCGCAGGCCGATCCCGGCGCGGGCTATCGCGCGCAGCAGGCCGAGATCGACGCGGCCGTGGCGCGCGCCCTCTGCTCGGGCTGGTACATCCTCGGCAAGGAAGGCGAGGCCTTCGAGGCCGAATACGCCGCCTGGCAGGGAGCCCAGCGCGCCATCGGCTGCGCCAATGGCACGGATGCGCTGGCGCTCGCGCTGCGCGGCCTCGGCATCGGGCCCGGGGCGACGGTCGTCACCGTCTCCCACACCGCGGTCGCAACCGTGGCGGCGATCGAGATGGTCGGCGCGACGCCGCTGCTGCTCGACATCGACCCCGACACCTACACCATGGCCCCCGATGAGCTCGCCGCGGTGCTGGACGACCCGCCGCCCGGCCTGCCGCCGATCCGTGCGGTGATCCCGGTGCATATCTACGGCCAGTCCTGCGACCTGGCGCCGATGCTGGCGGCCGCGGCGCAGCATGGCGTCGCGCTGATCGAGGATTGCAGTCAGGCGCATGGCGCGACCTATGCGGGCCGCAAGGTCGGCAATCACGGCCAGGTCGCGTGCTACTCGCTGTACCCCACCAAGAACCTCGGCGCGCTCGGCGATGGCGGCGTGGTGACGACGGATGATGCGGTGCTCGCCGATCGGATCGGGGCGATCCGCCAGTATGGCTGGAAGGAGCGCTACATCAGCGCCGATGTGGGCGTGAATTCGCGCCTCGATGAGCTCCAGGCGGCGATCCTGCGCGTGAAGCTGACGCGGCTCGATGCCAACAACGCCCGCCGTCAGGCGATCGCGGCGGCCTATGACGCGGCGCTGGCGGGCGGGCGCTTCGTGCCGCCGGCGCGGCGCGCGGACAGCGCGCATGTGTTCCACCAATATGTGCTGCGCGTGCCGGACCGCGCGGCGCTGATGGCGCGCTTGCGCGCGGAGGGGATCGCCACCGCGATCCATTATCCGGTGCCGGTGCATCTGCAGCCCGCCTATCGCGGCCGCACGGCGATGGGCCCCGCCGGCTGCGCCGAGACCGCGCGGGCGGCGGGGGAGGTGATGAGCCTCCCGATGTTCCCGGAACTGACCGACGCGCAGGTGGAGCGCGTTTGCGTGGCGCTGAGAGGGTTGTGACGCGGGGAGGGCTCTGCCCTCCC
>JBIKSZ010000183.1:0-7727 GCA_044348345.1 Roseomonas sp. | reverse complement strand
CCAGGAGATCGTCCTGCTGCAGACCTTCGCGCGGCGCATCCGCGTCACCCGGCCGATGCTGGTCAACGACGACCTCGGCGCCTTCACCGACTTCGCCAGCATGATCGGCCGGCGCGTCGCTGACTTTGAGAACGCCACCGCCTACGGCCTGTTGGGTTCGGCGAATGGCGATGGCCCGACGCTGAGCACCGGCAACACCACGGTCTTCGGGACCGGCGCCGCGCGGGCGAATAAGGCCGCGGCCGGCAGCGCGCTCGACCTGACGAACCTCGCCTCTGGCCGCGCGGCCATCATGCGCCAGCGCACCCTGGATGGCCTGCCCATCGCCGTCGGTTCCTCGATGCGCCTGGTGGTCGGGCCGAACCAGGAGCTGGCGGCGCGGCAGCTGACCGTGGCGGTGCAGGCCAACCAGACCAGCAACGCGAATGTCTTCGCGGGCTTCGTCCAGCCGCTGGTCGAGCCGCTGATCCAGGCGAACCGCTGGTACCTCTTCTCCGAGCCCAGCGCGGCACCGGTCTACGTCTATGGCTACCTGAACGGGGCAGAGGGTCCGCAGGTCACCACCGGGCCGGTCTCGGGCGTCGATGGCGTCGAGGTCAGCGTGATCTTCGACTTCGGTGTCGGCGCCATCGACTGGCGCGGCGCCTGGTTCAACCCGGGCACCTGATCCCGGCTCAACCTAATCCATCGTGAACCCACGCAGAGGGCGTCCTTCGGGACGCCTTCTGCGTTTGAGGAGACCTCCTTCCCATGCGGAACTTCATCCAGCCGGGCAACAGCCTGGCCATTGCCGTGCCCTATGCCAGCGGCGTCACCGCCGGTCAGGGCGTGCTGGTCGGCGCGCTGTTCGGCGTCGCCGCCACGGACGGCGCGCAGAACGCCACCATCGAGGCCCAAACCCAGGGCGTGTTCGACATCACGAAGCAGCCCGCGCTCGCCATCACCGCGGGCGCCCGGGTCTTCTGGGACGATACCAACCGCCGCATCACCACCACGGCGACCGGCAACTTCCAGGTCGGCATCGCCACCCAGGCCGCGCTCGCCGCCGATACCACGGTGCGGGTGTGGCTGAACCGCGTGCCACCTTCGGGGTCCTGACGATGCGATCCCCGCTTCTGGAGCGCGACCGGCAGCGCTTGGCCGGCGTCCATCCCGACCTGGTCCGCGTCGTCGAGCGGGCCCGGCTCGCGGTGCCCTTCATCGTGGTGGAGGGGCTGCGCAGCCGGGAGCGGCAGGAACGGCTGGTGGCGATCGGCGCCAGTCGCACGTTGAACAGCCGCCACCTCACCGGCCACGCCGTCGACCTGGCCTATTGGCTGGATGACGGCGATGGCGCGCCCGAGACCGGCGAGGTGCGCTGGGACTGGCCGCTGTATCGGCAGTTGGCCACGGCCATGAAAGCCGCCTCGGCCGAGGAAGGCGTCGCCCTGGCCTGGGGCGGCGACTGGAAGAGCTTCCCCGACGGCCCGCATTTCGAACTCGATCGGAGAGTCTATCCGTGAACTACCTCCTCGCCCGCCTGCGCGAGCAGGGCACGCACACCGGCGTCGCCCTGTTCTCGGCCATCATCCTGCTGGCGCAGATTGCCGGCATCGACCTGCGCAACCTGGCCGACAGCGCGGTCGGTATCGCAACCGCCCTCGGCGCCCTGGCCGCAGCGGCCAAGACCGTGCTGCCGGATGTGCCGAAGGAGCCGCCGCGGTGAGCGGCGCAGCCTTCGCTGCGGCGCTGGCCACGCTGCATGCAGACCCGAACATGGGCACCGACGCGGAGTGGCGCGCGGCGGCGGGCGGTGCCTGGCGCCCCGTGCGCGTGCTGCTCTCCGCACCCGCGGACGACGTGGCAGGCCTCGGCGGGCCGGGTGCCCGCGCCGGGGCGCTCAAGGCGACACTGCGCGCTGCGGACCTCGCGCCCGACACGCCGCGCCGCGGCGATCTTCTGCGCCGGCTCTCGCCGCCCGAAACCTGGCGCATCGAGGAGGTCGAGCCCGACCCGCTCGGCCTCTCCTGGCGCCTGTCCCTGGCGCGCTCGGCATGAGCGGGACGGTGCCGCTGCGCGAGGCCGCGCTCGCCGCCATCGCGGATCGGCTGGTGACGCAGCTGCCCGGCGTCGCTGTCGAACGCGCCCGTCGCGCGCCCGTCGACACCGACGCCGAACCCCTGCCGCGGCTAGTGGTGCGCGGCGACGACATCGAGGCCGACGACAGCCAGGAGCCAGGCCGCACGCACTACCGCATCGGCTTCGGCGTCTCAGGCTTCGTCGCCGGCGCCACCGACCTCGCTACCGAACAGGCGCTCTCCCTGCTCCACGCGCGCACCGTCGCGGCGCTCGCGGGCTGGACGCCCGCCCCCCCTGGCCTCGGCGACATTGCCGAGCAGGGCGCCGAGTTCCGCCTCTACGACGCCGAGGACTCCGCCCGTTCCGCCGGCGAGTTCCTCGCCCGCTTCACCATCCTCGCCGTCGGTCCCACCGGCGGCCACTGGTCGTCCTGAACCCCTGTCCTGAAGGAGCCGCGCGATGAGCATCGATCTCGTCCGCATGCGCTTTGCCGCCGTCGCGGCCAAGATCGAGACCACCGCCGGCGTCGATTCCATCGGCGGCACGCCCGCCGCCGCCGACTGGCTTGCCGCCGACTGCGAGATCGACTTCGACCCGGTCACCGTCGAGAATCCCGAGCTCACCGGCTCCCTCGACCGCTCCCCCAGCATCGTCGGCGGCCTCAAGCCGCGGATCCGGCTCCGCGTGCTCCTGCGCGGCTCCGGCACCCCCGCCACCGCCCCCGAGTGGGGAAGGCTGCTGCGCTGCTGCACCTTCTCCGAAACCACCAACGCCGCCCTCGCCGCCACGGCACTGCCGGCGGCCGGCCACACCACCAACAGCGTCACCCTGCCCGCCACGCCCTATGGCAACGCCGCCCAGCAATACCGCGGCCAGCCTCTCCTGCTGACCGGCGCCGTCGCCGACACAACCGGCATCACCGACTACACCGCCGGCCGCGTCGCTACCCTCGCCAGCACGCTCTCGGCCATGCCGGCCGCCACCACCAGCGCCGCCATCCCGGCCAACATCCTCTACGCGCCCACCTCGGACGAGGCGGTCTATCGGACCGCGACGCTCTACTTCTACGCCGACGGGCTGCGCTGGCGGTTCACCGGGGCGGTCGGCACATGGAGCCTCGAGCTGTCCACCGGGGGCATCGGCGTCCTGGTCTTCGAGCTGCGCGCCCAGCTGCTCGACAAGTCACTCGCGGCGCTGCCCACCGGCTGGAACACCACCATCCGCCCAACGCCTCCGCGTTTCGTCGGCGGCCGCTGCCAGCTGAACCAGCGCCTGGCGCAAGCCCGGCGCGTCATGCTCGAAGCAGGGGTCACGGTCACCCTGCCGGACAACCCCGAAGCCACCGAGGGCTACGACCCCGCTGTTCCCGTCGAACGCGATGCGCGTGGCTCGATCGATCCGCTGATGAACACCACCACCGCGGTCGCGCTGTTCAACGCCTTCCGGCAAGGCACGGCGATGTCGCTGATGGCGATCCTCGGCGCGACGGCGGGCAACCGCTTCTGCGTCATCGCGCCGGCCGCCAAGGCCACAGGCCTGCGGCCCGGCGACCGCGACGGGCTCGGCCAGTTCGACATCACCTTTCAGCTCGACGGGGCGGACAGCCCGATCTTCCTGGCGCAATTCTGATGGAGAAACCCATGACCGTCGTCTTTTCGCGGCGCGACGCCGAGTGGTTCGCGCCGCCCGGTGCTGCGCATCGCCGCTACCTCGTCGCGCCGCTGACCTACCGCGAGCGCCAGGCGTTTCGCGCCGACCTCGCGCGGGAGGGCGGGATCTATCCGTCGCACGCGCAGATGCTGGACGCGCTGCGTGCGGCGGTGCGCGAGGCCTCGCCCGACAACGCTGACGAACTGCTGGCGGTGATCGACGCCTCGGAGGCGACGCCCGACGACGCCAACGTGCAGGTGCAGCTCGGCTCGATCGAGGCCGCCTGCGCGACGGTGCCTGTCTATGCTGGGCTGCTCGCGGCCCGGCAGCGCTACCTCGGCACGCTGCCCTGGGTCGCGGCCCGGCACGCGCTCCGCGGCTGGGAGGGCGACGGCCTGCCGCCCTTCAGGCGCCTGCGCGGCCTGGTACCCGACGACCTGCTGGACACGCTGCCACAGGACGATGTGGAGGCGGTCGGTTGGCGGGCCAGCACCCTCATGCAGCCCGGCAGGGACGCGGAGGGAAACTCCGGGGCGCCCTCGCCGTCGCCCGAGACCCCGGCGCCTATAGCGGCGGGCTGAGGCCCGAGGGCGGCGGCGACTGGCTCGTCGGCGGCGAGCCCTGGCCAGAGAACCCGCGGCTTGTCACCGCTGAGCCCTGGCATGCCTTCGTGCGGCTCTGGGCCGCGTGCCGCGGCGGCATGGGCGGGATCGCGCACTGGCCTGATGCGGGCGGCGTCGGCGACCAGGCGGCGTGGGTGGTGGACGCCTTCGCTGCGCTGGGCGGGATCGACGCCGCACTCGACGAGGAAAAGCGGCGCCTCGCGGAGCGGTGAGGCAGCAGAAAAACCGACGATGGCCGACCCGGGCGGGCGCCGCCGCCACGAGCATCGATAGCGAGCCAGGATCGAGGCGCGGCCAGGGCAGTCGCCAGATCAGTTGTTGCCTCTCGGATAGGCCATGCGGAAGGTCTCAGTCATCAGTTCATCGAGGCGCCTGCCAGGCCTGAAGTGGGTCAGACTAGGCGGACATGGAACATCGGTCGGCATATGCGGGCAGGGTTCGACCGCACCGATGATCTGCGCCACTGGAATTGATGCGGCGTAGATCGGCAGGCCAAGGTCACCCTCGTCATCGGCGACGCCCTTCGCTCGCACCTTCGCGCTCGCCTGATCGATCTTCATCCCCACCACGGTTGTCGCTTTCAGCTCCTGCGCGGTGCCCGGGCGCAGCGTGGCATTACGGCCTGGGTAGAAGCGATCGATCATGGCATCGAGCGCGCGGGTCTTTTCCGCCAGATCATCGATAATGTGCGCGGTGCCGAAGCACATGGCTGAGCGGTAGTTGACCGAGTGGTTGAAGCCGGAACGGGCCAGGATGAGACCGTCGAGATGAGTCACGGTCAGGCAGACAGGCAGCCCCGGACCCTGGGCCCGCAGCATCCGACTGGCCGATGAGCCGTGCCAGTAGAGATGTTCGCCCTCGCGCCAGAAGGCGGTCGGCGTACAATAGGGCTGCCCGTCGATGACATAGGCCATGTGGCAAAGCATCGCCGCGTCGAGGACGGCATGCACCGCCTCGTGGTCGTAGCGGCCACGCTCGTGCAGGCGGCGGAGCTTGTTGCGTTCGGAAACGGGATAGTTGGTAGACATAGGGGCTCCTAGCGGGACGCTGATCGTCCCGTTCGAGACTCTGGATCTGTCGTCCTTGGGCGCGTCAGAGGCGCCGTCGGTCTCAGGTTCAGACCGCGATGAGCTTTGCTGCGTCGCGCTCGATCGGCCGCTCGCTCTCGGCGAGGCCAGCGGCAACACCCTGGCGGTCGGGCTCGGGCCGGTTCTGGCTCATCTTGCGCTTGCCCTCGAGGCGCGTGATCGGCAGTCGAAGGCCGACGATGCCCTTGAGCTGCGCGCGGATGAAATCCGGCGGCGCATCGGCGACGGCCCAGGGTTGGGCGCGTGGACGCTCGTGCAGGTCGGTCAGCCGGTTCACGAGATCCAGTAGACGGTCCGCATCCTCGAAGAACTCGGCGGGGCCGTAGGCGTGGACCGCGATGTAATTCCAGGTCGGCACCACGCGGTGGTGTTCCTGCTTGGACGGATACCAGGAGGGGCTGACATAGGCGTCCGGCCCCATGAACAGCGCCATGGCCTCGCCCGTCGCCGGCAGCCGCCATTGCGAGTTCGCGCGGGCCAGATGGCCGTAGAGCGTGCCATAGGGCCCTTCCTCCGCCGCAAGGAAGAGCGGCAGCGGCGTAGCGACCAAGCCCTCGCCGGTGGCAGTGACGAGATTGGCCAGTCTCGCCTCCCGCATCGTCGCATGCAGGACGGCGAGGTCATCCTCGCGGAAGGCGGGCGGGACATACATCGGGATGGCTCCTGAACTGGATTGGACCCTGCCCGAGATCTGGTCCACAAGGATGAGCCAGTTCGATAGAAAAGCATTGGGCCAGTTAGCGAGATGGAACCGAAGCTGCCCACCATCGCGAAGGTGACCCAGAGGATCTGCAAGGCGATCAAGGACCAGATCGCCTCCGGCCTACTCAGCCCCGGCGCGCATCTACCCTCGACCCGGACCCTGGCGGCGGAGTGGGGCGTGTCGCGGACCACCGTGACGGCCGCCTATGAGCAGCTCATCGCGGAAGGCTACCTGGAGGCGCGGCAAGGAGCGCGGACCCGTGTGGCGGCGGGTCTAGGCCCGACGCTCGTGCTGTTGGACCAAACTCCTTCTTTGGCCCTGCCTGACCGGCTGTCTGGCTATGGCCAAAGGCTGTCGGCCTTTGCCTTGCCGCCGCGCCCCAGCAGCGATCACATGGTCGCAGACTTCCGATACGGGGACGTGGCTGCTGCCGACTTCCCGGTGCTCGCCTGGCGCAAGGCTGTCGGAGACGCGATTCTGCGGCGCCGGGATCGCCTCCGCTATGGCGATCCCCGCGGCTCCGCGCGCCTGCGGACCGCCTTGCAGGGCTATCTCTGGCGGGCGCGAGGACTGCGCTGCGCGCCAGACCAGATCATCGTCGTCAACGGATCACAGCAGGGGCTCGATCTCTGCGCCCGACTGCTACTCGACCCGGGCGATCACGTCCTGATGGAGAACCCGGGGTACTGGCTGGCACGGCTGGTTTTCCTGGCGGCCGGGGCCGAGGTGACCTCCATCACCGTCGACGAAGAGGGGCTAAGGACGGCGGCGTTGCCGGCGGCGCGGCTGACCTACACGACGCCGTCGCACCAGTTTCCACTCGGCGGTATCCTGTCGGCCGGGCGGCGTCGGGAGCTCCTGGCCTGGGCCACGCGCCACGGCGCCCATATCATCGAGGACGACTACGACAGCGAGTTCCGCTTCGACGTCGCCCCGATCCCGCCCCTGCAGGCCATGGATGAGGCGGGGCGTATCATCTACCTCGGCACGGTTTCCAAGACGCTCTCGCCCGCGCTCCGTCTCGGCTACCTCGTTGTCCCGCCCGCGCTATCCATGGCCTTTGCCAAGGCGAAGCTGCTCGCAGACCGGCACGCATCCAGCCTGGAGCAGGAGGCTCTCGCCGAGCTGATCGGGAGCGGTGCCTATGAACGCCATGTTCGTCGGGTCCGGCGGCGGAACGCGGACCGACGCGCCGCGCTTCTGGCGGCCCTCGCCGACACGCTGGGAAAGGCCGTGACGGTAGCCGGCGCCGACGCTGGACTGCATGTCGTGGTCTGGCTGAACCGGGTGCCCGCGCCGCAGGAAGAGGTCCTCGTAGCGCGCGCTCGCGCCTCAGGCGTGGGAGTGTACCCGATCACCCCGCTCTACGCCGCTGCACCGGCAGACAGCCGACCCGCCATCGCTGGGCTGGTCATGGGCTATGCCTGCCTCGATGAGGAGGCCATCTGGCGCGGCGTACGGCTGCTCGCAGAAGTTCTCACCGTCTTCACTGCTCAAGGCGCCACACGCGGCTAGCGGTGCCGTTCCGGCGCGAGTTGTGCCGCCTCAGCGGCCGAAGCCGGCTAACTATCGACGGCGGACTGACATCAATGCCCCTCCTAACCG
>JBIKSZ010000182.1:0-7757 GCA_044348345.1 Roseomonas sp. | reverse complement strand
GGCCCCCTCGCCAACGGCGCTGAAAACTCATGGGCCCCAAGGGGCCGCTGCCCCTTGGCGGGAGGGGTGCGGGGAGGGCGGAGCCCTCCCTGCGGCGCCGACTCAAGCCAGCAGCGTCGCCGCCACGCGCAGCAGGCTGCCATCCGGCACGCGGAGGGCTTCGAGCACGCGGAAGTGGTCGGCGCCGGGCACGGGCACCAGCGCGCCCGGTGCGTGGGCCGCGCTGCGCAGCGCGTGGAACTCGCGCGACTGGCGGCAGAGCTCGGGCAGTTCCGCGCTGCCGTACGCGATCGCGAGCGGCTTGTGCACGACCGGCCGACGTATCGGCGAGAGTTCGGCGACCTCGGCGTCCGTCAGCTGCAGCGCGTCGTTCAGGTTGGTCTCGCGGATCGGGGCGAGTTCGTAGATGCCCGAGATCGCAAGCCCCGCGCTGACCGCCGGGTGTTCCAGCGCGAGTGCCGCCAGATGCCCGCCCGCCGACCAGCCGGAGGCGACGATCGGCCCCGCGATGCCGTGCTTCGGACCATGGGTGGAAAGCCAGTCGAGCGCTGCATGTACCTGCCACGCTATGCGCGTCAGCGAGGCGTCTGGCGCCAGGCTGTAGCCGTTGCAGGCAAACGACCAGCCCATCGCCAGCGCGCCTTCGGCCAGATGCGCGAAATCCTGCCGCCGGTTGCGCTGCCAATAGCCGCCATGGATGAAGACGAGGCAGGGCGCGTTCGGGTCGCGGCCGGGAAAGAGGTCCCAGGCTTCGCGCTCGCTCTCGCCAAAAGCGAGGTCGAGATGGTCCGGATGCGCGGCCCGGAATGCCGCGCCGGCGGCGTTGCGGGCGGCGATCAGGGCGGGGCTGTCGGCCACCGCCCCGGCATTGTCATAGGCCGCGTCGCGTTCGGCCTGGCTCGCCTTCGCCCAGAAGGCGGGCAGCGCGGTCACGGCGCCATCTCGCGGATCGGCTTGCCGGCCAGATAGGCCTCGATCGCCTCGACCGCGCCCTGGAAATAGGCCGCGTAGTTCTGCGTCGAGACATAGCCGAGATGCGGCGTCAGCAGCGTGCCGGGGGCGGCCAGCAGCGGGTGGTTCGCCGGCAGCGGCTCCTGCTCATACACGTCAAGGCCGGCGCGGATGCGGCCTTCGTGCAGCGCGGCCAGCAGCGGCGCCTGGTCGATCAGCGGCCCGCGGGAGGTGTTCACCAGGATCGCGCCCTTCTTCATGCGCGCGATCTCCGCCGCGCCCACCACGCCGCGCGAACGGTCGGACAGGATCAGGTGCAGCGTCACGACATCGGCGCGCGCGAAGAGTTCTTCCTTCGTCACCAGTTCGGCGCCGGCGGCGGCGGCCTTCTCGGCAGTCAGGTTCTGGCTCCAGGCGATGACCTTCATGCCGAAGGCCGCGCCCACTTTGGCAACGGCCGAGCCGAGCTTGCCGAGGCCCACCACGCCGAGCGTCAGCCCGCCCGCGGCGGTGCCGACCGAGGTCTGCCAGCGACCGGCGCGCAGGCTCTCCTGCTGGGCGGGGATGTCGCGCAGCAGGTTCAGGATCACGCCCCAGGTGATGTCCACCGTCGGCGCGCCGACGCTCGGCGTGCCGCAGACCGTGATGCCGCGCGCCTGCGCCGCCGCCACGTCGAAGCCGCGGTTGCGCTCGCCGGTGCTGATGAGAAGCTTGAGGTTCGGCAGCCGTTCCAGCAGCCCGGCGGGGAAGGGCGTGCGCTCGCGCGTGCCAAGGATGGCGTCGAAGGGAAGAAGCCGCTGTACCAGCGCGTCGCGGTCGCTCAGCGTGTCGCGGAACACCTCGATCTCGAGGCCCTGCAGCCGCGACCAGGGACCCATGGAGAGCGCCACGCCCTGGTAATCGTCGAGGATCGCAAGTCGCTTGAGCGAGGCCATCATCTGTTGTCCCTAGTCTTTGGAGCGCGTCGCTTTGGGCTGTGCCAGGGCGCGCGTCAACCGGTGCCCGCGCCGGGCACCACCAGCGCGGCCGCGGCGTCTCGCAGCAGGGCGGGCAGGGGCTGGGGCTTCGTCTGGGTCGCGCGGTCGACAAAGACATGCACGAAATGCCCGTCCGCGCTGGCGGTCTCCTCATCTTCCCGGAAGATCGCGATGCCGTAGCGGATGGAGGTGTTGCCCAGCCGCTCCACGCGCAGGCCCGCGGTGACTGTCTCGGGGAAGGCCACGGGCGCGTGGTAGCGGCAGAGCGTTTCCACGACGACGCCGATCACCGGGCTGTCGGTCAGGTTGACCGCCCCCGATCCCAACAGGAAGCGCGCCACCACCGTGTCGAACCAGGAATAGTAGGTGACGTTGTTCACATGGCGATAGACATCATTGTCCATCCAGCGCGTCGGGATCTCCAGGAAGAAGCGGTAGTCGGATCGCGTGGGCCGCGCCTTGCTCATGCCAGCGCCTCCGTTTCCAGCGCGGTGTCCACGCAGGCGGCGAAGCCGGGGCGGCGGGTGATGGCGCCAGCGGCGATCATGGCGGATTCCAGAGTCTCGAAGGCCTCCTTGGGGAAGTGCGGCGTGCGCGACCACAGCTCCAGCCGCTTGTAGCGGCCGATGGCGCGTTCCAGCACGCTGCGGTCGGCATCGCCGAAGAAGGGCGCGACGGTCGCGGCGATCTCGGCGGCCTCGGCCGCGTGCAGCCAGGCCTGCATGGCAGCGATGCCGCGGATCATCGCCTTCATCGCCTCACGCTTCGCGGCCACCAGCGGGCGGGTGCCGTAGAAGGCCGTCAGGCTGGTCAGGCCGCGGCTGGCCTGGGCGTACCAGACCGAGCCGCCCTGATCCTCCAGCTGCGTCGCGAAGGGCTCAAAGAGCTGCGCGATGTCGAGCGTGCCGGCGACGACGGCGGCTGCATTCTCCGCCATGCCGCGGCCCGTGACGGTGCGGATCGCGGCCGCATCCACGCCGGCCCGCTGCAGGTCGAGCTGCAGCGTCCACCACGGCGTCGGCACCTCGTTCACCACGCCGAGGCTCTGGCCCGCCAGATCCTGCAGGCGGAAGCCTGGCCGCGCGCTGCGCCCGACCAGCAGGAAGGGATCGCGCATCACCACCGCGCCGAAGCTGACAAGCGGGCTCGCGGTATCGCGCGCATGTTCGCGGATGACGCGCATCGGTCCGCTCCAGGCGAGATCCGCCGCGCCGGAGAGCAGATTGCCCACCGCGCGGTCAGGATCGCCGACGGTGATGAGATTCACCTCGACGCCGGCGCGCGCGAAATCCCCGCGCGCAAGCGCCGCGTAGAAGGGCGTGTAGAAAAGGGCCCGGAAGGGCTCCTGCAGGGTGATGCTGTGCATGCTCGTCTCTCGGGGCTGGCGCGGCGCGGAGATTGCATCCATAGGGCGACTTGCGAAAGCCAGGCATCGAAGCCAGGGGAGAGACAGGAATGACGTTGCATCGCCGCACCATGCTGGGCGCGCTCGCCGTCGCACCGCTGGCCATGCCTGCCTATGCGCAGGCGCCGCGCCCAATCCGCGTGGTCGTGCCCTTCGGTGTGGGCGGGCTGACCGATGTGGTGGCCCGCATCCTCATCGAGTTCATGTCGCCTGCACTCGGCCGGCCGATGGTGGTCGAGAACCAGGGCGGCGCGGGCAGCACCATCGGTGCTGCGACCGTTGCGCGCGCGGCGCCGGATGGGAACACCATCATGGTCGGCAGCGTCGGCCATACGGCGATGAAGGCGCTCTACGCCAACTTCCCCTTTGACCCGATCGACAGCTTCGCGCCCGTCGCCCTCGTCACCAACCAGCCCTTTGCGGTGGTGGTGCACCCGAGCGTGCCGGCGACCGATGTGCGCAGCTTCCTGGCCTGGCTGCGCAGCCGCAATGGTGAGGCGAATTTCGGCACCGCCGGCATCGGTGCGACCAGCCATTTGTCGGCGGAACTGCTGCGCAAGCTCGCGGGCGTCGGCTTCACCGTCGTGCCCTATCGCACAACGCCGCAGGGCGTGTCCGACCTGACGGCAGGGCGGGTGGATTTCATGATCGACAGCCAGACGCTGCTGGCGCCGCTGATGGCGGATAACCGCGTGCGTGGCCTGGCGGTGACCTCGGCGCAGCGCAGCTCCATGCTGCCGGACCTGCCGACGCTCGCCGAGGCCGGGGTGCCCGGCTACGACAGCTCGGCCTGGAACGGCATCTACGCCCCGGCCGGCACACCGGATGCGGCGATCCGTCCGATCGCGGCCGCGGCGGCCGCGGCGACGCGCGATGCGGCGACGCGGGAGCGCCTGGCCCGTGCCGGGGTGGATGTGTTCGCCGATACCTCCCCCGAAGCGCTGTCCCGCCACCTGCGGGTCGAGGTCGAGAAGTGGAGCAGCCTGGTGCGGGAGCTCGGGATTCGGGGCGGCTGAGCCGGGGTCTGACGGGGCCCATCCGAGTCGCGGTTGCGGCCCCGTATGAATTTCGGCACGCAAAGCCCTTGATTCCGTAACTTCCGTGGAAGAAGGCTTCGCCGCCGCGGGGGGCGCGGCTATAGACGCTGAAAGCCCCCCAAGCCGAGAAACCCCGAAGCGCGATGTCCGCCGGCCCCAGGCCCTCAGCCCCCTCCGGAGCCCCCAGGCTCGAGCCCTTCCGGCTGCGCGGGGCGAATTTCAACCTGCTCGTCCTGCGGCTGCTGGACCACCGGGCCGAGGCCGTCGTGCCGGTGCTCGGCGACCAGTTCCGCCGCGCGCCCGGCTTTCTGCGCTTCGCGCCGATCGTGATCGGGCTGGACGACATCGCCGCCCATCCGCAGGAGGTGGATTTCGCCGCCCTTGTGCAGGGGCTGCGTGCGATCGAGATCGTGCCGGTCGGCACCACCGGCGGCACGCCGGAGATGCGCAAGGCCGCGATCGCCGCTGGCCTGCCGCCGCTGCGCATGGCCGGCGGCAAGGAAACCGACGCCGCCCTGACGGAGCCTGCTGCCGCGCCCGCCGAAGCCGCTGCCCCGCCGCCGCCCGCACCGGCGCCTGAGCCGCAGCCGCAGGGCATCGCCAAGCCCACCATGATCGTGGATCAGCCGGTCCGGTCCGGCTCCCGCATCTGGGCGCAGGGCTCGGACCTGATCGTGATCGGCACCGTCAATCCGGGCGCCGAGGTGATCGCGGATGGCAATGTGCACGTCTATGGCCGCTTGCTGGGCCGCGCCATTGCCGGCGGCCAGGCGGAGATGGGGGCGCGCGTCTTCGCTACGCATTTCGACCCCGAGCTTGTCTCCATCGCCGGCTACTACGCGGTGCGCGACGGGCTTGGGAACGCACCGATCGGCAAGCCTGTGATGGCCCGCCTGATCGGCGAACAGATGAGATTCGATCCGCTCGCCTGACGGCGGCGGGCGGCAGGGATCAAGGCAGGGGGGCCAATCATGGCGGAAGTCATCGTCGTCACGTCGGGGAAGGGGGGAGTTGGCAAGACCACCTCATCTGCCGCCTTCGCCACCGGTCTCGCGCAGCGGGGCAAGAAGGTGGTGGTGATCGATTTCGACGTCGGCCTGCGCAACCTCGACCTCATCATGGGCGTCGAGCGGCGCGTGGTGTTCGACATCGTCAACGTCATCCAGGGTGAGGCGCGGCTGAACCAGGCGCTGATCAAGGACAAGCGCGTCGAAGGCCTGTCGATCCTCCCGGCCAGCCAGACCCGCGACAAGGACGCGCTGACCAAGGAAGGCGTCGGCCAGATCATCGACGAACTGGCGAAGGATCACGACTACATCCTTTGCGACAGCCCCGCCGGCATCGAGAAGGGCGCGCTGCTCGCGCTGTATTTCGCCGACCAGGCGATCGTCGTGACCAACCCCGAGGTCTCCTCGGTGCGCGACAGCGACCGCATCCTCGGCGTGCTGCAATCCAAGTCGAAGCGCGCTGAGGAGAAGAAGGACCCGGTGAAGGAGCATCTGCTCGTCACCCGCTACGATCCGAACCGCGTCGAGAAGGGCGAGATGCTGAAGCTCGACGACATCCGGGAAATCCTGGCGATCCCGCTGCTCGGTGTGATTCCGGAAAGCGAGAGCGTGCTGCGGGCGTCGAACACCGGCACGCCGGTGGTGATGGACACCGAGAGCGTCGCCGGCCAGGCCTACAAGGACGCCGTCTCGCGCTTCCTCGGTGAGAAGGTGGAGCATCGCTTCCTGGAGCCGCAGAAGAAGGGGCTGTTCTCGCGGCTGTTCGGCGGGAGGGCTGCGTGATGAGCTGGCTCGATTTCTTCAAGGCTCGCAAGCCGGAGCAGGCGACTGCCAGCGCGGCGAAGGAAAGGCTGCAGATCGTCCTGGCGCATGAGCGCATCGGGCGGACGCGGGAGGATTTCCTGCCGAAGCTGCAGATGGAGATCGTGGCGGTGGTCGCGAAGTATGTCGCGATCGATCCGGGCAAGGTGAATGTCTCGCTCGACCGCGGCGGGGACATGTCGACGCTCGCGATCGAGATCGACCTGCCCGGCGCGCAGGAAGGCCGTCTCCGCGCCGCGAGCTAGCGGCGCCTTTCCCCGCACGGCCCCCGCCGCCCATCAGGGGCGGCTTGCCAGGGTGGCGGGTGGCGGGACATAGACCGGCGGGTTGGTGATCCAGCCCGCCGGGAGACAACCATGCCACCCACCCCCATCCGCACGCAGGTCGGCATCATCGGCGCGGGCCCGGCGGGGCTGCTGCTGTCGCATCTGCTGCATCTCGCCGGCATCGATTCCATCGTGCTGGAAAGCCGCGCGCGGGATTATGTCGAAAGCCGCGTGCGCGCCGGCCTGCTGGAACAGGGCAGCGTGGACACGCTGACCGAGGCCGGCGTCGCCGACCGTCTGCACCGCGAGGGCCTGGCGCATCACGGCATCGAGCTGCGCTATGACGGCATCGGTCACCGCATCCCGGTGACGGAGCTGACCGGCAAGGTCGTGACGATCTACGGCCAGCAGGAGGTGGTGAAGGACCTGATCGCCGCGCGGCTGGCCGCCGGCGCGCGGCGCGACCATGCGCCGATCCTCTTCGATGTCGAGGACACCGCGGTCCATGATGTGACCGGCGCGGCGCCGCGCATCACCTTCCGCCATGGCGGCGCGGATCATGTGGTCGAATGCGACTTCATCGCGGGCTGCGATGGTTTCCACGGCATTTGCCGCCCGGCGATTCCAGAGCTGAAGATCTTCGAGCGTGTCTATCCCTTCGCCTGGCTCGGCATCCTCTCCCGCTCTCGCCCCGTGAGCGAGGAGCTGATCTATGCGCGGCACGAGGAAGGCTTCGCGCTGGCGACGATGCGCTCCAACAGCGTCTCCCGCCTCTATCTGCAATGCGCGCCGGATGAGGATCTGGCCGGTTGGTCCGATGCCCGGATCTGGGACGCGCTGCACCGGCGCCTGGGCTGCGGGGCAGAACTGGAGGAAGGCGAGATCTTCCAGAAGGGCGTCACGCCGATGCGGAGCTTCGTCTGCGAGACGATGCGCCATGGGCGTCTGTTCCTGGCGGGCGACGCCGCGCATATCGTCCCGCCCACGGGCGCGAAGGGCATGAACCTCGCCATCGCCGATATCCGCGTGCTGGCGCGCGGGCTGGAGCGTTTCTACGCCGATGGCGCGACGGAGTTGCTCGACCGCTATGCGGAGATCTGCCTGCGGCGCATCTGGAAAGGCCAGCGCTTCTCCTGGTGGATGACCTCCATGCTGCACCGTTTCAGCGACGACGATCCCTTCGAGCATCGGGTGCAGGTGGCGGAGCTGGCCTATGTCAGCACGTCCCGCGCAGCGATGACGACGCTGGCCGAGAACTACGTGGGGCTGCCATTCGAGGTCTGACGCGCCTG
>JBIKSZ010000181.1:0-7767 GCA_044348345.1 Roseomonas sp. | reverse complement strand
CCAGCCGCAGCCGGTCCACGCTGAGCGTTGCGGCCAGCGGCCAGCCGCCCCGCACGGGCGGGGCGTGCTCCACCTGCCAGCCATGCGCACGGCGCAGCTGCACCCAGTTCTGCCAGCCGGCTTCCACCTGTTCGGCCATGGCGCGCCAGAGCAGCGCATGGCCGGCCACGAGGGCGATCAGCGCCGCCGCCGCGATCAGCGCGAGGCGCCGCGCGCGACGCGAAGGGGGCTTCCTGTCCATCCGGGCCAAGCCTATAGCCCAATGACCCGCCCGTGCAGCCCGCCCCCCGCCGATCCGCCCGTCTTTCCGCCCGGTCCGGTGCTGCCGCGCCCGGCGATCCGCCGCTCGCGCCCTGCGGGCAGATGTGGGTCTTCGCCTATGGCTCGCTGATCTGGCGCCCGGGCTTTGCCCATGCCGGGCAGCACCGCGCGCTGCTGCGCGGCTGGCATCGCAGCTTCTGCCTGTGGTCGCATCGCTACCGGGGGACGCCGGAACGCCCAGGGCTTGTGCTCGGGCTCGATCGCGGCGGCGCCTGCCATGGCGTCGCCTTCCGCGTGCCCGGCAGCCACGCCGCCGAGGTGCTGCGCTATCTGGATGACCGCGAACTGCCGGATGGGGCGGAGGTGGTCTATCATCGCCGCCTGGTGCCGGTGCGCCTGTTGGACCCGGCGGGGATGGCCTCGGCTGGGGGCGAGGCGGTCCCGGCGGTGACCTATGTGGTCAACCGCGCCAGCCGCAACTACGCACCGCGCCTGCCGGCGGAACGCGCCGCGGCGGTGATCGCCGAAGGCGTGGGCCAGATGGGGGCCAACCGGGATTACCTGTTGAACACGCTCGGCCATCTGGGCGCGCTCGGCGTCCGCGACCCGGGTCTCGAGCGCATCGCCGCGCTGCTGCCGGGCGCGGGCGGCCCTGCCTGATCGGTCGCGCAGCCGGGCCTTGCCCCAGCTTTCAAGCCGCTGACAGGCCACTTGACAGGCGGAGCCATCCACAGCAGCCGCGCGGTATACACCGGCCGACGGGCGGGCGATCCCGCGGGGAGGCGCGCAAACCCCTGGACCATGCACGCCGGCCCACAAAAAATGTTGTTTTTTCAGATATATAGCAGGCATCGCACCGAGCGGACAGCCGCCTTGGCGTGAGTCAAAATCTTAGCGGAAAATCAGTGTTTGTAACACCTTGCGGGCACGTGCTGCCCCAACGAGCGAGCCGTTAACCCACAGATTTATCCACAGTTTCCTCCCCGAAGAGGCGGTCTGTCTCGGTCTCGATCGCCGCCGCCAACTCCTCAAGCAGCTTTGCCCGTGGCAGGCCCGGCGGCAAGGGAGGGAGGACGGAGATCCGGATCACCCCGGGTCGCTTCAGCAAGGCCCGCCGCGCCCAGACCCGGCCGCTATCGGTCGCCACCGGGATGACCGGCGCGAGGCCCAGCCCGGCGATGGCCACCACGCCGGGCTGGTAGGGGACGCGCTGACCCGGGGCGGTGCGCGTGCCCTCGGGGAAGATCACCACCTGGCGGCCCTCCGCCAGCGCGGCCTGCGCGCTGCGCAGCATCGCCCGCAGCGCCGCCCCGCCGCCTTCGCGGTCCACGGGGATCATGCCCGCCTTGCGCAGGTGCAAGCCGTAGAGCGGGATGGAGAGCAGCTCCTTCTTCATGACATAGGCGGTGTCCGGCAGCAGCGCGAGCCAGACGAAGGTGTCGAAGGCCGATTGATGCTTGGCGGCGATCACCACCGGCCCGGGCGGGATGTGCTCCATGCCGCGCAGCTCCACCCGGACGCCGACGATGACCCGCAGCAGCGCGACCGACGCCCGCCCCCAGAACCGCGCCAGCGCCCTGATGCCCTGCCGTGGCGCCGCCAGCAGCGGCAGCCCGACCAGCGTCACCACCGCGGTCAGCCCGAAGAAGGCGACGTTGAACAGAAAGGCGCGAAGCAAAATCATCGACGGGCGGACTCCCGCGCCGGCATCAGGGCCGCAAGCCCCGCCAGCGCCACACTGAATTTCACGTATTCGCCGGCCAGCAGGAAGGCCGCGCGGCTTGGCGGCACCTCCCCGCTGCGCAGCCCCGACGGGGCGACGGGATGGGCCAGCAACTCCACCCCCGGCAGCGCGCGGCCGAGTTCGAGCAGCGCGCGCGGCATGTGATAGCCCGCCGTCACCACGCGGATCGAGCCGATCGGCGTCCCGCCCTCGGCCAGTGCCGCTGCCCAGGCCGCGGTCTCGGCGGCATTGCCCGCCGTGGTTGCCGCGGCTTTGCCGAGCGTCACGCGCCCCGCCAGCCGCGCCGGATCGCGCCCATGCGCGCGGGCGAGTTCCGCCAGCGTCAGCCGCGCCGCTGCCCCAGACACCAGCAGGCGCGGCGCCGCGCCCTGTTCCAGCAGGCTGAGCGCTGTCTCCACCCGGTCCTGCCCGCCGGTCAGCACGACGATGGCATCCGTCCGCCGCGCCGCGGCCGAGGGGTCTGCCTCCGCCTGTGCGGCCGATAGGAACCACAGGAAACCAAGGCCGAGCGCCGTGGCGCCGGCCAGCGCCACGCCCAGCCCGATGCGCAGCCACCTCATCGGCTGTGATCCGCGGCTGACGTGCCCGCGCCCGGCGCCCGCTGATGCCGGGCGGTGATCATGGCAGCCGGTGCAGCCAGCGCCGCACGGTCAACTGCGCGGTGCCCCAGCCGACCAGATAGGCGGCCAGCGGGATGGTGCCGAGCACGCCCCAGGGAAGGGCCGCGAGCCCGCTGCCCTGCAGCCCCGTCCAGGGCGCGGCAAGGTCGGCGAGCAGCGCCAAGGCCGGCACCGAGGCCGCGGTGCCGAGCATCGCCCCGACCCCCGCCAGCATCCCGAGCCGTCGCGCGAAGCGCCCGGCGATCTCGGCGTCGCGCGCACCCAGCCCGTGCAGCACCTCGACGGCATCGCGCCGCGCGGCGAGGCCGGCGCGCGTTGCCACCGCAACCACCGCGGCGGCGACGGCGGCCACCAGGCCGAGCACCGCCCAGGCCAGCGCCTGCAGGCTGCGCGCCAGTGCCGCCAGGCGCTGCACCCAAAGCCCATGCGCCTCCACGACGGCGCCCGGCACCGCCGCGGCCAGCCTCTCCCCGATCAGGGCGGGGTCGGCGGTGCGCTCGCGCAGGCGAAGTTCGATCACCGCCGGCAGGGCGATCCCCCCGCTGCCCTGAACGGCGTTGCCAAGCCAGGGGCGCAGCAGGGCCTCGAGCCGCGCCTGGTCCACCGCGCGCGCCTCCGCGACCTCCGGCAGGGCGCGGAGTGCGGCCAGCGCGCGTTCGGTGCGCGCCGTGTCAGCGCCGGGCAGTTGCACCGTGACCGCGGCGGCCGCGCCGCGCTGCCAGCGCCCGGCCAGCGCCGCGGCGCCCTCCGCACCCGCGACCGCCAGCGCGGCGAGCAGCGCCATCGCTGCCACCAGACCCGGCAGCAGCCAGCCCGCCAGCGCCCGGCGCAGCCCCAGCGGGTCCCGGGAGTACCGGCTACGCCGCGCCAAAATCGTCATCCCCGAGGTCGTAGACCGCGCGCGCATTATCCGGGTCGTGCAGGCGCCCGCCTTCCAGCCGCAGCGACGGTGCCGGGTTGCGCGCGACCATCTCCTCGTCATGGGTGGCGACGACAACGGTGGTGCCGGCGCGGTTCAATTCCCCGAGCAACGCCATCAGCCGCCGGGCCTGCCGCTGGTCGAGATTCCCGGTCGGCTCGTCGGCGATCAGCAGGTCGGGCCGATGCACGACCGCGCGCGCGATGGCGATGCGCTGCTGCTCCCCGCCCGAGAGTTCGAGCGGCGCGGAGTCGGATTTCGCGTCCAGCCCGACCCAGCGGAGGATCTCGACCACATCGGCACGCAGCGATGCTTCCGGCTGGCCCGCGAGCCGCAGCGGCAGCGCGACATTGTCGAAGACCGACAGGTAGGGCAGCAGCCGGAATTCCTGGAACACCACGCCGATGCGCCGGCGCACCGCCGGCAGCGCCGCGCGCGGCGCGCGAGAGGCGCGGAGCCCCAGCACCTCCACCTCGCCCCGTGTCGGCCGCAGTTGCAGGTGCATCAGCCGCAGCACTGAGGATTTGCCGGCACCCGAAGGGCCGAGCAGCCAGGTGAAGGAGCCGCGCGGCAGCGCGAATGTGACGTCGGTGAGCGCCTCCGGTCCCCATTGGCCGCGATGGGGGCCGCCGCCGGGGTAGCGCAGTCCGACCGCCTCGAAGCGGATCATGAAGCGTGTCTGCCCGGTGCCGGGTTGCGCGCCAAGGGGGGAAAGTGCGGGGTGGACGCGCCGCGGGGGCGCATCCACATTCCGGGGGCCATGCGCATCGCCTGTCCCAACTGCGCCGCCGCCTATGACGTGCCCGACGCGCTGCTGGCCTCGGGCCCGCGGTTGCTGCGCTGCGCCCGTTGCAGCACGGAGTTCCCTGCCGCCCTGCCCGAGGCGAAGGCGCCGTCCGAGCCCCCACCGGAGCCCGAGCCGCAGCCTGCGCCCCCACCCGACCCCGCCCCGCCAGAGCCATCCCCCGCGCCGGCGCCACCTGCCGACTTGGAGGCGCCGCCGCGGGAGCGCCCCGTGCCGACGCGGGGCCCGGCCGTGCCCTCGCCGATCGACGCGCTCGATGCGCCCGCGCCCCCTGGCCAGGGCCGGCTGGCGGCGGCCTGGATCGCCTCCTTCGGCGCGGTCGGGGCAGGCCTCTTCGCCCTGGTCCACTGGCAGGCCCAGATCTCCGCTGCCTGGCCGCCGGCCGCGCGGCTCTACGCCGTGCTCGGCCTGTCCTGATCCACGTCACAGCTCCCGGGCCATGCAAGACGACGCCATCCGCGACCTGCTGCTGACCACGCGCCGCATCGCCGTGGTCGGCGCCTCCGATCGGCCTGATCGGCCGAGCCATGGCGTGTTCGGCTTCCTGCTCGCGCGCGGCTACGACGCGGTGCCGGTGAACCCGGCGCTGGCCGGGCGTGAGATCCATGGACGCCTCGTGCTGGCTCGCCTCGACGAGGCCGGGCCGCTCGACATGGTGGATGTCTTCCGCCGCAGCGCCGAGGCCGGCGCGGTGGTGGATGAGGCGATCCGCCTCGGCGCGCGGTCCGTCTGGCTGCAGCTCGGCGTGTTGGATGCGGCGGCCGCGGCACGCGCGCAGGCGGCGGGGCTGCGCGTGGTGATGGATCGCTGCCCGGCCATCGAATGGCAACGCCTTGGCTTGCCGGGGCGGATCGGTCACTGATGTCAGTCGGCGGAGGGACTGACCTGCGGCCTGCGAAGCAGGCCGAGGCCGCGAATGCGGCCCGCCGCGAGTGCGGCGAGCCAAGCCGGCGGATGCCGGCGCCGGCGCTTGAGGGGCCGAAGGTGAAACCTTCGGCCGCACGGTGTGACTGTCACACGGCCGCTGCTTGAAAAACTGAGGCCAGCGGTCCACGTTCCGCCGCGCATGAATTGCCGGTAAGGATTTGCGGGATGCCTTGCCGGAACCGCTTCCCGCATCGTGTCGCAACGGCAGAGAAGGGACACTGAGCACCATGACGGACGAGGAACGCCGGATCATCACCAGCTTCGTGGAGCGGGTGAGCGGCGCGAACGCGGCGCAGCCCCGCCCGGCCTCGCCCTGGGGCGCGCTCGGTGGCGGCCAGCCGGCCCAGCCGGCGCTGCCCCCGGTCGATCCCGAGGCTGACCGCCTGCTGGCCGATCTGATGGCCCGCCATCCGGAGGCGCGCTACCGCCTGACGCAGATGGCCTTCGTGCAGGAGGCCGCGCTGGTCGAGATGACCAACCGCATCCAGCAGCTGGAATGGGAACTGGAGAACGCCCAGCGCCAGGGCGCCGCGCAGCAGAATCGCGGCATGCTGGGCGGGCTATTCGGCGGCGGCGCGCGCCCCGCGCCGATGCCCCCGCGCCCGCAGCCGCAATATCCGCCGGGCTACAACCCGGCGATGATGCAGCGCAGCGGCCCGGGCTTCCTCGGCACCGCGATGATGACCGCGGCCGGCGTCGCCGGCGGCCTGCTGCTCGGCAATGCGATCATGTCCGCCCTCGGCTCCGGCGGCGCGGCCGAGGCGGCGGGCGCGGGCGCCTTCGGCCAGGATGCGGTGCCGACTTCCGGCGGCTGGGATCAGGGCGCGCAGAACGACGCGCAGGCCTATGACCAGGGCGCCTATGGCAACGACGCTGGCGCACATGACCAGGGCGGCTACGAGGACGAGGAATACTGATCCCGTCCCGCGCCAACCGCGCGAACCCCGGCACCGCAAGGTGCCGGGGTTTTTTCTTGCGGCGGTGGCGGCCCGCAGGGCCGAGCGGGCGAAGCCCCGCCGCGCGCAGACGGATTGTGCCGGCAGGTGCTACAGTGCATCGCGCGCAGCCAAGCCGGCGGAGCCGGCGCCCGGCGCTTGAGGGCTATCAACATGCGCCTGCCTGACCTCGACCTCGATCTGCTCCGCTGCTTCGTGCTGGTCGCGGAGACGCGCGGCTTCACCGCTGCGGGGGAGGCGCTCGGCCTCACGCAATCGGCCGTCAGCCTGCGCATCAAGCGGCTGGAGGAAATCACCCGCCGCCCCCTGTTCGAGCGCACGACGCGCGCGGTCGCCCTGACGCGGGAAGGGGAGCTGCTGCTCGGCTACGCCCGGCGCCTTTTGGCCCTGAACGATGAGGCGGTGCGGCGCATCGCAGCCCCCCCGGTCGCCGGACGTCTTCGGCTTGGCGTTGCCGATCATTTCGTGCCGCGGAGCCTCGCGCCCATTCTCGCGCGCTTCGCCCGCACCTACCCCGAGGTTCGGCTGGAGGTGGAGGTTGGGCGCAGCCATGAACTCCGCGCCAAGCAGGCGGCGGGCAGCCTCGACCTCGTGCTCGGCAAGCGCCGCGACGGGGAGACGGCGGGCACGCCAATCTGGACCGAGCAGGTGGTCTGGGCCGCCGCGCCCGACTGGGCCCCGCCCGCGGGCCGCCCGCTGCCGCTGGCGCTGCTGCCCGAGGGGTGCCTCTTCCGCGAGCGCGCCCTGGCCGCCCTCGCCCGCGATGGGCGCGACCATGAGGCGGTCTTCACCTGCGACAGCCTGCTGGGCCTGGCCGCCGCGGCGCAGGCGGGGTTTGCGCTGACGGTGCTCGGCCGCTCCGGCTTCCCGCCGGGGCTGGTGGAGGTGCCGGGCCTGCCCGAACTCGGCGTGGTGGAGATGGCCGTCTTCGGCGATCCCGCCGGCCGCCACCAGGCGGTGGAGCCGCTGATCGGCTTCCTGCGGGAGAGCCTGGTCGGCTGACAGACAATTTAAGGTTGTGTAAAGCCGCGGATTTCGCCCAACCTTCGAAGGGAACGGCGAAGGCGCATCCATGACCATCGAGCCCGTCGGCGCGGCGCGCATCCTGCTCGTCTTCGGCACGCGGCCGGAGGCGATCAAGATGCTGCCCCTGCTGGCGGAGTTGCGCCGCCGGCCGGGGGTGGCGCCCATCGCGCTCTCCACCGGCCAGCATGGCGCGATGCTCGACCAGGTGCTGGCCGCCTTTGGGGAGCGGCGCGAGCACGCCCTGCCGCGCCTGCCGCGCGGGCTTTCGCTGTCCGAGAGCTTCGCCCGCGTGTTGACCGGCGTCGCCGAAGTGATCGCGGCAGAGCATCCCGACCTCGTGCTCGTGCATGGTGACACCACCACCGCGCTGGCCGGCGCGCTCGCGGCCTTCCAGGCGCGCGTGCCGATCGGCCATGTCGAGGCCGGGCAGCGCAGCTTTGACCTCGACCGGCCCTGGCCGGAGGAGATGCACCGCGTGGCGGTGGATGCGATGGCCGATTTGCTCTTTG
>JBIKSZ010000180.1:0-7774 GCA_044348345.1 Roseomonas sp. | reverse complement strand
GGGCAATCGGCGGTGCCCTTCAGCCTCGACCTGATCGGGCGGCTGCTGAAGGCCTTCCCCGGCGTGATCAAGGGCGTGAAGGACAGCTCGGGCGACTACGCCAACATGAAGGCGATGATCGACCACTTCGCGAAGGACGGGTTCGAGGTCTATTCGGGCTCGGACGAGTTCGTGCAACGCATCCTGGCCGATGGCGGCGCGGGCTGCATCACCGCGGCGTCGAACGTGAATGCGCGCTTCGGGCAGATCGTCTATCGCCACCGCACGGGCGCCGAGGCCGACGCCGCGCAGGCGGTGCTGAACGCGACCCGCAAGGCGGCGACCGCCGTGCCGCTGATCTCGGGCCTGCGCGAGATCATCGCGCGCAGCACGGGGCATGATGGCTGGCGCGTCATCCGCCCGCCGCACCTGCCGCTGAACGCCGAGCAGGGCGAGAAGGCGTGGGCGGCGATGCAGGCCGCCGGCGCGCTGCCGCTGCCGGGTCTTGGCCTGGCGAAGGCGGCGGAGTGAGCAAGCCGCTGACATGCCGCGCACCGGCGGTGCCGACGCTGCAGCTTGACGACGCGCATGTCCGGGTCACGCGCTGGGATTTCGATCCCGGCGCGGAGACCGGCTGGCATCGGCACGGCATGGCCTATGTGGTCGTGCCGGTGAATGACGGCACGCTGCTGGTCGAGATGCCGGGCGGCGAGACGCTGACGGCCGAGCTCAAGGCTGGCGTCAGCTATGCGCGTGCGGCGGGTGTCGAGCACAATGTGGTGAATGCCGGCGCCGCGCCGCTCGCCTTTATCGAGGTCGAGCTGAAGCACCTGCCCGGTTAGCGTGGCGCCCGCTTCGCCAGCGTCACGAGCCCTACGCCCGCGAAAATCAGCATCGCCGCCGGGATGGTCAGCCATCCCGGCACTTCCGCGAACAGCACGAAACCCCAGAACAGCCCGGCCAACGTGATC
Organism: Roseomonas sp.; assembly: GCA_044348345.1. GTDB lineage: Bacteria > Pseudomonadota > Alphaproteobacteria > Acetobacterales > Acetobacteraceae > Falsiroseomonas. The sequence continues at coordinate 6,824 of JBIKSZ010000180.1, read as the reverse complement.
ACATAGGAGATCTGGCTGGTGAAGACCCCACCCGCGCGTACCAGCAGCCGGAAATAGATCAGGTAGGCCAGCGCGGTCAGCACGCCCTGCGCGACCAGCAGCGCCGCAACCCAGGCCGACGGCGGCAGGCTGAGATGGCCCATCGGCCAGGCCAGCGCCGCAGCGCCGATCGCGCCCAGCACCAGCGTGCCCGCGGCCTGTGCCAGCGGCGAGGTGCCGCGCACCGCGAATTGCACCGAGAACAGATTGGCCAGCGCGTAGCAGACCGGCGTCAGCACCATCAGCGCCGCCCAGGGCAGCAGCGCAGGATCTGGCAGCGCCGCGCCCGGAGCCATCGCCAGCGCAACCCCCGCCATGCCGGTTGCCGCACCCAGCGCTCCGCCGAGCGTCGCGCGCTCGATCCGTGCGAGCGCGAAGAAGATCATCGTGAACAGGCCCGAGAGCGGCACCAGCAGCGCGAACAGCCCGGCCGGTGCGCGTGTAAGCCCGGTGAAGGCGAAGAACTGCGCGAGAGCGAGCCCCACCACGCCGCCCGTCGCATATTGCAGCAGATGCGCGCGGTCCCAGGGCGGTGATTGCCGCTGCGCCGCCGCGATGAGCATCAGCGTCGCCGCCGCCGCCACGGCTGCGATCGCCGACACGCCCAGCGGGCGCATGCCCTCGGCCATTGCGAGCTTCGCCATTGCCGGCGTCAGGGCCCAGATCGCGCCGGCGCCGAGCAGCGCGGCCAGGTTGCTCAACAGCCGAGGCATCGCGGCACTCGCGCCGATGCCATGCGGGCTGTCAAGCCGTTGCCCCGCTTGTCCGCATTGCGCAGAGTGGGGGTGATGACGGTCGCGCCACCCGAAATCCTGAAGCTGCGCCCGCTGCGTGGCGCGCTGGCCCCGCCGGCCCGCATTCCGGTGCGCTGGCGTGCCTCTGCGCGTGCGCGGCGCGTTTCGCTTCGCATCTGTCCGCGCGAAGGTGCGGTGGTGATCACGCTGCCGCCGCGCGCCGGCCGCCGCGCCGGGCTGGCCCTGATCCGCGAACACGAAGCCTGGGTGCTGGAGCATCTGGCGGCGCTCACCCCGCCCGTGGAATTCGCGCCGGGCGCGGTGCTGCTGCTCGGCGGCGAGCCGCATGTGATCCGGCACGAACCGCGCGCGCGGGGCGGCGCCTTCCTGGAAGGACGGGCGATCGTCGTGACCGGTGCGCGGGAGTTTCTCGGGCGCCGCGTCGCCGATTTCCTGCGCAGCGAGGCGAAGCGGCGCATCGCCGCACTGGCCCAGCCGCATGCCGCGGCGCTTGGCGTGACGCTGCGGCCGATCCGCGTGAAGGATACGCGCAGCCGCTGGGGCAGCTGCGCGCCGGATGGCACGATGGCCTTCTCCTGGCGGCTGGTGATGGCGCCGAACTGGGTGACTGACTACGTCGTCGCGCATGAGGTCGCGCATCTGCGGGAGTTGAACCATTCGCCGCGCTTCTGGGCACTGGTGGACAGCCTGAGCCCGCATCGGGACGCGGCGGTGGAATGGCTGCGCGCGGAAGGCCCGGCCCTCTTGCGCGTGGGCTGACGCGTCGCCATCTGGCGCGGCCATGCCAGATCGTTCTGTCCCCTCTGCCGAAGTTGCCTCGCACAGCCTGCGTCGTGTCGTGCGCGGCTTTGTCGCGACCGGCGTGCTGGCCTCGGCGCTCAGCCTCTGGCTCAGCATCGCGACCGGGGATTGGACCTGGTTCTCCCGCTCCGGCGCGATCCTGACTGCGCTCGGCCTGGTGATGGCCAGCCGGAAGATCCTGATCGCGCGGGCCGATCTCGTCGCGCTGCTGTCCGACATGGAGCGCACCGATGGCGCGGAGCGCACCGCGCGGCTTGAGAGCTTCAAGCGCCTGCAGCGCGATCTGGACCGGCAGGTGATGGAGAAGGCGGGCTTCGCCCTGCTGCTGATCGGCACGCTGATCTGGGGCTATGGCGACCTGCTCGGCAAGCTGTAGCGCGCCGCGTCACTCGGCCAACGGATGATGCTGCTCCACCACGCGGCGCAGGCGTTCCTCCAGCACCTTGGTGTAGATCTGGGTCGTGGCGATGTCGGCATGGCCCAGCAGCACCTGCAGGCTGCGCAGATCGGCGCCGCGGCCGAGCAGATGCGTCGCGAAGGAATGCCGCAGCACATGCGGGCTGATGCGTTCAGGGTCGAGGCCCGCGGCGATCGCCACATCCTTCAGGATCGCCCCCACCGCCTGGCGCGTGATGTGCCCCCCCGCCGCGCGGGAGGGGAACAGCCAGCGCGAGGGTTTGCGCGGGTCCTGCGCCGGGCGTGCGGCGAGTGCGGCCTCCCGCGCGCGGCGCGAGATCGGGACCAGGCGTTCCTTGTTGCCCTTGCCCAGCACGGCGACCAGCGGCGCGTCCGCGCGGAGCGCGCCGGCATGCAGCGCGGCCAGCTCGCTTACGCGCAGCCCGCTGACATAGAGCAACTCCACCAGCGCGACGGCGAGCGGCCCGCGCTTGCCGGGCAGGGTCTCGGCCGCCGCGATCAGCGCGGCGACCTCCGCCTCCGACAGCGCCTTGGGCAGGCTGGCGGGCAGGCGGGGGCTTTCGGTGAGCTCCGTCGGGTCGTCCTCCCGCACGCCGTCGCGGGCGAGGAAGCGGAAGAACTGGCGCAGCGCTGAGAGCCGCCGCGCCGCGGTGCGCGCCGAAAGCCCCGCGGCCGACAGGCCCTGGAGGTAGGAGGTCACCAGCTCCGGCCCAGCCTCCGCCGGGCCGAGGCCCCGGCTGCGGGCATGCACCGCGAAATCCTCAAGATCGGCGCGATAGGCCGCAATCGTGTTGCGGGCCGCGCCGCGCTCGGCGACCAGCATCTCAAGGAAGGCGTCCAGATGGCGGTCCATGCCGGGCCGCGGCGCCGCTAGCTGCGCGGGGCGAATCGCTCGGCCGGGATGGTCCGCTCGACCGGCTGGGGCGTGACGGAGGGCGGGAAGGCGCCAATGGCCAGAAGCCCGAGCAGCAGCACGGCCACGACGATGCCGACCAGCAGCAGAACGGGGTTGCGGAACATCGGCGGGGCGGATCCTCGTCAGGCCGTCGTTGTGCTAGCCTTCGGCATCGTGTCACGCAACACCGCCCTTGCGGCCGAGGACGGCCTGCCGTCCGAGCCGGCCCCCATCGCCGATCCCTCCCCGGAGGCTCCCCCCACGCCCATGGCGGGCGGGGCGCGTGCGATCGTGCTGGTGGGCATGCCCGGGGCCGGGAAATCCTCGATCGGCCGGCGCCTGGCCGCCCGGTTCGGCCTGCCCTTCAAGGACGCGGATGCCGAGATCGAGGCCGCCGCGGGCCTGCCCATCACCGAGATCTTCGCCAAATACGGCGAGCCGCATTTCCGCGATGGCGAAAGGCGGGTCATCTCCCGCCTGCTGGCCGGGCCGCCTTTGGTGCTGGCCACCGGCGGGGGCGCCTTCGCCGATGCCCGCACGCGGGAGGCGGTGCGCGCCTCGGGTGCTGTCTCGGTCTGGCTTCGCGTGCCGATGGCCTCGCTGCTGCGCCGCGTCGCCGGGCGCGAGCACCGGCCGATGTTCCTCAATGCTGACCCGCGGGAGGTGCTGGAACGCCTGGCCGCGGCGCGCCACCCGCTTTTCGCCGAGGCCGATGTGACCGTGGACTGCTCCGACGAACCCCCCGAGGTCACCACCCGCCAGGTGGCCGACGCCATCGCCGCGCGCGAGGCGCCCCGGCGCCTGGCCGTGGGCTTGGGAGAGCGCGGCTACGATATCCTGGTCGGTCAGGGGCTTCTGGCGCGCGCCGGCGCGCATCTGGCCCCCGTTCTGCCGGCCCGGCGCTGCGTGGTGATCAGCGATTCCGATGTCGCGAAGCTGCATTTGCCCACCCTGCGCGCGGGGCTGGCGGAGGCCGGTTTCACCATACTGGCCGAGCATCTGGTGCCGCCCGGCGAACGCACGAAATGCTTCGCCGCAGTTCAGGCGGCCTGCGAGACCATCGTGGCCGCGGGCGCGGACCGGCGGACGGCCGTGGTGGCGCTGGGCGGTGGCGTTGTCGGCGATCTCGCGGGGTTCGTCGCGGCGATCACGACGCGCGGGCTGCCCTTCGTGCAGGTGCCGACGACGCTGCTGGCCCAGGTGGACAGCTCGGTCGGCGGCAAGACCGGCATCAACCTGCCCTTCGGCAAGAACCTGGTCGGCGCATTCCACCAGCCGCGCATCGTGTTGGCCGACACCGGCGTGCTCGGCACCCTGCCGCCGCGCGAGTTGCGCGCGGGCTGGGCGGAGGTCGCCAAGCACGGGCTGCTCGATGGCGACGCGCTGTGGTCCTGGTGCGAGGCGCATGGCCCGGCCGCGGTTGCGGGCGATGCCGGGGCGCTGGCCCATGCCGTGCTGGAATCCTGCCGCCTGAAATCGGCCGTGGTCGCGGCCGATGAGCGGGAGGAAAGCGCCGAGGGCGGCCGCGCGCTGCTCAATCTCGGCCATACCTTTGGCCACGCGCTGGAAGCCGAGAGCGGCTATGGCGGTGACCTGCTGCATGGGGAGGCGGTGGCGGTCGGGCTTGGTCTCGCGGCCTCGCTTTCCGCCCGGCTCGGCCATTGTTCGCAGGAATGGCCGGGGCGAGTGATCGCGCATCTGCAGGCGGTCGGGCTGCCGGCGCGGATCGGCGACCTGCCGCGGGCTTTCTCGACGCGCCAGCTGATCGGGCGGATGCGCAAGGACAAGAAGGCGCGCGACGGCGCCATGCGCTTCGTGCTGTTCAAGGCCCCGGGCGGCTGCTTCACCGCCGGCGACGTGCCGGAGGCTGCGGTCGAAGCGCTGCTGCGGGACGAGGGCTGCAGCCCCTGACGCTGGAAGCGGGCAGGGGGGCGTGATAGCGCTGCGCCATGCCGCTCTCCCCGCCCGCCGAACGCCAGCATCTGCACACGCGCGCGATCGATCTGCGCGGTTATGCGCGCGCCGATGGCCTCTTCGACATCGAGGCGCATCTGCTGGACACCAAGACCTACCCCTTCGAGAACGAGGACCGCGGCACCGTCGTGCCCGGCGAGGCGCTGCACGGCATGTGGGTGCGGATGACCGTCGGCGAGGACATGGTGATCCGCGCCTGCGAGGCCGTCAGCGACTTCACGCCCTATAGGATCTGCCCGCAGGTGACGCCGAACTTCGGCCGCCTCGCGGGCGTTGCCATCGGCCCGGGCTTCAGCCGCGCGGTGAAGGAGCGGGTCGGCGGCGCCGAGGGCTGCACCCATCTGCGGGAGGTGCTGGCCCAGATGGCGACCGTCGCCTTCCAGACGATCGGGCCGATCCGCTGGCGCAAGGCGCGCGCGGCGCGGGAGGAGGCGATCGCCCGCGGCGAAAGCCCCCCGCCGCTCAAGCGCGCCGTGCCGATCGGCTCCTGCTACGCCTATGCGCCCGAGAGCCCGGTGGTCACGCGCATGCAGAATCAGGCCGAGGAGTAGGGGCGCTCAGCGCGCGGCCGCCATCTCGTCCGGCGTCTTCAGCGTCAGCGCCAGCGCGTGCAGGCCGCTGGCGAATTCCGCCGCCAGCGCCTCATGCGCGGCGCGGGAGCGTGCGACGCGGTTCATCCCTGCGAAGGCCGGGCTCACGACCCGCACATTGTAATGCGTCTCGCCCCCCGGCGCGGCGCCGGCATGGCCCGCATGGCGGTGGCTGTCATCCACCACCTCCACCTCGGCGAGCGGGAAGGCGGCGGCAAGCGCTGCGGCGATGCGGTCGGCACGACGGTTCATGCGGCAGAAATAGTCTCTTTCCCAAGGGTTTCCAGCACCGCCGCACGCATGCGGGGCCAGCGTTGCGCTGCCTTGCGCCCCCTGCCCCCCGCGCCCATAACACGCCGATGCCACGCAGGAGCGAGCGCATTTCCCTCGGCTACGAGGACCGTCCGGAGGCGCCGCCAAGGCCCTGCGAACAGGATGGCTGCGCCTTGCCCGGCGAGTTCCGCGCCCCCCGCGACCGCATCCACCTGAACCAGTATCGCTGGTTCTGCCTGGAGCATGTGCGCGCCTATAACCGCGCCTGGGACTACTATAAGGGCATGGGTCCGACCGAGATCGAGCATGAGCTGCGCGCCGATTCCGGATGGCAGCGCCCGACCTGGCCGCTCGGCCGGCTCGGCGGCTTCAACCCCTTCGAAAGCGAGTATCTCCGCGACCCGCTCGGCGTCCTGCGCGACACCCCGCTCCACAAGGCCCGCCGGGAGCCGCCCCGCAAGCGCGATGAGCCGCCGCCCGAACTGCGGGCCGCGCTCGACGTTCTCGGCCTCGGCTGGCCGCTGGATGCGGAGACGCTCCGGGCGCGGTGGAAGGAATTGGCCAAGCGCCACCACCCCGACGCCAATGGCGGCGACCGCCAGGCGGAGGAGCGGCTGAAGGACATCAACCGCGCCTACAGCCTGCTGCGCCGCCGCGTCACCCCCCGTGCCGAGCCGGCCACGGCCGCCGGATGACTGCTTTCGCCCTGGACGGGTAGCCCGATCGGGCCGCACGCCTTAGGATCATCCCCTCCCTTTGCCACAACCGGACCTCGACATGACCAAGGTCGCTCTCGCCGAGACCAGCACCACGGACTCGATCAACCTGCCCGACACCCAGGTGAAGGTGCGTGAGGTGTTCGGCATCGACAGCGATCTCGTCGTGCCGGCCTATTCCGTCCGCACCGAGCATGTGCCGGATGCCGACCCCACCTATCGCTTCGACCGGGACACGACGCTGGCCATCCTGGCCGGCTTCGCCTTCAACCGCCGCGTGATGGTCCAGGGCTATCACGGCACCGGCAAGTCCACCCACATCGAGCAGGTGGCGGCGCGCCTGAACTGGCCCTGCATCGGCGTC
>JBIKSZ010000179.1:0-7801 GCA_044348345.1 Roseomonas sp. | reverse complement strand
GGTGCAGCGCGAGGTTGGTGGAACCGCCCGTGGCACCCACGATCGCCGCCGCGTTGAACAGCGCGTCCTGGGTGACGATGTCGCGCGGGCGGAGGTTGCGGCGGATCAGCTCCACCACCGCCTCGCCGGACTTCACCGCCCAGTAGTCGCGGGTCTCGTCGGGCGCAGGCGCGCCGGCCGAACCCGGCAGCGCAAGCCCGATCACTTCGGACACGCAGGCCATGGTGTTGGCGGTGAACTGGCCGCCGCAGGCGCCCGCACCCGGGCAGGCATGCTGCTCGAGTTCCAGAAGGTCCTCATCCGACATGTTGCCGGCAGCGTGCTGGCCAACCGCCTCGAACACGTCGAGCACGGTGACATCCTTGCCGCGGAACTTGCCCGGCATGATGGAGCCGCCATACATGAACACGCTCGGCACGTTCAGGCGGATCATCGCCATCATCAGGCCCGGCAGCGTCTTGTCGCAGCCGCCAAGGCCGACAAGCCCGTCATAGCAATGCCCGCGCATCGTCAGCTCGACCGAATCCGCGATCACGTCACGGGAGGCAAGCGAGGCCTTCATGGACTGGTGGCCCATGGCGATGCCGTCGGTCACCGTGATGGTCGTGAATTCGCGCGGCGTGGCGCCGGCGGACTTCACGCCCACCTTCACGCTCTGCGCCTGGCGCGACAGCGCGATGTTGCAGGGCGCGGCCTCGTTCCAGCAGGTGGCGACGCCGACGAAGGGCTGCTCGATCTCTTCCTTCGTCAGGCCCATCGCGTAGTAGTAGCTGCGATGCGGCGCGCGCTCCGGCCCCACAGTCGTGTGGCGGCTCGGCAGCTTGGACTTGTCCCACTTGGTCATGGCTGGCTTCCCTGCGGAGGTGGCACCCAGCCAAGGCCGGCGCCACGCGGCGGCCTCCGTGCCACATTGCGCGCTTGCGGGCCAGGGGGGCTGCTGGCGTAGGCTACCGGGGCACACCAGATCACCGCCATGTCGGACCCGATCGAACTCCCAAGCCGGCGCATGACCGTGGAGGACTACCTGCCCTGGGCCGAAGCCCAGCCGCGCGGCCGGTTCGAGCTGTGCGATGGCCAAGTGGTGGCAATGGCGCCCGAGCGGGCCGGCCATGCCAGGGCCAAGATGGCAGCCGCCCTGGCCCTCCGGCAGGCCATCCACGCCGCCGGCCTACCCTGCGAGGCCTTCATGGACGGTATCGGCGTCAGGGTGGACGAGGCGACGGTCTATGAGCCGGATGCGGTGGTCAGCTGCGGCCCGCGGATGGCGGCGGAGGACATGCTCGCTCGAAACCCGGTCGTCGTCGTGGAGGTGACATCCCCCACCAACAGCCGGGTGGATCTGACCACGAAGCTCGCCGATTACTTCCGCATCCCGAGCGTCCAGCACTACCTGGTCGTTCATCTGGCGAAGCGGCTGGTCCTGCATCACCGGCGCGGCGCGTCGGGCGAGATCGCCACGCGGATGCTGCCCGACGGCGTGGTCGACCTCGACCCACCCGGCCTGACGCTCCGCGTCGAGGACCTGTTCGAGGCGTAGAGCCTCGCCCTATCCCGTCGCCAGCAGGAAGCCGACGCCGAGCACCAGCCCGACCACGGCGCCCGCCGCCTGGGCCTGCGGGCGGGTGAAGCGGCGGCCGAACAGCTCCCGCTTCGGCAGCCCCTCGGCAAAGAAAATGACGGGCACCGAGAACAGCACGATGGCCACCAGCAGCTTCAGCGTGCCCATGTCCATCGGCGCGTTCCCCCCTACCCCGTGATCCGGGCCAGCGCGGCATCGAGCCGCGCCATCTCGGCCTCGGCGGCGGCCAGCCGCTCGCGGTTTTCCTCGACCACCTCTTCCTTCGCGCGGGCAACGAAATCGGCGTTGCCGAGCTTCTGGGCGATCTTCTTGGCATCCGCCTCAGCCGCCGCGCGCGCCTTGGCCAGACGCGCACGCTCGGCGCCGAGGTCGATGACATCGGCCAGCGGCAGCATCACCGTCGCTTCCCCGACCACCACCTGCGCCACACCCTTCGGCACGGCGCCGTCGAGCGCCCTCACCTCGGTCGCGCGCGCCATGCGCCGGATCGGCTCGATCCAGCGTTCGGCACGGGCCAAGGTTGCCGGCGCCGCGCCCTGCAGCAGCAGCGGCACGGTGACAGACGGCGCGACGTTCATCTCGGCCCGCGCGCCGCGCACTTCGCCGATCAGCGCGATGAGCCAGTCGAGCTCCTCCCGCGCGGCCTCGGCCCCCGCCACCGGCGCGGCTTCGGGCCAGGCGGTGGTGATCAGGCTGCCTTCCGGCCCGTAGCCGAAGCGGTGCCACAGCTCCTCGGTCAGGAAGGGCATGGCCGGGTGCAGCAGGCGCAGGATGGTGCCGAAGACATGCTGCGCGGCGCCCTTGATCTCGGCCTTCTCCGCCCCGTCCGGGCCGTTCAGCACCGGCTTCCCAAGCTCGATGAACCAGTCGCAGAAGCTGCCCCAGGTGAAGCGATAGGCGGCGGCGGCGTATTCGTCGAAGCGATAGGCCTCGAGCGCAGCCGTGCACTCCGCCACGGCGCGGTTCTGCGCATCCAGGATCCAGCGCGCGAGCGGCGTCTTGGCCGAGGCCGGGTCGAAGGATGTGTCGGCCTGAATGCCGTTCATCTCGAGGAAGCGCGCGGCGTTCCAGATCTTGGTGACGAAGCCGCGATGGTCTTCCACGCGCTTGCGGCCGAGCTTCACGTCGCGCCCCGGGCCGGTCAGCGCCGCGATGGTGAAGCGCAGCGCATCCGCGCCATAGGCGTCGATCAGCTCCAGGGGGTCCATCACGTTCCCCTTGGACTTCGACATCTTCTGGCCCTTCTCGTCGCGGACCAGGCCATGGATGTAGACGTGGCGGAACGGCACCTCGCCCATGAAGTGGATGCCCATCATCATCATCCGGGCGACCCAGAAGAAGATGATGTCGAAGCCCGTCACCAGCACATCGCCGGGGTAATACTTCGCCAGCTCCGGCGTACGGTCCGGCCAGCCGAGCGTGCTGAACGGCCAAAGCGCGCTGCTGAACCAGGTGTCGAGCACATCCGGGTCGCGCGCCAGCGCCACATCCCGCCCGTAATGCGCGCGCGCCTTCGCCGCCGCCTCGGCCTCGTCGAGCGCGACGAACACCTCGCCATCCGGCCCGTACCAGGCCGGGATCTGATGGCCCCACCAGAGCTGGCGGGAGACGCACCAGGGCTGGATGTCACGCATCCAGGCGAAGAAGGTGTTCTCCCACTGGCGCGGAACGAAGACGGTCTGCCCGGTCTCCACGGCATTGATCGCGGGCTCCGCCAGCGTCTTCGCGTCCACATACCACTGCATGGTCAGCCGCGGCTCGATCGGCACGCCCGAGCGGTCGCCATGCGGCACCTGGCTGGTGTGCGGCTCGATCTTTTCGAGCAGCTCCAGCTCCTCAAGCCGCGCGACGATGCGCTTGCGCGCCTCGAAGCGGTCCACGCCGGCAAGGCCCTGAACGAATTCGGGATCGCCGCCCTCGGCCGACAGGCTCGCCGCGATCTCGGCCAGCGTCACCTTCGCATCGACATCCAGCACGCTGAGCATCGGCAGCGCATGGCGCTTGCCGACTTCGAAATCGTTGAAGTCATGCGCGGGCGTGATCTTCACGGCACCCGTGCCCTTCTCCGGGTCGGAATAGGCATCCGCCACCACCGGGATGCGCCGCCCGACCAGGGGCAGCACCAGATGCTGGCCGACCAGGTCGCGGTAGCGCTCGTCATCCGGGTGCACGGCGACCGCGACGTCGCCCAGCATCGTCTCCGGCCGGGTGGTCGCCACCGTCAGGAAGCGGCCCGGCTGGCCCTCCACCGGGTATTTCAGGTGCCAGAGGTTGCCTTTCACCTCCCGGCTCTCGACCTCGAGATCGGAGATCGCGGTCTGGAACACCGGGTCCCAGTTCACCAGCCGCCGGTCGCGGTAGAGCAGGCCCTGGCTGTGCAGCGTCACGAAAACCTGCACCACCGCCTTGGACAGGCCGGCATCCATCGTGAACCGCTCGCGCGGCCAATCGAGCGAGGCGCCGAGGCGGCGCAGCTGGCGCGTGATGGTGCCGCCCGATTCCGCCTTCCATTCCCACACACGCTCCAGGAACGCCTCGCGCCCCATGGTGCGGCGGTCCTGGCCTTGGGCCGCGAGCAGGCGTTCCACCACCATCTGCGTGGCAATGCCCGCATGGTCGGTGCCCGGCATCCACAGCGCATCGCGCCCCTGCATCCGGCGCCAGCGCGTCAGCATGTCCTGGATGGACATGGTCAGCGCATGGCCGATGTGCAGGCTGCCCGTGACGTTGGGCGGCGGGATCATGATGGTGAAGGGCTTGGCGGACGAAGCCGGGTCGGCGGCGAAGGCGCCAGCCTGTTCCCATAGCGCGTAGAGGCGCGGCTCCACCGAAGCCGCATCGAAGGTCTTGTCGAGCATGGGCCTTCCCTTCCGCGCCCGGCGGCGCGGCGTCAAGAGCCGCGCGGAAGACCCAGCCCCGGCACGATGGCGCCTCCGCGGTGGAACGCCGCCCTCAGCCCAGCCCTCGGCTGACCACGCGCTCGATCTCGGCCCGCACGAGGCGCTCGACGATCGGCGGCAGGTGCTGGTCGAGCCATTCCTTCAGCAGCGGGCGCAATTCCTCGCGCACCACATCCTCGATGCTGGGGCCGCCGCGATGGACCGGCGCGCCGCGTTCCTGGGCAACGGCACGCAGCAGCTGGCCGACGGCCGCCGTCGTCGCCGCCACGACGGCCGGCGCGACGAGGCTATCGGCGGCCACGGGCAGCGCGGCGGGGGCCGGTTCGGTGGGCGGTGCCGGCGGCGCGGCGACTGGGGTGGGTTCGACCATCATCGCCTCGGTCAGTTGCAGCGGCTCGGCCGCCGGCTGGCCGGCAGCGCCGGCCTGTCCCCCTCCTGGGGCCTCGTCCTCATTCAGGATGCGGCGGATCGAGGCGAGGATATCATCCATCGCCGGATCGCCAGCCTTCGGCTGCGGCGAGGGCTCCTGCGGGGTGTTGCTCATGGCCTCAGCGCCCCGGAGCGGCGGCGGCCGGCGCGGCGGCCTGGCTCAGATCGCCCCAGCCCGCCCAGCGGTTCCGCACCTCGCGGTAATAGGCCTCCGCGTCATAGAGCGGCACCGGCAGATTCATGTCGCGCGCCGTGAGGCGGCCGACCGCGACGGCCAGGTTGTGCGAGGCCGTGATCACATTGGCCAGCGCGCGCACCAGCGTGACGCGGGCGTTCAGCAATTCCTGCTCGGCATTCAGCACATCGAGCGTGGTGCGGCTGCCGACGATCGCCTCCCGCTGCACGCCATCCAGCGCGATCTCGGCGGCGCGGATCTGGGCGCGGTTGGCATCCGCCTGGGCCCGCAGCGCCTGCAGGCTCTCGAAGGCCTGGGTCGCCTGCTGGGTGGCCAGCCGGCGCTGATCCTCCACCACCTGCCGGGCCTGCTGCGCCTGCTGGCGCGCTTGGCGCACCAGCGCGTGTTCCGCGCCGCCCTGATAGAGCGGCACGGTCAGGTTCGCGGTCACCTGGTTGCCCGTGGTGCGGCGTACCGTATCGGTCGAGAAATCGTTGCGGAAGCTCTGCGCAGTGACGCTGGCCTGCGGCATCAGGGCGGAGAACTGCACATCCACGAAGTCGCGAGCCGCGGCTTCGTCGAACAGGGCGGCGACGACGTTCGGATTGTTCTGCCCCGCCATCCGCCCGGCATCCGGCGAGCTGTTGACCGGAACGCGCAGCGGCTGCGGCGGCGTCAGGCGCTGGGGCGGCTCGCCAACGACGCGGGTGAAGGTGGCGCGCGACGTCTGCAGCCGCCCTTCTGCATCGGCCCGCGCGGCGCGCGCCCCGGCCAGGCGGCTTTCGGCCTGCGCCACGTCGGTGCGCGTGATCTCGCCCACCCGGAAGCGCTCATTGGTGGCCTGGAGCTGGCGCATCAGCACCTGCTCGTTGTTGGTGTTGAGCCGGAGCTCTTCCTGGTCGCGGATGACGTTCACATAGGCCGTGACGGTGTCGAGCAGCACCTGCTGTTCGGTGGCGAGCAGCCGGGCGCGCTGCGCCAGCACCTGGTTCTCCGCTCGTGCGGTGGAGGACACGGTGCGGCCGCCGCGATAAAGCGGCTGCGTGATCGAGGCATTGAGGCTCGTCGGGTCCCGGTTGGTACTGTTCGGCGTGCCGCGGCGGACCTGGGTTTCCGCATCCACCGTGCCGACGCTCCCGCCCAGCTGCACCGTAGGCCGCCAGCCAGCGAGTGCCTGCGGCACGTTTTCATCCACTGCGCGCAGCTGGGCGCGCGCGGCCTGCAGCGCCGGGTTGTTGCTGTAGGCCAGCGCCAGCGCTTCCTGCAGCGTCTGGGCAGAGGCGGGGCGGAGCTCCACCACCGCAGCGGCAGTCATGACCAGCGCGGCCAGAGCGAAACGCGAGGCGGTCATCCAGGTCCCTCCGAAGCGGAGCGCAGGCTACACTATTGCCGCGGCGGCCGGAACGCCCGCGCGGCGATGTGTCGCGGAAGTCTCTGAAACAAAAGCTTACCGCGCGCCGCCCTGGCGACACGCGGCGCTGTCAGAAGACGAAGCCTGGGGCCCGCCGGAAGGCCGGCAGGGGCAGCGTCGCGCAATCGAAGGCATCCGAAAGGCTGAAGCTGCCGCCCACCCGCCGGCCGAGAACCGCGCGGGAGGAGACCCCGCGCGAGGCTGCCTCCAGCACCGTCGCCAGCCGTCCGCCCTCCGCGAGCTGCCCGATAATGGCCTGCGGAACCTCCGGCACCTCGCCCTCGATCAGAATGGCGTCATAAGGGGCGCCGGCGGCATGCCCTCCGGTGATGGGCCCCTCCACCAGGCGGAGCTCTGCCGGGGCAATGAGGCCGGCGAGCGCCCGGCGCGCCGCGGCGACAAGCGCCGCATCCGCCTCGAGCGCGACCACCTGCGCCCCGCACTGTGCAGCGACCGCGGCGGCATAGCCCGTGCCGGCCCCGACCACGAGCACCCGGTCGCCCGGGCGGATCGCCAGCAGCTGCAGCAGCCGCGCGATCACCATCGGCTCCATCAGGGCGCGCCCGCCCGGCAGGCGGACATCCTCATCCACATAGGCGCGGGCGGCGAGATGCGGCGGCAGGAACCGCTCGCGGGGGATCTCCCCCATGGCGGCCAGCAGGCGCGGATCCACGACGCGGTTGGGGCGAAGCTGGCCGTCCACCATATGCTTCCGGGCCTCGGCCATGTCGGGCGCAATGGCGCCAGGCGCAGCGAGCCCGGCGGGCGGGCGGACGGAGATCGCTTCGGGACGCATCGCAACTGCCTCTTCCATGCCACGGTTATAAGACGGGGCCGAGACGTGGCCAAGCGCGGTCCCACCCCAGCCGCGGGCCGCTTGACCCGCGCGGCCCGCTGCCGGATAGAGACCCTGCTACGGCGTGGCCGCGTGGCAGAGTGGTGATGCACCGGACTGCAAATCCGTGAATGCCGGTTCGATTCCGGCCGCGGCCTTTTTATTTTGCATGCCTCAATCGCCGGCGCGTCCTCCGGACGCTTGGCTTTCGCGCCTCAGACATGTTGCGCCCAGCCCGACGGTCGGTCGCGGCGCGGCGGCCGCTGTGCGGCCGCATACCGGGATCGTGCGCCGGTTCCCGGGCTGTCGTGATCCTTGCGGGGCTGCCCTCTCCTCCTCCTGCACCCCTCCGGTTCGAAGGGGGCTTCACCCCGCCCGGTTCGGTTGCTATAGCGCCGCCCACCGTTGATCCGGCGTGGCGCAGCGGTAGCGCAGCGGACTGTTAATCCGTTGGTCGTTGGTTCGAATCCAA
>JBIKSZ010000021.1:0-24909 GCA_044348345.1 Roseomonas sp. | reverse complement strand
GACGTGGTGATCCTGCTGGATTCGATCACGCGTCTCGGCCGCGCCTATAACAGCGTCGTGCCGAGCAGCGGCAAGGTGCTGACGGGCGGCGTGGATGCGAATGCGCTGCAGCGCCCGAAGCGCTTCTTCGGCGCGGCGCGCAACATCGAAGAAGGCGGTTCGCTGACCATCATCGCCACCGCGCTGATCGACACCGGCAGCCGCATGGACGAGGTGATCTTCGAAGAGTTCAAGGGCACCGGCAACAGCGAGCTCGTGCTGGACCGCAAGCTGTCCGACAAGCGCGTCTTCCCGGCGATCGACATCACCAAATCCGGCACCCGCAAGGAAGAGCTGCTGGTGGATCGCGGCAGCCTGTCCAAGATGTGGGTGCTGCGCCGCATCCTGAACCCGATGGGCACGCAGGACGCGATGGAATTCCTGTTGGAGAAGCTGAAGTACAGCAAGACCAACCAGGACTTCTTCGATGCGATGAACACGTGATGCTGGGCGGCATGAATGCGGCAGCATTCATGCCCTCAGACGCCGGCGGCCCGCCTCCGCGGGCCTTGGCTTCGCGCCACGCACTGTTGCGCCCGGCCGGTGGTTTGGTCTGGGCGCGGGCCGCTTCGCGGCCTCGGCGGGCTTCGCCCGCCGCCAGCACTGATGGGCACGGCGCGACGTTTCTGGGGGGCCTTATGGCCCCCTTTTCTGTTGGCCCTCTCTCGCTGGAGAAATGATGGACCAAGCTAACACCGCTGCGGCGCGCATCCTGCGCGCGGCGAATTTCGCGGCGCGCGTGCATGCGACGCACAAGCGCAAGGGCGCGCAGGCTGAGCCCTATGTGAACCATGTGCTCGAAGTCGCCCGCATCCTGGCCGAGAACGGCGCGCCGGAAGAGGCGATCCTGGCCGGGCTGCTGCACGACACGGTCGAGGATAGCGACAACGACCCCGAGCCGATCACCCATGCGCGCCTCGTCGCCGAATTCGGCGAGACGGTCGCGCGCATCGTCGCCGAAGCCACCGACGACAAGTCGCTGCCGAAGGAAACGCGCAAGGCGCTGCAGGTGAAGCAGGCGCCGCAGACAAGCGATGCGGCGAAGATGCTGAAGCTCGCCGACAAGATCTCCAATCTGCGCGCCATCACCGCCAGCCCGCCGGCCAATTGGGACCATGCGCGGCGCGTCGAGTATGTGGGCTGGGCCGGGCGCGTGGCGGTCGGGCTCAAGGGAGCGAACCCGGCGCTCGATGCGCTGTTCGACGCGACCTACCGCGACGCCATGACGCAGCTGGCGCACGAGGCATGAGCGCGGGCGCCGTGGCGGACGAGTTGCCAGACATCCTGGCGATCGAGCGTGCAACGCTCTCGGCCGTCCCCGCGCCGCGCATCGCCTTCGATGGTGGCTTCGTCCTGCGCAGCTTCGCGGGCGGCACGGGACGCGCGAATGCCGCCTGCCCGCTCGACCCCTCGCCCGATCCGGACCTGCCGGCACGGATCGCGCGGATCGAAGGCTTCTACACCCGCGCAGGTTTTCGGCCGCGCTTCCGCTCGACACCGCTCGACCCGCCGGGGCTGGCGACGCTGCTGCAGGCCCGCGGCTACAGCGCGCATGACGAAAGCCAGGTGATCTGCGGCCCGCTCGGCCCGCTGTTTCGCGACGACCCGGATTGCGTGGCGCTGGCGGGGCCCACGCCCGATTGGACCGCCGTGATGGCCAGCGGCGAGCACCAGGTGCCGGCCCGCCAAGCAGAGAAGGCGCGGATGCCGGAACTGCTCGGCGTGCCGGCGGCCTGGATCCTGCTGCGGCTCAACGGCGTGCCGGCAGCCTGCGCCTTCGTCACGGCCGATGGCGAGCTCGCCGGATTGTTCGATCTTGCAGTTAGGAAAGAATTCCGGCGCCGTGGGTTGGGCCGGCGGGTGATGGCGGCGGCGGGTGCCTGGGCGCGG
Source organism: Roseomonas sp. (assembly GCA_044348345.1). Classification (GTDB taxonomy): domain Bacteria; phylum Pseudomonadota; class Alphaproteobacteria; order Acetobacterales; family Acetobacteraceae; genus Falsiroseomonas. The sequence goes on along the minus strand of JBIKSZ010000021.1, from coordinate 22,980 downwards.
GCGCGCGGCGCGCGGTTCGCCTATGCGCAGGTGGCCTGCACCAATGCGGCGTCGCTCGCGTTGAATGCAGGGCTCGGCCTGACCGAGCGGTATCGCTACCGCTACTTCCTGCCGGGCTGAACAGGGACGAGGCGTCCGGACGGCCCGAAGCGCCCCCCCTCACCCGGCCTCTCCCCCCTGTGGGGGGAGAGGGGAGAGAAGATCAGGGCAGGAGGATAGTACTGCCGGTGGTCTTGCGGGCCTCGAGCGCGCGATGCGCCTCGGCCGCGTCCTTCAGCGCGAAGCGCTGGTTGACGTTGATCTTCACCGCACCCTTGCCGACCACATCGAACAGCGCATTGGCGCAGTATTCCAGGTCCTCGCGCTTCGCGGTGTAGGTCGCGAGCGTCGGGCGCGTCAGATAGAGCGAGCCCTTGGCGGCCAGCACACCGATATCGGCAATGGACACGGGCCCCGAGGCATTGCCGTAGGACACCATCATCCCGAAGGGCGCCAGGCAATCGAGCGAGGTGATGAAGGTGTCGCGCCCGACGCTGTCGAACACCACGGGCAGCATGGCGCCACCGGTGATCTCCTTCACGCGGGCGGGCAGGGTCTCGGCGCCGACCACGACGTGATCCGCGCCATGGGCGCGGACGAGGGCCGCCTTTTCCTCGGTGCTGACGCAGCCGATGACGGTGCAGCCCAGGTGCTTCGCCCATTGCACCATGATCAGCCCGACGCCACCGGCCGCGGCATGGACCAGGATCGTCTGGCCGGGCTGGACCTTGTAGGTGCGGGTCAGCAGGAAGCAGGCGGTCATGCCCTGCAGCATCATCGCCGCGGCCTGCTCATCGGTGACGGCGGCCGGGATCTTCACCAGGCGGTCGGCCTTGATGCTACGCGCCTCGGCATAGGCGCCGATGGGCCCGGTGGCATAGGCGACGCGGTCGCCCGGCGCGACATGGGTGACGCCCTCGCCCACCGCCTCGACCACGCCCGACGCTTCCATGCCGATCGTCGCGGGCAGCGCCGGCGCCTTGTAGAGGCCGGTGCGGAAATAGACGTCGATGTAGTTCAGGCCGATCGCCTTGTGGCGGACCAGCGCCTCGCCGGGCTTCGGCGCCGGCAGCGGCACCTCCTCCCAGACCAGCGCCTCGGGGCCGCCATACTCGTGGACGCGGATCGCGTGGTTCATGGGGGGTTAGCTTCCTCAGGGACGGGCCCGGCCGGGGCCGAGCGGGAGTTCGGGATGGCGGGCGGCAGAAGGGCCGGGCGCCAGGCGCTTTTCGTGGTTCAGCAGCCAGAGCTTGGTGGCCGGCCCCTCGCCACCCGAATAGCCACCCAGCGCCCCACCGGCCGCGAGTACGCGGTGGCAGGGAATGAGGATCGGGATCGGGTTGGCACCATTCGCCTGCCCGATGGCACGGGCAGCACTGCCGAGCAAGCGGGCGAGTTCGCCATAGGAGCGCGTCTCGCCGGCGGGGATATCGCGCAGCGCCTGCCAGACGCGCTGGCGAAAGGCGGTGCCATGGGGCGCAAGCGGCAGGTCGAAAGGGGTGGCCGGATCGTCGAACCAGTCCTGCAGCTGCGCCACCGCGCGCCGCAGCAAGGGCGTGCGGTCCTGGTCGCGGCCACGCCCCCAGTCGAGGGCGACGATGGCGCCGTCCTCTTCGGAGAGGGTCACCTCGCCGAGCGGGGTGAGGCAGGTGAGTTGTGGCATCTCAGGCGTCCAGGGCGCGCCATGCGCCACAACCTGGGGTCCGGCGTCAAGCCATGGTCGCGCATGGTTGCGCGGCGGGACGGAGCGAAGCGGCGCGACGGGGTTGGTGCAGGACTGGCGGCAGGTCGGCCCTGGCCGCCGCTGGGCTTCGCGGCTACATGCCAGCGCGCATGCCACGCCGCACCGCATGGAGTTTCGCGTGACCGATCTTCCCGCCTCAGCCGGTGCCGAAGCTGCCGCGGCCTCCGACCCGCCGCCCTATTTCCGCGCACATGTCTTCGTCTGCTGCAACCGCCGCCCGGATGGGCACCGCCGCGGCTCCTGCGCGGCGCGGGGCAGCGAGGATCTGCGCGACTACATGAAGGCGCGTGCGAAGGAACTCGGGCTGCGCGACGTGCGGGTGAACATGGCTGGCTGCCTCGACCGCTGCGAATTCGGCCCGGCGCTGGTCATCTACCCCGAGGGCATCTGGTACAGCCCGAAGACGCGGGCCGATGTGGATGAGATCCTTGCTGCCCATCTGGTGGAAGGCAGCCGCGTGCCCCGTCTGATGCTGACGGAGAAGGACGTCCCGCCGCCGAAGGCGTAAGGGCGAGACGGCGCGCCACACCAGCCGCGCCGTTTCACGTGAAACACTCCACCCGGGCCGGGCAAGGCCGCGATCAGCAGGACCCGCCGCAGCGCCATGGGCGACGCACAGGACACGATCTTCGCCAAGGCGTCCGGCGCCGGCCAGGCCGCCGTCGCGGTGCTGCGGCTGTCCGGGCCCGGCGCGGGCCCTACCCTGGCCCAGCTCGCCGGGCGCCTGCCCGCACCTCGCCATGCCAGCCTCCGGCGGCTCCGCTGCCCCCGCAGCCAGGAGGTGCTCGACCAGGCGCTGGTGCTGTGGTTCCCGGGACCGCAGAGCTACACCGGGGAGGATAGCGCGGAGCTCCATTTGCATGGCGGCGCCGCGGTCGTGGCCGGCGTCGCCGAGGCGCTGGCCGCCCTCGGCTGCCGCCCGGCCGAGCCCGGCGAGTTCACCCGCCGCGCCTTCCTGCACGGGAAGCTCGACCTGACCCAGGCCGAGGCCGTCGCCGACCTGATCGCCGCCGAGACCGCCGCCCAGCGCCGCCAGGCGCTCCGCCAGGCCGAGGGCGCGCTCGCCACCCTCTACGGCACATGGACGACACGCGCGACGCGCATCCTGGCCCATCAGGAAGCCGCCATCGAGTTCGAGATGGATGATTTGCCGAGCGACCTCTCCGCCCAGGCCCGACGCGAGGCCGCGGCGCTCAGGCAAGAGATCGCCGCACATCTCGACGATGGCGGCCGCGGGGAGCGGCTGCGGGAGGGGCTCTCGATCGCCATCCTCGGCGCGCCGAATGCCGGCAAATCCTCGCTGCTGAACGCGCTGGTGGGCCGGGATGCGGCGATCGTCTCGGCGCAGGCGGGTACGACGCGGGATGTGGTGGAGGTTCGGCTCGACCTTGGCGGCATCCCGGCCATCCTCGCCGATACCGCCGGACTGCGCGCAACCCAGGACGAGATCGAGCAGGAAGGCGTCCGCCGCGCCCGGCGGCGAGCGGAGGAGGCCGACCTGCTGCTTGCCGTCTTCGCCGCCGATGCGGCCCCGGATGCCGAGACGCTGGCGCTGGCCGCAGCGCGGTCGGATGCGGTGCTGGTCGCCTCGAAGGCCGACCTGGCGCCGCCTCCCGCGCTGATCGCCGGCCGCGTCCCCCTGCCAACCAGCGCCCGGACCGGCGCGGGCCTGGACACGCTGAAGGCCGCGCTCGCCGCCGCCGCCGAGCGCCGCGCGGGCCTCGCCGATGCGCCGGTCCTGACGCGGGCGCGCCACCGGGCCGCGCTAACGGAGGCCGCGGCGCGCCTCGCGGAGGCCGCGGACGCGCCGCTGCCGGAACTCGCCGCCGAGGCGTATCGGGGTGCCGTGCTGGCACTCGGCCGCCTGACAGGCCGTGTCGGCGTCGAGGATGTGCTCGATGTCGTCTTCGGCGACTTCTGCATCGGCAAGTAGGCAGCGTATATCGCGCCCATGACGGCACCGACGGCCTATGATGTGGTGGTGGTGGGCGGCGGCCATGCCGGCTGCGAGGCCGCGGCCGCAGCCGCGCGCTGCGGCGCGCGCACCTTGCTGCTGACCCATCGGCGCGAGACCATCGGCGAGATGTCCTGCAACCCCGCCATCGGCGGGATCGGCAAAGGCCATCTGGTGCGGGAGATCGACGCGCTGGACGGGGTGATGGCCCGCGCGGCCGATGCCGCGGCCATCCACGTCAAGCAGCTGAACCGCAGCAAGGGCCCCGCCGTGCGCGGCCCCCGCGCCCAGGCCGACCGCAAGCTTTACCGCGAGGCAATGCAGCGTCTGCTGGGCGACCTACCGGGCCTCGACATCCTGGCCGAGCCGGCCGAGGACCTCGAACTGGATGCCGCGGGCCGCATCGCGGCGGTGGTCACCGGCACCGGCCGCCGCATCGCCTGCGGCGCGCTTGTCGTCACCACCGGCACCTTCCTCCGTGGTGAGATCCATCTGGGCGAGGAGCGCATCCCGGCCGGGCGGCACGGCGATGCACCCTCCATTGGCCTCGCGCTGGCGCTCGAGCGGCTGAAGCTCCCGCTCGCACGGCTGAAAACCGGCACGCCGCCCCGCCTCGACGGGCGGACTATCGACTGGCAGGCGCTGGAGCCGCAGCCGGGCGACGACCCGCCCGAGCCGCTCTCCTGGCTGACGGACCGGATCACCAACCCGCAGGTGGAATGCCGGATCACCTGGACGACGCCCGCCACCCACGCCCTGATCCGGGAGAATCTGCACCGCACGGCCGTCTATGGCGGGCGCATCCAGGGCGTCGGCCCGCGCTACTGTCCCTCGATCGAGGACAAGGTGGTCCGCTTCGCCGACCGGGACCGGCACCAGATCTTCCTGGAGCCGGAGGGGCTCGACGACCACACGGTCTATCCGAACGGCATCTCCACCAGCCTGCCGGCGGCGATCCAGGCGGCGCTGATCGCCTCCATCCCGGGGCTGGAGCGGGCGGAGATCCTGCGTCCCGGCTACGCGATCGAATACGACCATGTGGACCCGCGCGCCCTGCAGCCGACGCTGGAGGTGCGCGGCACGCCGGGCCTGTTCCTGGCCGGCCAGATCAACGGCACCACCGGCTATGAGGAAGCGGCCGCCCAGGGGCTGATGGCCGGGCTGAACGCCGCGCTGCGGGCGGCCGGCGGCTCGCCGGACCGGGTGCTGGGCCGGGCGGAGGCCTATATCGGCGTGCTGGTGGACGATCTGGTCCTGCACGGCGTCTCCGAGCCTTACCGGATGCTGACGGCCCGCGCCGAGCACCGGCTCAGCCTGCGCGCGGACAATGCCGGGCTCCGCCTGACCGAACGCGGCCTCGGCTGGGGCTGCGTCGGGCCGGAACGCGCGCGCCGCCACGCCGCCTTCGCCGCCGCGGTTACAGACGCCCTCGCCCGCGCCCGCCAGGACGAGACGACGCCAGCCGCCATCGCCGCCGCCGGCCTGCCCGTGCGCCAGGACGGGCGGCGGCGCAGCGCGCTCGACCTGCTCGCCCTGCCCGATATCGCCCTGGCCCAGGCCGCCGCCCTCTTCCCCTGGCTGGCCGATCTACCGCCCGATGTCGCCGCCCAGCTGGAGGCCGAGGCGCTCTACGCCCCCTATCTCCGCCGGCATGAGGCTGAGCGTCGCCTGATCGAGAAGGAGGAGCGCCTCGCGATCCCCGATGGGCTCGATTTCGGCCTCGTCCCCGGCCTGTCGCGGGAAATGCAGCAGCGCCTTGGCCGCGCCCGCCCCGCCACGCTCGGCAGCGCCGGCCGCGTGGCCGGCATCACGCCCGCTGCCGTCGCGGCGCTCGCCATGCATCTCCGCCGCGCCACGGCCGGCTGAGGTGTTTCACGTGAAACAGGACCTCGCCGGCGCCCCGCGCCTCCCCCTGCCCCTGGCACCGCCGCTGGAGGCCGCGACCGTCGCCCGGCTCGATGCCTTCACCGATCTGCTGCTGCGCTGGAACGCCCGGATCAACCTCGTCGCCGACCGCGACGCGGAGGCCGTGCGGACCCGCCACATCGCCGATTCGCTCCAGCTGCTGCCGCTGTTGCCAGAGGGCGACGGCCCGGTCGGCGATCTCGGCAGCGGCGGCGGCTTTCCGGGGCTGGTCCTGGCCATCGCCTCGCGCCGCCCCTTCCACCTGGTGGAGTCCGATCGGCGCAAGGCCGCCTTCCTGACAGAAGCCGCGGCCCAGCTCGGCCTAGCCCATGTCCGCGTCCACCCGCAGCGGATCGAGGCCGCGCGCCTGCCCCCGCTCGCCGCCGTCACCGCCCGCGCCCTTGCCCCCCTCACCGACCTGCTGCCGCATGCCGCGCGGCTGCTGGCGCCTGGCGGCATCGCCCTCTTCCCGAAGGGCCGCACCGCCGAGGATGAATTGACCGCAGCCCTCATGCACTGGACACTGCGGGTCGAGCGGTTTCAAAGCCGCACAGCCCCGGACGCCACCCTCCTCCGCCTCAGCGAGATCCGCCGTGACACCCCGGCCGACTGACCGCGCATCCCCGCGGATCCTCGCCTTCGCCAACCAGAAGGGCGGCGTCGGCAAGACCACCACCGCGATCAACCTGGCCACCGCGCTTGCCGCGGAGCACAAGGTGCTGCTGCTCGATCTCGACCCGCAGGGCAACGCCTCCACCGGGCTTGGCATCGGTCGCAGCGAGCGCGCCGCCGGCAGCTATGCCCTGCTGGCCGAGGACCGGCCGCTGGCCGAGCTGATCCGCCCGACCGCCATCCCGAACCTCTCCATCCTGCCAGCCGACCCCGACCTCGCGGGCGCCGAGGTCGAGCTCGTCGGCCTCGAGGAGCGCGAGAAGCGTCTGGCGCTGGCGTTCAAGGCTGGCGCAGAGGCGCTGCAGGGCTTCGACTTCGTCTTCCTCGACTGCCCGCCCTCGCTCGGCCTGATCACGCTGAACGCGCTCGTCGCGGCCGAAGGCGTGATCGTGCCGCTGCAGACCGAGTTCTTCGCGCTCGAGGGCATCAGCCAGATCACCCGCACCATCGAACGCGTCCGCCGCGCCCTCAATCCGCGCCTCGCGCTCGAGGGCATCGTCCTCACCATGGTGGACCGGCGGAACAACCTGTCCGAGCTGGTCGCCAGCGACGTCCGCAGCTTCTTCAAGGACAAGGTCTTCGAGACGGTGATCCCCCGCAATGTCCGGGTCAGCGAAGCCCCCTCGCACGGGCTGCCGGTGCTGATCTACGATTTCCGCTCGCCCGGCGCCCAGGCCCATCTCCGGCTCGCGGCCGAGTTCCTCAAGCGCGAACGCGCGCGCGCCCGAGCCTGAAAAGCGACCTCACCGCATGAGCACCACCCGCAAGGCCCCCCCCTCCCGCCTCGGGCGCGGCCTGTCTGCCCTGATCCCGGATGCCCCCGCCACGGAGACCGCAGGCGGCGCCACATTGCGCACCCTGCCGGTCGAGGCGCTGGAGCCCGGCCCCTTCCAGCCCCGCGGTGGCATGGATAAGGCGAGCCTCGACGACCTAGCTGCCTCGATCCGCGAGAACGGCATCCTCCAGCCCATCCTGGCCCGCCCCAAGCCCGGCGCGCCCGGCGCCTATCAGATCATCGGCGGCGAGCGCCGCTGGCGCGCCGCGCAGGCCGCGCAGCTGCATGAGGTGCCTGTCGTCGTGCGCGAGCTCGGCGACCGCGAGGCCATGGCCGCTGGCCTGGTCGAGAACCTGCAGCGGCAGGACCTGAACGCCATGGAGGAGGCAGAAGGCTATCGCCGCCTCCTCGACGAGTTCGGCCTGACGCAGGACGGCCTCGGCCAGGCCGTCGGCAAAAGCCGCAGCCATGTGGCGAACATGCTGCGCCTGCTGACCCTGCCGCCCGAGGTGCGCAACCTGGTGGCGAATGGCGTGCTCTCGGCCGGCCATGCCCGCACGCTGGTGACGGCGGCGAATCCCGCCGCGCTCGCCGCCCAGATCGTCGCCCGCGGCCTGAATGTCCGCCAGGCGGAAGCGCTCGCGGCCGCGCAAGGCAAGCCCAAGGCCGGCGCCAAGGACCGGGCGCGCCGGGATCCCGACATCGCCGCCCTCGAACGCGACCTGACCGAGCGGCTCGGGCTTCGCGTTGCCCTGAAGACGCAAGGCAAGGGCGGCGAGGTGGTGATCCACTACCGCGACCTCGACCAGCTGGACGGTCTGGTGCGGCTGCTGTCAGGCGGCTGACTGCGTCAGCTCTGTCACAACGCATTGTAATATAAAGGCTTTTCTGGCGCTACCGCGCGGCGCATGATCCCTCAGCGCCGCGCCTGGGCCTGCCGGGCGATCGCGGCCAGCGCCGCGCGGGCCAGTGTCGTGTCGGCGTCGCGAAACGCCGTGGTCTTGGTGCGCTTCTCGGCCTCCAGCAGCGCCGCCCCCGCGGCCTCCAGCGCCGCCGGCGACCACAGGCGCACCGCGCGCTCGAAAGCGGGCTTGTGGCGGAAAAAGACCGGGGGACGCAGCACGCCGATATCGCCCCCGGCCACCGCCGCCTCATGCAGCCGCTGCACATGCCGTAGCGCCGCGCGCAGCACTGCGACGGGGTTGGCCCCTTCCGCGAAGGCGGCCGTCAGCGCCCGGTCGGCGCGCGCGGCCTCGCCCGCGGTCGCGGCCATCAGCGCCTCATCCAGGTCGGACGCCGCGCCCTCCCCGCCGCAGGCGAGCGCCGCATCCTCATCCACACGGCCGCCAGCCCCGACATAGAGCGCGAGCTTCTCCACCTCGCGCCGCGTCTGCATCCGGTCCTCGCCGAGCCGCGTCGCCAGCCAGGAGAGCGCCGCTGGATCGGCCTGCACCCCTTCCTCGCGCAGCATGCGGCCGATGGTGGCCGCCAGTTCGTCGCCCCGCTCGCGATAGCAGGCGATGACCCCCACCTCCGGCGCCGCTTCCGCCATCAGCCGCAGCTTGGAGCGAGTGGTGAGTTCCCCGCCTTCCAGCACAATCAGCGCCTCGCCCGGCGTCGCCAGTGCGTCCTTGAGCGGGGTGGCGTGCGCATCGGTTGCCTCGCGCAGCCGCACCACGCGCCGCCCGCCGGTCATCGCCAGCGCCGCGGCTTCGCCCGCCAGCGCACCGGCCTTCGCCGCTTCGTCGCGGTTCAGCTCCGCCAGTCGGAAGGGGTCGTCCATCGCGCCGCCCAGCACCGCGCGCACCAGCGCCTCCGCCCGCTCCCGCACCAGCCCCGCATCGTCGCCATGCAGCAGCACGGCCCGGAACGGCCCGGGATCGGCGAGCACCGCGGCCGCGCGGCGTGCATCGAGCTTGGCCATCGGCGCGGCCTTAGCCGATCGGGCGCAAGCGCGGCGCGCTCATCGGAAGCCATCCCGCGCGCCGATGCCGCTGGCGGGCCCGCCGCTCACGCCTTCGACGGGGCTCGGCAGCGTCGCGCCGGCAGGCAGCGGCAGGGATTGGAGCATCGGCACCGGCGCCTCCACCGGTTCGATCCGCTGGCCCGTGCCGCCTTCGCGCAGCCGCCGGAACTGCATCGCCAGGCGCAGCGCGACCTCGTCGGCCAGCTGCTCCGCCAGGCGGCGTTCCATCGCTTCGCGGCTGGCATCCGCGGCAAACAGCTGCACGCCCTGGATGTTGTAGGCGTCGAGGGTGCGTTCGAACCCGTTCGCCACCGTCTCCCGCGGGGTCAGGCGCAGCAGGGTCCAATTGGCCGTGGCGATCATCCGCACCCGGGTGGCCGCGCCGTCGGACTGGATGCCAACCGCCTCGCCCGACACGCTCGGGCCCACCAGCAGCTCCCACCGCGCGGCGACCGATTCGCCGCGCCCCTGGCCGAGCCGCTGTTGCAGCGCGCGGCGCAGCAGCTGGCCGAAGCGGTCCGGAATGACCGCAACCCGCGTCGCCGCCATATCGGCGGCCAGCGCGGCGTCGGACCCAGCGGCAGCGCCACCGCTGTAGATGGGCCGGAAGCCACAGCCCGCCGTGCCGAGCGCGAGCAGACCGGCCACGCCGCGCAGCAGCGCGCGACGCGGGCGGACACCCGCGGAGAGTGCGTGCCGAGCCACTGCCTCAGACAACCAGATTGACCACTCGCCCCGGGACATGGATGCGCTTCTTCACCGGCTTGCCGCCGATGGCACGCTGCACGTTCTCATCGGCCTCCGCCAGGGCGAAGATGCGCTCCTCGGTCTCTCCGGCTGGCACTTCGATCGTCGCGCGGAGCTTGCCAAGCACCTGCACGGCCAGCGTCACCGTCTCTGCCTTCAGCAGGGCGGGGTCGGCCTCCGGCCAGGGCATTTCGGCGACCAGCGTGGTGGCGCCCGGATTGAGCGCTACGAAGACCTCCTCCGCCAGATGCGGCATCATCGGGGCCGCGAGACGCGCCAGCGTCTCCAGCGCCTCCCGCCGGGCCGCGCCCATGCCGTCCGCGGCCGCCTGCGGCTCGGCATCGCCGATCGCATTGGCGAATTCATGGATGCGCGCGACGGCGACGTTGAAGGCGAAGCTTTCGAGCGCCTCGGTCACAGCCGCGATGGTGCGATGCGTCGCCTGGCGCAGCTTGCGTGCGGCGCCGGCGGCATCGGCCAGCGGGGCGCCCGGCGCGGGCAGCGACCCGGCGGCGTTCGTCGCCAGCCGCCAGACGCGCTGGGTGAAGCGGAACGCGCCGGCGACGCCGGATTCCGTCCACTCCATGTCCCGCTCCGGCGGGTTGTCGGACAGGATGAACCAGCGCGCCGTATCCGCGCCGTAGCGCCCGATGATCGCACCCGGATCCACCGTGTTCCGCTTCGACTTCGACATCGCTTCGACGCGGCCGATCGTCACCGGCTCGGCCCCACCCTTCACCACGGCGCTGCGTGTGCCATCCGCCGCGACCGCGAACTCCACCTCCTCCGGGTAGAGCCAGCGGCCATCCGCGCCCTTGTAGCTCTCGTGCTGGACCATCCCCTGGGTGAAGAGGCCCGCGAAGGGCTCCTCCACCGACAGATGACCAGACGCCTTCATCGCGCGGGTGAAGAAGCGGCTGTAGAGCAGGTGCAGGATCGCGTGCTCGATGCCGCCGATATACTGGTCCACCGGCAGCCAGGCATCCACCGCCGCGCGATCCACCGGCTGCTCGGCACCCGGCGAGCAGAAGCGGGCGAAGTACCAGGAACTGTCCACGAAGGTGTCGCAGGTGTCGGTCTCGCGCCGCGCGGGCTTGGCGCAGGATGGGCAGGCCACATGCTTCCACGTCGGGTGGTGGTCCAGCGGATTGCCGGGCCTCGAGAAGTCCACATCCTCCGGCAGCGTCACCGGCAGCTGGTTCTTCGGCACCGGCACGGCGCCGCAATCGTCGCAATGGATCACCGGGATCGGGCAGCCCCAGTAGCGTTGGCGGCTGATGCCCCAATCGCGGAGCCGCCAATTCACCACGCCGGTGCCCTGGGCCTTGGTCTCCAGCGCCTCGATCACACGGCGCTTCGCGGCCGGCACATCGAGGCCGTCGAGGAACCCCGAATTGAAGATCGTGCCGTCGCCCGTATAGGCCGCGCCGTCGAGCGCGAAGGTCGCGGGATCGGCGCCTTGCGGCAGCACCACGGGCGTGATCGGCAGCCTGAACTTTTGGGCGAATTCGAAGTCGCGCTCGTCATGGCCGGGGCAGCCGAAGATCGCGCCGGTGCCGTATTCCATCAGCACGAAATTGGCGATCCAGACCGGGAAGGTGACGCCCGGCAGGAAGGGATGCGCGACCCGAAAACCGGTGTCGTGCCCGCGCTTTTCCGCCTGTTCGATCGCGGCTTCGGAGGTGCCCATGCGCCGGCATTCGGCCACGAATTCCGCCGCCTTCGGGTCGCGCGCAGCAGCCGCGGCGGCCAGCGGATGTTCCGCCGCGACCGCCAGGAAGCTCATCCCGAACAGCGTGTCAGGCCGCGTGGTGAACACTTCGACTTCGTCGGCGCCCGCGGCGGCCGCATCGGTCACCCGGAACCGCACCCGCGCGCCTTCGCTGCGGCCGATCCAGTTGGACTGCATCAGCTTCACGCGGTCCGGCCAGCGATCCAGCGTGTTCAGCGCCTCCAGCAGGTCCGGCGCATACTTCGTGATGCTGAGGAACCACTGGCTGAGCTTCTTCTTCTCGACCAGCGCACCGGACCGCCAGCCGCGCCCGTCGATCACCTGCTCATTCGCGAGCACCGTGCCGTCCACCGGGTCCCAATTGACCCAGCTTTCCTTCCGCTCGACCAGGCCGGCCTTCCAGAAATCCAGGAACAGCTTCTGCTGCTGGCCGTAATAGGCCGCGTCGCAGGTGGCGAATTCGCGCTTCCACTCGAGGCTGAGGCCCATGCGCTGCAGCTCGGCGCGCATATTGGCGATGTTCTGATAGGTCCAGGCGCCAGGATGGATGCCGCGTTCGCGCGCCGCATTCTCGGCCGGCAGGCCGAAGGCGTCCCAGCCCATCGGGTGCATCACCAGGTGCCCGCGCGCGCGCTTGTAGCGCGCGACCACATCGCCAAGCGTGTAGTTGCGCACATGGCCCATATGGATCTTCCCCGACGGGTAGGGGAACATCTCCAGCACATAGTACTTCCGGCTGCCGGGCGGCGGCACATCGGGGACGGCGAAGCAGGCGCGGCGGTCCCATTCCGCCTGCCAGCGGGGCTCGGCGGCGGCGAAATCGTAGCGCGGCGGCTGGACGGCGGCGGCGCGCTCGGGGGTCTGGTCGTTCATCGGTCGCGTGCGTGGCTCTCAGGAGAGCGCACGCATAGGACACTTCGCAGCGAAGCGGAATTCTTCGGTGCAAAACGGGCGCCGATGGCGCCCAGGGGCCACAAAACGGGCGCCGCCGGCGCCCGCGCCAGGGCTCAGCGCGACGAAGCCGTCGCCTGGGCGCGCAACTCCCGCGCCCGGTTCAGCACCTGGTCTTCAAGCTCGGTCGCGGTGGTGGCGGCGACGGCCACATCCACCCAATTCCCCTGGCGCAGCTCCTGGCGGAACACGACGACCCGCACGCCGTCGGAGCGCAGCGTGCGGCCGAGGATATAGGCCGTCACGCGGAAGCGCTCATTGCCCCCGCCGGGCGGCTGGTACCAATCGGTGATGACCACGCCGCCGAAGGGATCGGCGGAGGCGAGCGGCATGAAGGACAGCGTGTCGAGCGTCGCGCGCCAGAGGAAGGCGTTCACCCCGATCCCCGCCGTGCCGGTATCGGCGGCGGCGCGCTGGCTGGTGCGGTCCGTCCCGAAAACGAGGATGCCGTCCGTCCCGCCCAACCGCCCGCGCACGTTGTCGCGACGGCCGCCGCTGTTGTATTCGTCCTGACCGGGCACACGGAAATTGTCGTCCGTGCTGCTGCACCCGGCCAGCAGGCCGAGGCTCAGCCCGCCCATCAGGATGCCCCGCGCCAGGGGCCGCCACACGCGCTCGATCATGTCAGCCCGTCCTGCACCTGTGCCGCGCCCCTATGCCGGCCGCGCGCATGCTGACGCGGTGTTTACCCTCGGGGGGGCCGAACCGGAAGGGGGCAGAGCCGCGTCCGCGGCGCGGGCCCTAAGGGGGGCGGCTCCGCCAATGGCCCGGCGCCGGGCTGCGCGCATGAAAAAGGGCGGCGGGTTGCCCCGCCGCCCCGTACTGTTCGACCTTTCGGTCGCCTGGATCAGAAGGACAGGCGGGTGCCGATGAAGAAGGCCGAGATTTCGCGGTTGACCAGCGTACCGGCCGCACGCGTCGCCAGCTGCCCGGTCGGGTTGGTGGCGCTCGCCGTGCCGTTCGTGACGGCCGCCAGGCTGATGTTGGCGTTCTTGTCGTCGATCACGTTGTAGTTCGCGAAGATCTCAAGGCCCGGGGCCAGCGTGTAGGCTGCGCCGACGCCGAAGCTGGTCTGCTCGCGGTCGGCGGTCGTGCCGCCATTGTCCGCCTCAGCCGCGCCGTAGTAGGCGCCGATCGAGAAGGCACCCACGGTGTAGGTGGCGCCCAGCACGTAGTGGCTGGTGTCGTCGCGACCAGCGGCCAGCGCGGTGCGGCCGACGGAGCTGGCGGTGTACTTGCCCCAGGTGTACTCGCCGCCGACCGTCAGGCCGAAGGCGGACAGGTTCAGGCCGAAGGTGTAGGCCGTGACGTCCTGCGCCGTGCCGGCGGTCACCGCGCCGGAGTTGGCGTTCACGACGGTGTTCGGCGCATCGGCCTGCATGTAGCCGAAGCCGGCCGAGATACCGACGCCGCCGAAGGTGCCGCGGTAGCGGATCGCCGCCGAGATCTCGTTCTCGAGGCCGGTGCGGTCGCGCTGCGTGACCGCCGGGGCGATCGCAAGGTTACCGGCGCCGAGCGTGTCCACCGCGCGGCCGCCGAAGGCGCGGTCGCCTTCACCGGCGTTCGGCGCATAGGACAGGCCGAGGTCGAAGCCGGCGAACTGCGGCGACAGGTAGACGATCTTCGTCGCGTCGTTGCCGTCGTTGATGCCGGTCAGGAGCGACGGGTTGCCGCCCGTGCCCTGGGCGAGGCCGAGGACGCCCACATCCCACGCGCCGTCAGGACCGAAGCCGCGGATGCTCGGAGCCCGGACCTGCATGGTGCTAGCCGCGCTGTCCACTTCACCGAAGCGCATCGTGCCGAGCGTCGGGGACGACACGAACAGGAAGGCCTCGTCGAGGTCGAGCGCGGAGCCCGAGCCGCCGCCGACGTTGTCGTTCTGCAGCTCGATCACGGCGCCGTATGCGAGGCCGTTGGCGGCCTTGCCGTTCACCAGCACATGGATTTCGACTTCGTTGCGGAAGTCGGTGCCAGCGCGCTCACGCGTGCCGAAGCCGTTGACGCCCGTCGGGACGCCAGCGGCGGAGTCGAGATCGTCGTTCACGATCGCGACCGTGGTCTGCATGAAGCCGCCGATGCGAACCGTCGGGGCCTGCTGCGCCTGGGCGGTCGAAGCCGCGAAGAGCGCGGCGCCGGCAACCGCAGTGGTGCCGAGCAGAATCTTGCGCATAAAAAACCTCCTCCTGTACCGGGAAGCCCCCGGCTTGCGACGGCCCGCCTGCCCCCCTCGACAGGTGCCGCGAAGACGGGTTTCCCCAAATTCACGGTCAGGCCTGCCAGACTATTGTCTCGCCTGTGACGCGACGTCCACCGACGTCTCACCAACCGCGCGACTTCGTTGAGACAGTGTTGCGCGCGCGCCACAGCTCCCTGTGGCGCCGCCACACCCCCTCAGCGCCTTGCTGCGCCCGCCCCGAAGGCCCCGATCGCCGCCAGCCCCGCCGGCCGCCGCCCGAGCCGCCCCGCCTGCGCCCCGTCCAGCCCGCCCAGCGCCACCGCCGGCCGGCCGAGCGCCGCCGCCAGCCGCGCCCAGCGCAACGGCCCGAGCGCCGGCGCCCCGGGATGGCTCGCCGTCGGGAAGGCGGGGGACACAAAGCCGGCCTCGACCCCCAACCGCCGCGCCCGCGCCACCCCCGCCCGACCATGCACCGCCGCCGTCAGCAGCGCCCAGGGCGCGCCACGCCGCCGCGCTATAAGAAAAGCCAGTATCCCGCGCGTGCCCTGCCGATCCGGCACATGCAGCCCGGCCCGGTGCGCCAGCGCCGCCCGGCCATCGCCGCCGACCAGCAGGACCAACCCCCGCGCCCGACACAGCCGCGCGAGACCCGCCAGCACCGAAGGCGCCGCGCCACGCGCCAGCACCCCCGCCCCGCGCGGCAGACGCGCCGCCGCCGCACGCGGGTCCGGCAGCCGCACCGGGTCCGAGACCAGCCAGAGCCGCGGCAGGGCCTTGCCAGCGCGCCCGGTTCGCGGCTTGAGCCGGCGCGACCACCCCTCTAGCGTCCCGAAGCCCATGACCGACCCCAATACAGACCCCGCCGCCATCGCCCGAAACCTCGCCGCCGTGAAGGGGCGCATCGCAGAGGCCTGCGCGCGCGCCGGGCGCGACCCCGCCGCGGTGACACTCGTCGCCGTCTCCAAGACCCATCCGGCGGAGGCGGTGCTGGCCGCGCTCGCCGCCGGCCAGGCGGTGTTCGGGGAGAACCGGGTGCAGGAGGCGATGGCGAAATTCCCCGCCCTCCGCACCTCGTTGCCCCCTGGCCATCCCGGGCTGCGCCTGCACCTGATCGGCGGGCTCCAGACCAACAAGGCGCGGGAAGCCGTCCGGGTCGCCGATGTGATCGAAAGCCTGGACCGCCCGAAACTCGCCGCCGCGCTGGCGGACGCCATCAAGAAGGAAGGCCGCACGCCCGCGCTGCTGGTGCAGGTGAACACGGGCGACGAGCCCCAGAAGGCCGGCGTGCCCCGCGCCGAGGCCGAGGCGTTTCTGCGCGCCTGCCGGGAGGAGCATGGGCTGACCATCTCCGGCCTCATGTGCATCCCGCCCGTGGAAGGCGATCCGCGCCCGCATTTCGCCTATCTGGCCGGGCTCGCGGCCAAGCACGGCCTGACGACGCTCTCCATGGGCATGAGCGGCGACTATGAGGCAGCGATCGCCGAAGGGGCGACGCATGTCCGCGTCGGCACCGCGATCTTCGGATCCCGGCCCTATCCGCCCGCCGCTTGACGCAACCCGCCGCCCACCCGACACAGCGCGCCATCCAGCCGAAGCGAACCACTCCGATGGCCATGACGAACACCCGCGTCTTTTCCGGCATCCAGCCCTCCGGCGTGCCGACGCTCGGCAATTATCTCGGCGCGATCCGCAACTGGGTGCCGCTGCAGGACACGCATGAGGCGATCTATTGCGTGGTGGATCTGCACGCCATCACCGTCTGGCAGGACCCGAAGGAACTCGCCCGCCAGACGCGAGAGATGGCGGCGGCGCTGATCGCCTGCGGCCTCGACCCCGCGCGCTGCACGCTGTTTATCCAGAGCCATGTGCATGCGCATGCGCGGCTCGCCTGGATCTTCAACTGCGTCGCGCGGCTGGGCTGGCTGAACCGGATGACGCAGTTCAAGGACAAGGCTGGCAAGGATAGGGAAGCCGCATCGTCGGGCCTCTACGTCTATCCGAACCTGATGGCGGCCGACATCCTGACCTATCACGCCACCAAGGTGCCGGTCGGCGACGACCAGAAGCAGCATCTGGAGCTGGCGAACGACATCGCCCAGAAGTTCAACCATGATTACGGCGTGAATTTCTTCCCGCAGATCGAGCCGCTGATCCAGGGCATCGCCGCGCGCGTCATGAGCCTGCGCGACGGCACGAAGAAGATGTCGAAGTCGGACCCGTCCGATCAGTCGCGCATCAACCTGACGGATGACCACGACGCGATCGCGCTGAAGATCCGCCGCGCCAAGACCGACCCCGAGCCGCTGCCGGAGAGCGAGGCCGGGCTGGACGGCCGGCCGGAGGCGCGCAACCTGGTCGGCATCCTGGCCGCGATCACCGGGGAGACCCATGCCGGCGTGCTGCGCCATCACGGCGGCAAGGGTTTCGGGCCCTTCAAGGAAGCGCTGGCGGAGGCGCTGGTCGCGCATCTCGACCCGATCCGCGCCGAGATGAACCGCCTGCTGCAGGACCCGGCCGCGCTGGATGCGCTGCTGCGCCAGGGCGCCGAGCGCGCGGACGCCATCGCCGCCCCGATCTGCGACGAGGCCGAGCGCCTGGTGGGCTTCCTGCCCAGAAGGTAGTGCCAAGGGCCGCAAGGCGGCCCCGCGCCGCGACCAACCGCACCGCCCAGCGCGCCATGTCTGCGGCGCGCAAGCCAAGCGGCCGGAGGCCGCGCCCGGCGCTTGAGCGCGATCAACTGCGCGCCCCTACCCCCTCTACCTCATCAACAACCACACCCACACCGGCAGGGTGACCATGCTCAGCAGGTGTTCGCTGGTGGTGATCGCGGCCATGAGCTTCGCATCGCCGCCCATGGCGCGCGCCATCACATAACTCGTCGCCGCCGTCGGCAGCGCCATCGCCATCACCGCGATCGCCGTCGGCAGCGCGCCGATCCCGAGCAGGGCGCAGAACGCCCAGGTCAGCGCCGGCACGCAGACCAGCTTCAGCACCGCCGTCGCCGCCTGCGTCCCCGGCCGCAGGCCAAGCCCTTCCAGCGTCAGCGCCGCGCCGACACAGAGCAGCCCGAGCGCGACCCCCGCCTGGCCAAGGCTGCGCACCGCCGGCTGCAGCCCCGGCGGCAACCCGCCCAGCGCCCCCAGCACGAAGCCCGCCACCACCCCGATGATCAGCGGATTGAGCGCCACCTGCCGCAGCAGCGACAGCGGCCGCAACGCGCCGTCGCGGCCGAGCGCGAAGGCCACCGTCACGATCACCTGCACGCAGGGCACGATCAGCCCGGTCACCACCGCGGCCATCGCGACGCCCGGCGCCCCCCAGATCGCCCCGCCAATGGCAAAGGCCATCAGATTGTTGAAGCGGATGCCCCCCTGCAACACCGAGGTCATCGCCGCATGCCCATGCCCCAGCGCGCGGGCCAGCATCACGGAGACAGCGGTGCCGATCAGCAACGTCGTCCAGATCGCGGTGGCCAGCCCGCCGATCGGCAGCTCCCCCAGCCGGAGCGTGGAGAGCGCGCTGGCGATCAGGCAGGGCAGCAGAACCCAGAAGATCAGCTTCTCGATACCCGCCCAGACCGCGTCCTCACGCAGCAGCCGCCGCTTGAGGAAGGCGCCGAGCGCCAGCAGGCCGAAGATCGGGACGAAAGCGTCCAGCCAGGGCGCGAGGTTCATCCGCGGCAACCGATGCGGGCGGTGGCGGGCCGGCTCACCCGGCCTGCGCCGCACCCGCGGGCCGGGCTGGGCCCGGCGCCTGGGCAGGGGCCGCGGCGCCGCGCGCGATATCGCGCAGGCAGGCCGCTTCGGCCCGCCGCGCGGCGCCGATGGCACGCGCCGATGCGAAGGCCACGCGCAGCCCGGGCTGGACCCCAGGTTCGGGGTAGAGCACCAGATCCAGATGACATTGGCTGGCCTGATAGTGCCAGACCTCGGCTGAGCCTTCCGCCCGGCGAAGCCGGGGCGGGCCGAGCCAGTGCAGCACGGCCTCCGGCGTCTGGCCCACCAATTGGTTGGCCTGCGCCGGGACGGGTCCGGAGGGGATGGCGCGTGCCGCCGCGCCGGCCGGGCCCGCGATCGCGCCGAGGCTCGCCTGATGGCTGGCCAGCGCGCCCTGCAGCGCGGCGTCGCCGTCCTGGGGCGCGGGCTGGGCGCAGGCGGCCGGCAGCAGCACCGCGATCAGCAGGACAGCGCGTCGCATCAGGACAGGCGGCTCCCCGAACAGCCCCGCCCGACGCTGTGCGGACGGGGCATGGCGGGGCGCTCAGCCCTCGGACGGGCGCGGGGCGGGCGGCGTCACGCCGTCGCCGAGCATTTCCATCTTGCCGGAGAGCTGGCCGCCTTCCTCCACCATCAGGCGGCGGCAGCGCGCCACGCCGATGACGCGGCCGGTGCCGCGGATGACCAGCTGGCCGCGAGCGGTCAGCGTGCCGTCGAAGGTGCCGGCGATCTCGGCATCTTCCACCTGCACTTCGCCGCGGAACACGCCGGCGTCGCTGATGGACAGCTCCGTCGCCTGGATCATCTGGCTTTCGACCGTGCCTTCGACCACCAGGCGCTCGGCCTCGGTGACGGTGCCCTGCAGGCTGATGCCGCGGCCGACCACGAGGGTCCGGCGCTCAGCCGTACCGGCGCGCGGGGCGGCGGCCGCCGACGGGGCGGCGCCCATCGGCCGGGGCGGGATCGCGGTGCCGGAGGGCGGCGTCGGGCCGAGGGGCATGGTCGGCTTGGGCGCAAGGCTCATCGTCTGGGTGTCCCTGGTAAAGGTGGGCGGCAGCGGCGCGCCGAGATCGGGATCGCGGGCGGTCGGAACGGTCGCGGGCTGCGGCTCGGGCTCGGACGACTTCGGACGGCGGCTGAAGACGTTCATCGCGCGAGGCTCCCCCATTCTTGTTCGCTGATCCCAGCCGGGCCCCGAAAGGGCTGTCCGGACCGGCGCGCAACAGGCGTCCCTGATCCCGCTGTGCGGCCTTTCGGCTAACACGCGCAGCCCGGCCCCTACAACGGCCCGATCGCATTTCCGAGAGAGTTGTCCACAACCTCGCGCAGCTGGTCCGCCCGTGATCCATTCCAGCCCCCGGCCGAGCCCTGGGGGCTAGGCGCGGCAAGCGGGTTCCGGCAAAGGTCCGGCCCCTTCACAACGCCCCGGATCCTGCCCGCATGACCGCGCCTGCCCTCGACATCCTCGGCATCGGCAATGCCATCGTGGACGTGCTCGCCCGCGCCGAGGACGCCTTCATCGCGGCCCAGGGCATGGCCAAGGGGGGCATGACCCTGATCGACGCCGCGGCGGCGGAGCGGATCTATGCCGCGATGGGCCCGGGCGTCGAAAGCTCGGGCGGCTCGGCCGGCAACACCTGCGCGGTGGCAGCCGCGCTCGGCGCGCGCGTCGGCTATCTCGGCAAGGTCGCCGATGACGGGCTCGGCCAGGTCTTCGCGCATGACATCCGCGCGGCGGGCGTGCGCTTCCCCTCGAAGCCGCTGAGCGGCGGGGCGCCCACGGCGCGCTGCCTGATCCTGGTGACGCCGGACGCGCAGCGCACCATGAACACCTTCCTCGGCGCCTGCGTCGCCTTCGGCCCCGACGATGTGGAGGAGGCCGAGGTGGCCTCCGCCGCCGTCACTTATATGGAGGGCTACCTCTTCGACCCGCCGGCCGCGCAGGAGGCCTTCCGCAAGGCCGCCAAGATCGCGCATGGCGCGGGGCGCAAGGTGTCGCTGACGCTATCCGATGCCTTCTGTGTCGGCCGCCACCGCGCCGCCTTCCGCGACCTGGTGCGGCACGAGGTGGACATCCTGTTCGCCAATGAGTCCGAGCTGCTGTCGCTCTACGAGACCGAGGATTTCGCCACGGCGCTCGCCGCCGTGCGGGACGAGGTCGGGCTCGCCGCCGTGACCCGCAGCGAGAAGGGCTCCGTCATCGTCGCCGGCGGCGCGACGGCCGAGGTCGCGGCGGTGCCGACCAAGGTCGTGGACACGACCGGGGCGGGCGATGCCTATGCCGCCGGCTTCCTCGCCGCCCATGCCAAGGGCCTGGCGCTGGCCGAATGCGGCCGCTGGGGCTCGGTCGCGGCGGCGGAGGCGATCAGCCATTTCGGCGCCCGCCCGCAGACCGACCTGAAGGCGCTGGTCGCCGCCTGACCCCGGGCGCGGGGTCCGGCCGCCGCCCCAGCCAAGGTGGGCGGCCGGCCCCAGCGCCAGAAAGGCGCTCGCATTTTCCCCGAAGCGCGCCTATGTGTGCGCCGCACCAAGCAACAGACGCCTGCCCGCCGTTCATCGGGGTGAGCTTTCGCTCACCGCCGGACAGGCGGGGTCGGGCCCCAGACAACCGGACCCGGACCCCATGGACATTCGCAACGTCGCGATCATCGCGCATGTCGACCACGGCAAGACGACGCTGGTGGACAATCTGCTGAAGCAGGCCGGCGCCTTCCGCGCCAACCAGCAGGTCGCCGAGCGCGCGCTGGACCGCAACGACCTGGAGCGCGAGCGCGGCATCACCATCCTGGCCAAGTCCACCGCGGTGGAATGGAAGGGTGTGAAGATCAACATCGTGGACACGCCCGGCCACGCCGATTTCGGCGGCGAGGTGGAGCGCATCCTGTCCATGGTGGATGGCGCGATCGTGCTGTGCGACGCGGCCGAAGGCCCGCTGCCGCAGACCAAATTCGTGCTGACCAAGGCGCTCGCGCGCGGCCTCAAGCCCATCGTCGTCATCAACAAGGTGGACCGCCAGGACGCCCGCGCGGATGAGGTCCACAACGAGGTCTTCGACCTTTTCGCCGCACTCGGCGCGACGGATGAGCAGCTGGACTTCCACACGCTCTTCGCCTCCGGCCGCCAGGGCTGGGCGGATCTCGAGCTGAACGGCGCGCGCAAGGATCTCGCGCCGATGTTCGATCTGATCCTGTCTCACGTTCCCGCGCCGAAGGTGGAGCTGGACAAGCCCTTCGCGATGAACGCCTCGATCCTGGAAAGCGACAATTTCCTCGGCCGCATCCTGACCGGCCGGGTGGAGCAGGGTGTCGCGCGCCTGAACATGCCCGTGCGCGTGCTGCGCCAGGACGGGACGGTCGTGGAAACCGGCCGCCTGACGAAGCTGATGACCTTCTCCGGCCTCGACCGCGTGCCGGTCGATGAGGTGCAGGCGGGCGACATCATCGCCATCGCAGGCCTCGCCGATGCGACCATCCCCGACACCATCGCTTCGCCCGAAGTGGCCGACCCGCTGCCGGCCATTCCGGTGGATCCGCCGACGCTCGCCATGACCTTCCGCATCAATGACGGCCCGCTCGGTGGGCGCGAAGGGAAGAAGGTGACGTCGCGCCAGATCCGCGACCGGCTGTTCAAGGAAACCGAAGGCAACGTCGCCATCCGCGTGAAGGTGTCGGAGGAAGTGGACGCCTTCGAAGTGGCGGGCCGCGGCGAATTGCAGCTGGGCGTTCTGATCGAGACGATGCGCCGCGAGGGCTTCGAGCTGACCATCGGCCGCCCGCGCGTGCTGACGCGCGAGAATGCCGAGACCGGCGAGCGCGAGGAGCCCTACGAGGAAGTCCTGGTGGATGTGGACGAGGGCTATTCGGGTTCCGTCGTCGAGAAGCTCTCGATCCGCAAGGGCCAGATGCAGGACATGCGGCCGTCCGGCGGCGGCAAGGTGCGGCTGACCTTCCTGATCCCGTCGCGCGGCCTGATCGGCTACCATGGCGAGTTCATGACGGACACGCGCGGCACCGGCATGATGAACCGCCTGTTCCACGGCTACGGCCCCTGGGCCGGCGTGATCGAAGGCCGGCGCAACGGCAGCCTGATCTCCAACGTGGACGGCGAGACGACGCAATACGCGCTGTTCTACCTGCAGGAGCGCGGCTCGCTGTTCATCGATCCGGGTGCCAAGGTCTACACGGGCATGATCATCGGCGAGAATTCGCGCGGCGACGATCTGGAAGTGAATCCGGTGAAGGAGAAGAAGCTCACCAACATCCGCGCCGCCGGCAAGGATGATGCGCTGCTGCTGATCCCGCCCCGGCGCATGAGCCTGGAGCAGGCGATCTCCTACATCGAGGATGACGAGCTGGTGGAAGTGACGCCGGGCGCGATCCGCCTGCGCAAGCGCTACCTCGACCCGCATGAGCGCAAGAAGTTCGCCCGCCGCGCCGAAGGCCTGCCCGTGAAGGGCGACACCGCGGCGGCCTGACAAGCGCACGCCCGGCTCCCTCTCCCGCGCAGCGGGGGAGGGTGGCTGAGCGTCATGCCGAAGGCGTGCCTTCGGCACCATTATGCTGAAGGCGTGCCTTCGGCACGACGCGAAACCGGGTGGGGGCGC
>JBIKSZ010000178.1:0-8006 GCA_044348345.1 Roseomonas sp. | reverse complement strand
AGGGCCAGATCGAGCGCATCGAGCAGGCCTTCGAGCAACTCGGCGGCAAGCCCGGCCGCAAGGTCTGCGAGGCGATGCGCGGCCTGGTCGAGGAAGCCACCCAGGAGATGAGCGAGGCCGAGCGCGGCCCGATGATGGATGTCGTCATCATCGCCGCCGCGCAGCGCATCGAGCATTACGAGATCGCCTCATACGGTACGCTCGCGGCGCTGGCGCGCGCCGCGGGCCAGCATGATCTCGGCGACCTGCTCCACACCACGCTCGAGGAAGAGAAGCGGATGGATGAGGAGCTGAGCCGCATCGCCGAGGAGGAGGTGAACCCCGCCTGGATCGCCGATGTGCGGGAGGAGGAGATGGCCTCCGCCAATGAGAACCGACGCGGCGGTGGCCGCCGCCGGGCCGGCTGAGGCCCCGCGTCAGGCCTCGCCAGCGCAAAGGGTCGGCGGCGCTTGACGCGCCGGCCCCTGCCCCGCAAACCGGCTGAGGGCTGGCGCAGCTTTGCGCCGCCGCCGGGGCGGGACGGATGGACAGGCCAGAGAGCGGGGGATTCCCGAGCTTCCGGGACGCGCTGCGTGTCTGGGCGCGCATCGGGCTGCTGTCCTTCGGCGGCCCCGCCGCGCAGATCGCGCTGATGCACCGTGAGGTGGTGGAGGAGCGCCGCTGGATCAGCGACGCCCGTTTTCTGCACGCGCTGAATTTCTGCATGCTGCTGCCAGGGCCGGAGGCGCAACAGCTGGCCACCTATCTCGGCTGGTTGATGCATGGCGTGAAGGGTGGGCTGGCGGCGGGGCTGCTGTTCATCGCACCCGGCGTCGTGGTGATGATGGTCCTCGCGCTGATCTACGCGACGCTCGGCGAGGTGCCGATCGTCGCCGCGCTGTTCTTCGGGCTGAAATGCGCGGTGCTGGCGCTGGTGATCCAGGCGCTGGGGAAGGTCGCGGCCCGCGCGCTAAAGGGCGCGGTGCCTTGGCTTGTCGCAGCCGGCGCCTTCGCCGCGCTCTTCGCCTTCGCCGTGCCCTTCCCCGTCGTCGTGCTGGGCGCAGCGCTGATCGGCTACGCGCTGCCGCAGGCCTTCGCTGCGGCCGGCCACAAGGCCGCGCAGGACAGCGCGCCGGCGCTGCTCGATGCGGTGCTGGCCGCCGATCCGGACCGCCCGT
This sequence comes from Roseomonas sp., assembly GCA_044348345.1. Lineage (GTDB taxonomy): Bacteria > Pseudomonadota > Alphaproteobacteria > Acetobacterales > Acetobacteraceae > Falsiroseomonas. Next base: position 6,849 of record JBIKSZ010000178.1, on the reverse strand, counting down.
CGCGCATGGCCGCGACGGCGCGGCGCGCGGGGCTCGTCGCGGTGGTGATCTGGGTCTGGCCGGTGGCGCTGCTGATGGGAAGTGGCACCTTCGGCGACATCGCCTGGTTCTTCTCCAAGATGGCGGTCGTGACCTTCGGCGGCGCCTATGCCGTGCTCGCCTATGTCGCGCAGGAGGCGGTCGAGGGCTACGCCTGGCTAACCGCGGCCGAGATGCTGGCCGGGCTTGGCCTGGCGGAGACGACGCCGGGGCCCCTGATTCTGGTGCTGCAATTCGTGGGCTTCCTGGCGGGGTTCCGCGAGGCCGGCGTCTTGGGCGGTTTCGCGGGCGGGCTGCTCGCGGTCTTCGTCACCTTCACGCCCTGCTTCGCCTGGATCTTCCTGGGCGCGCCCTATGTGGAACGGCTGCACGATGCGCCGCGGCTGAAGGGCGCGCTGGCCGGCGTCACGGCGGCGGTGGTCGGCGTCATCGCCAACCTCGCGCTGTGGTTCGCGCTGCGCGTGGCCTTCACGCGCGTCGAGACGGTGGCGGTCGGCCCGATGACGCTCGGCCTGCCGGATCCGCTGACCCTCGTGCCCGATGCGGTGGCGCTGACGGCGCTGGCGATGGTGTGCCTGTTCGTGCTCAGGCTCGACGTGGTGCGGACGCTATTCGTGACCGCCGCCGCTGGCTTCGCGGCGCGCACGCTGCTCGGGTTCTGAATCGGGAGGACGCCGCATGAGCGACACGACGCCACCCGCCCCGCCGATGCGCGCAGCCTTCGAGCATCCCGCCGGCCGCGCCGCGCTCTCCCAGCCAGGCGGCGCGACCGGCTGGGCCGGGACGCTGCTGCACATCCATGTCACGGCAGGCGGTGGCGCGCCGATGCGCGAACTCGCCGAGGCGCGCTGCGTCGCCGGGCGCGGGATCGAGGGCGACCGCTACGGCCTCGGCACCGGCACCTATTCGGCCAAGCCCGATGTGCGCGAGATCTCCCTGATCGAGCAGGAGGTGCTGGACGCGCTGGCCCGCAACGACCCGCCGCTGCAGGACGGCCCGATCTCCCTCACCCCGGCCGACCACCGGCGCAACCTGACGGTGCGCGGCGTGCCGCTGAACCACCTGGTCGGCCGTCGCTTCGCGGTGGGTGAGGTGATCCTGCGCGGCGGCCGACTGAACTTCCCCTGCAAGTACCTCCAGGAATTGCTCGGCAAGCCGGTGATGCTGCCGCTCTACAACCGCTCGGGCCTCAACTGCTCGATCGAGCGCGGCGGGATCATCCGGCCGGGCGATGCGGTGCGGCCCCTGGTGGATTGAGGCATCGCGCAGCGCAGCCAAGGGTCATTGCGCAAGACCGATGGCGTCAAACCCCGGCGGCGGCCCAAAGGCTATCGGCCGAGAGCATCCCAAGCTCGCGCCCGATGCCCTCCCCCGGTGCGAAGATCGCGAAGCCGCCCTCCTGGAACTCCCCCTGGTCGAGGCTGCGGCCGAGCACCATGCCGAGCGGCACGATATGCCCGACCAGCACATCCGTGACGCCCGGCGCGGAGGGCCGCGCGGTGCGCGCGCGGGTCCAGGCGATGCGCTGGCGCAGCAGGGCGAAGTCGGGCGTGTAGTCATCCGCGGTCAGGTTGGGCTCCAGCCTTGCGCGCGCGCCGAAGGCGAGTTCGGCCGTATCGCGGCAGCGAAAGACCGGGCTGGTCAGCACCTCGCCGAGCGGGATGCCGAGCGCGGCCATGGCGCGCCCCGTACGCTGCGACTGCACGCGGCCGCGTTCGCTGAGGTTCCGCTGGCCCGCGCGGTTCGCGAGGTCGCCGGTATCCACCTGGCTGCGATCGGTGATGCCATGCCGCATGACGGCAACGACGCCGCCGGCCTGCAGGGCGCGGACCAGCGCGCGCGCGGCCTCCCCCTGCGCGGTGCGGTCCACGAAGCGCATCTCCGGCGCCGAGGCGCAGGCGGGCGCGGTCAGCAGCAGGGCGGGCGCAGCGAGGATGAGGCGACGCGGCGTCATCATTGTCCCGGCAGATCGTTCGCCCGCGCAGATGGTCCCGCGCACGACGCGCGAAAAGCCCGGCGAGCATCCCCCATCCAACCAAAACGCCCGCCCAGTCCGGCGGCCGCCCCGCGAGGATGCGGCCGCACAGCGGCCGCCGCGCCGCGACCGACCGCACCACCGGGCGCGGCCTGTCTGCGGCGCGAAGCCAAGCGCGCGGAGCGCGCGCCGGCGTTTGAGGCCAAAAAACTACGACAAACTAAACGCCTCGTGGACGGCGGTCTTCACCGCGCCGCCGACAATCGGGCCGCCGCCGGCGACATAGACCCAGTCGCCGATCGCCACCGCCCCCATGCCGTGCCGCGGGGTGGGCATCGGCGCGTGGTGCTGCCAGCTATCGGTTGCGGGATCGTAGCTCTCGACCTGACCATGCACCTGGCCGGTCAGCACGCGGTTCACAAACTGCCCGCTCTCGCCCCCCATCGCGAAGAAGCGGTTGCGATAGACAACCAGGCCATGGCCCGACCGCGCGGTCGGCAGCGGCGCGCGCACCTCCCACTGGTCCTGGGCCGGCAGATACACATGGTGCAGCGGCGTGTTGTATTCGAAGGTGTTGAAGCGCCCGCCGATGATGTGGATGTTGCCGTTCCACGTCACGACACCTGCATGGTCGCGCGCGCCGGGCAGCGCCTTGCGCCGTTCCCAGCGATCCGTCTGCGGGTCATAGACCTCGTGCCAGCCAACCGAAGCGCGCTCGCTCTCAGGGTCCGACGCGCCGCCGATATGGTGGATCTTGCCGGCGATCACCGCGAGCGCCCCCGCGCCACGCGGCCGCGGCATCGGTGCGATCGGCGCCCAGCGATCGGCGGCGATGTCATAGACGAAGGCCAGCGTGTCGGAGCCGCGGTTCTGGTTGCTGAACCCGCCGAAGGCATAGATGCGGTCGCCATGGGCGACGACGCCGACATGGTTGGCGCCACGCGGCAGCCGCGCCTTCTCCGCCCAGCTGTTGGTCGCGGGGTCGTACACATGCACGAAGCTGTTGTTCACCATCTGCTCGGCATAGCCGCCGATGACCCAGAGCTTGCCTTGCGCCTCGGCCGCCCAGGCCATCTCGGTGCGCGGAATAGGCAGGGGCGCGCGCTCCACCCAGCGGCCGGGCGGGCCGGCGGGCGCGGGGCTGTCCACGAAGCGCTGGGCGTATTGTTCGGGCGTCAGCACCACCGGGCCGGGGCCGCGGAGCGGCGCCATCCGCTCGGTCGGGATCGGCGCGCCGTGATGCGGCCGCTGCTGCGCGCTGGCTCCCGCGGCGGTCCCGAGCAGCCCGGCAGCCGCGCCGAGCATCATCCTGCGTCGCATCGTTCCTGATCCCCTATGGGCGGTCGGCGGGAAGAGTAGGCCTAGCCGGCCCGGCGGAAAAGGCCGCTCCGCGCCAGCACGCAGACCCACAACGCCGCGGCGACCGATCGGATAATGAAATAACGTTATGGATCAACTTCACGTGCCAAACCGAAATCTTCAGCCGCAGCACCCAAATCTAGTTTGCGCCAATAGTGCGTTTTTGATACGCATTAGTAATGGACCAGAAGGGGGCGTGTCTCGCTATGAACGCAATCCCGCTGCCGGGACAGAACGCGATGGCCACCACCCGCCCGGGCGGCATCCAACCTGTCGTGTTCACCACCACGGACCTGCCCCACAGCCACCGGCTGGAGGCGTGGAACGCCCGCTTCGGCAGCCTGAACGGCGTCCGGGTGGCCGACCCCGCGGGGAGCAGCCTCTTCGCGCATAATGAGAACTGGATGCTCGGCCCGATGCTGCTGAGCGCCAACCGCATCAGCAGTGCCCGCTTCGAGCGTGACATGCGCCACACCCGCCTCGACGGCCTCGATCACTGGGTGGTGCGCGTGCTGCGCCGCGGCGTCACCGAAATGCGCTTCGGCGAGACCTGCCACCGGCTCAGCGCAGGCCAGCCCTTCCTGTTCTCGCTCGACCAGGCTTGGGTCAAGGAATGGAGCGACTGCGAGTGGGTCTCTCTCTGCATCCCGCGTGACGCCCTGCCCTGCAACTCGGCAGAGTTGGCGGCGCTGGGTACGGGCCCGCTCACCGGACCCTGCGCGCCGCTGCTCGCGGACTACCTGCTCATGCTCGAGCGCCATGTGCGCGAGGCCGCGCCCGACCACATCCCCGCCCTGGTCGAGGCGACGCGCGCCATCCTCGGCGCCTGCCTGCCGCAGCACACCCAGCCGCAGGGCGCCCCGGCCGGCGCGCTCGGCGGCGTGCAGTTCGAGCGTCTGCGCCTGCTGATCCGCCGCAACATCGCCTCGCCCTCGCTCAGCGCCCAGCGCCTGGCCCGGCTGGCCGGTATGTCGCGCTCCTCGCTCTACCGCCTGTTCGAACCGCATGGCGGCGTGGCGAGCTACATCCAGGCGCAGCGCCTCAGGCTTGCGCATGCGCTGCTCTCGGACCCGACGCTCGCCGCGGTGCCGGTCGGCACCTTGGCCGAGCGCGCGGGCTTCTTCGACGCCAGCGCCTTCAGCCGCGCCTTCCGCACCGCCTATGGCTATCCACCGCGGGAAGCGCGCCTCGCGGCGCTCTCGGGGATGCCACTGCCGGGCGCCACCACATCCCGGGCCGACACGATGCGGCAGGTCGATTTCGGCTGCCTGCTGCGGGGAATCTCCGGCAGCGCCGTGCTCAGCGCCGGCGTAGCGCGCGACCGAACTCCCTGAAGCCGTCCACCTGCTGGCGGAACCAGCCGCCGGTCGCCAGGCTCTCGGGCGCCATCGGGTCGCCGGTGCGGGGATAGCTGCGGCGGTCGAAATCCGCAGTGCGGAACATCCAATCCCAGATCGGCAGCAGCACCGCGTAGTTCCGCCCGTGCTCGCCGGCCGACAACTCGCCATGATGGACGCGGTGGAAGCGCGGGGAGACCAGCACGCGTTCGCCGACCTGCCCGAAATCCAGCCGCACATTCGCATGGCTCAGGCTTTCGGCCAGCTGGCGCAGCATCACGATCAGCACGAACTGCACCGGCGGCACGCCGATCAGCAGCGCGACCACGCCGAACCAGACAGCGGCGATCGCATCGTCCAGCAGATGGTTGCGGTCATCGGTCCAGAAGGTCATCTGGCGCTGCGCGTGATGCACGCTGTGCAGCGCATACCACCAGCCGAACATGTGCTGGAAACGATGGCGCCAGTATTCGCCGAAATCCAGGATCACCACATACAGCAGCAGCGCCAGCAGCGGCCATTCGCGCAGGCCGGGGAACATGGTCTCCAGCGTCGGCGCGACGAAGCCGGTATCGGCCAGCCACCCCTGCAGCGTGCGTTCCGCCGAGGACAGCAGCACGAAGGCGATCAGCGGCAGCAGGCCAAGCCGCGCGAGCAGCGTGTAAATCACATCCGTCCAGATCGCCTTCTGGTCGGTGACCGCCTCCACCGGCTTGATCGCTTCCAGCGGCCGGCAGACGGCATAGACGACCGCGATCTGCACGATGCCGAGCAGCGCGAAATCCAGCCATTCCTGCACCCGGTCGGCCCAGATCATCAGCCCCATGGCGTAAAGCGCGGGCTGCACCGCGCCTTCATAGATCGCGCCGGAGCTATCCACCCAAAGCCTGATCAGCCAATCAAACATCAGCCCTTCCCCTGCGGCGATGCGTGCGCATCGCCGCCCTCAATCGCCGGCGCCGGCCTCCGCCGGCTTGGCTGCGCCGCATAGGCGGCGGCGCGCAGTCGCGCGCTCGGCCGGCCTTGCCGGCCGCCTGCATCACCGCGCCCCATCATGCCGCCACCCCGCCCGGCGGCAGAGTCTCGAAGCAGAAGCCCCGCGCGATCAAGCCGGTGATCAGTTCCTCGAAGATGCCGGCGAAGGGCTCGCGGCGGCTGCGCACGCCCCAATGCATCACCAGCACCTCGCCCGCGCGGATATTGGCCAGGTTCCGCCGCAGCAGCGCGGCGTTCGGGTGCTGCGCGGCATCCAGCTCATCGCCGAGGAAGCCGTTCCGCGTCCAGCCCTGGTGGCGCAGCCCGCAGGCGCTGGCCATGCGCACCGCCCCCGGCGTCGTGATCCCCCCCGGCGCGCGCCAGAGCGGCAGCACCACCGCATCGGGCACCATCCGGCGCAGCGCGGCGATGGGCCTGTCGAGTTCGGCGCAAAGCCCGGCCTGGTCCAGCACCTCCTCCGCCCCGCCGCCCCAGCGGACAAAGCGCGTCTGGCCTGGCGCAGGATCGCCCCGGAAATACCAATGCCGCCAGGTGTGGCTGGCAAAAACATGCCCCTCCGCCGCCCGCGCCCGCCAGAAGGGCGCCCAGGCATCGGACAGGGTCGTGTCGCCCCGAAACGTCGGCTCGTCGGCCACGAAGAGCGTCGCGCGCAAGCGGTGCCGCGCGAGGATGGCGGCAATCTGCTCGGCTTCCCGGCTCCAACCGGTGTCGATGGTCAGGTAGAGCGGCCCCGCGCAGCGCGCCGGAGCTTGCGCGCGCGCCGGCGCGGCCAAGGGGGCAAGGCCAGCCGCCAGACCCGCGCCGAGCAGCGCCCGCCGTCGCATCGCCTCAGCGCAACGCCGCCGGCGTCGCAGCCGGTAGGGAAGGCGGCGGCGCCGCTGTGGCACGCGCAACGGAGGGCGGAACGGGCATCGGCGCGGCAAAGGGCCGCGTGCCGGAGGTGGCGCCCGCCAGCGACCAGGTGAAGTCACCCGCCACACCCTCGCGCCGCGGCTTGAAGAAGATGCCGTGCGGGCTGCGCCCGACGCGCCCGGTCTGCCATTGCGGCTGCGCATTCGGGTCGCGCGGATCCACCACCGCGATCCGCCCCTGCCAGCGCAGCGTCATCCAGACGCGCCCCTCGGGGTCGAAGGTGATGCAGTC
>JBIKSZ010000020.1:0-25170 GCA_044348345.1 Roseomonas sp. | reverse complement strand
ATCCGGGCGCGGCGCGGCGCCTCGCCGATCTCGTGCAGTCCCTGATCCGCGCGGCCGCGCCGCTGGAGTCCCGCTAGATGCGCGCCCTGCCGCTCTCCATCGGCCCCATCCACTTCGTCGGCATCGGCGGCATCGGCATGTCCGGCATCGCCGAGGTGCTGCATAACCTCGGCTACCAGGTGCAGGGCAGCGACATCGCCGAGGGCTACAATGTCACCCGCCTGCGAGAGGCCGGCATCCCCGTGGCCGTCGGCCATGACGCGCAGAATATCGGCGCGGCGCAGGTCGTCGTCGTCTCCACCGCGGTCAAGCGCGACAACCCCGAAGTCCAGGCGGCGCGCGCGCGGCTGATCCCCGTGGTGCGGCGCGCCGAGATGCTGGCTGAGCTGATGCGTCTCAAATGGTCGGTCGCGATCGGCGGCACGCACGGCAAGACCACGACCACCAGCCTGGTCGCGGCGGTGCTGGAAGCGGCGAAGCTCGACCCCACCGTGATCAATGGCGGCATCATCAACGCCTATGGCACCAACACCCGCCTTGGGTCTGGCGATTGGATGGTGGTGGAGGCGGATGAATCCGACGGCTCCTTCCTGAAGCTGCCGGCTGTCGTTGCTGTGGTCACCAATATGGACCCCGAGCACCTGGACCATTGGGGCACGGGCGAGGCGATGCGCGAAGGCTATGCGCAATTCGTCGGCAACATTCCCTTCTACGGCTTCGCCGTGCTCTGCGCGGACCACCCCGATGTGCAGGCGATGATCCCCCGCCTCAGCGACCGGCGGATCATCACCTATGGCTTCTCGCCGCAGGCCGATATCCGCGCCGAGCGCGTCATCACCGACCGCATGGGCGCCACCTTCGAGGTGATGGTCCGCGACCGCGCGACCGGGCGCATGCGCAGCCTGAAGCCGATGCGCCTGCCGATGCTCGGCCACCACAATGTCCAGAACGCGCTGGCGGCCATCGCCATCGCGGTCGAGATGGATGTGGACGAGCACACCATTCGCACGGCTCTTGCTGGATTCAAGGGCGTGAAGCGCCGCTTCACCCGCACCGGCGAGGCCGGCGGCATCACCGTGATCGACGATTACGGCCACCACCCGGTCGAGATCGCCGCCGTGCTGAAGGCCGCGCGCCAGGCCGGCGCGCGCGACGTGATTGCGGTGGTGCAGCCGCATCGCTACTCGCGCCTCGCCACGCTGTTCGAGGAGTTCTGCACCTGCATGAACGACGCTGGCACCGTGATCGTTGCTGACGTCTATGCGGCGGGCGAGCAGCCCATGCCTGGCATCGACCGTGACGCGCTGGTGGATGGGCTGCGCGCCCGCGGCCACCGCTCCGTCGTGCCGCTGCCCGGGCCTGACAGCCTGGCCGAGATGGTGAACGCCATAGCGCGCTCCGGCGACTACGTGGTCTGCCTTGGCGCCGGCAACATCACCGGCTGGGCGCATGCCCTGCCCGAGCAGCTCGCCGCGCTGCAGACGCGCACTCGCCCGCGCATCGTGGGCGGCAGCAAGTGAGGGCGGGGATGCAGCATCACGCCACGCTGCCGCCGCTGCGCGGACGCATCCAGGAGGCAGCGCCGCTCGCGCCGGTCACCTGGTTCCGCGTCGGCGGCCCGGCGGAATGGCTGGTGCGGCCGGCCGACTTCGATGACCTGCTGCTGCTGCTGCGCGACCTGCCGGATGCGATCCCGCTGACGGTGATCGGCGCGGCGTCCAACCTGATCGTGCGCGATGGCGGCGTGCGCGGCGTGGTGCTGCGCCTCGCGGGCCGCGCCTTCGCAGAGATCACGACGGATGGCGAGGGCATCATCGCCGGCGCCGGCGCGCTGGATGCGACGGTGGCCGAGCACGCGGCCGCGGGGTCACTCGCAGGGCTCGAATTCCTCGCCGGCATCCCGGGCACCATCGGCGGCGCGGTTGCGATGAATGCCGGGGCCTATGGGGCCGAGGTGAAGGACGTGCTCGACTGGGCGGAGGTTGCGACGCCCGCTGGCCTGCTGCGCCTGTCTGCCGCCGAACTTGCCATGGCCTATCGCAAGGCGGTGTTGCCGCCGCGCGGCGTTGTGGTGCGCGCGCGGTTCCGCGCTGCGCCCGGCGAGGCCGCGGCGATCGCCGCCCGCATGAACGAAATCCGCGCGGCACGTGAAGCGACGCAGCCCGTGCGGGCGCGCACTGGCGGCTCCACCTTCAAGAACCCGCCCGGCGCCAAGGCGTGGCAGCTGGTGGATGCAGCGGGCTGCCGCGGCCTCGCTCGTGGTGGCGCGCAGGTGAGCGAGCTGCATGCGAATTTCCTGCTCAATACGGGCGGCGCCACCGCGGCCGATATCGAGGGCCTCGGCGAGGAGGTCCGCGCGCGGGTGAAGGCCACCTCCGGCATTGAGCTGGAATGGGAAATCAAGCGGGTGGGGGAGGAGCTGAACGGCTCGCCGATTCAGACCTCCGCGCCTTCCGGTGCTCCGGTCATCGGAGAGCAGCGATGACCCATGTCGCGGTTCTTCATGGCGGTGTCTCGGCCGAGCGGGAGGTCAGCCTCGCCACCGGCGCGCAGGTTGTCGCCGCGCTGCGCCAGGCCGGCTTCGAGGTCACGCCGATCGAGGTTGGGCAGGACTTGGCCACGGTGATCGCCGCGCTGCAGGCAGCGAAGCCTGACGTCGTGTTCAACGCGCTGCATGGCCGCTTCGGCGAGGATGGCTGCATCCAGGGCGTGTTGGACTGGCTTGGCCTGCCCTATACGCATTCGGGGCTCCGTGCCTCGGCCGTCGCCATGGACAAGGGCGCTGCCAAGGCCGCCTTCGCAGCTGCGGGCTTGCCGGTGGCGCCGTCGCGCATCGTCTCCCCAGAGGAGTTGGAGGCGGCAGACCCGTTGCCGCGGCCCTTCGTGGTGAAGCCGGTCAATGAAGGCTCCTCGGTCGGCGTCGAGATCCTCCGGGATGGCGACAATCGCCGTGCCGAGATCGCACGCGGCTGGAAGTACGACCGCCGCATCCTGGCGGAAGCCTATATCCCGGGGCGTGAGCTGACCGTCGCCGTGATGGGCGACCGGCCGCTCGAGGTGACGGAGATCGCCACCGGCCACGTCTTCTACGACTACCAGGCGAAATACGCCGATGGCGGCAGTCGCCACACCCTGCCGGCGCCGGTGCATCCCGAAATCCGCGCCCAGGCGATGGAAGCGGCGCTGCGCGCGCATCAGGCGCTCGGCTGCCGCGGCGTATCGCGCGCCGATTTCCGCTACGACGACACGGCAGGCGAGCCAGGGCGGCTCTATATCCTCGAGGTCAACACCCAGCCCGGCATGACGCGCACCTCCCTCGTGCCCGAGCAGGCTGCGCATGTTGGCATCGCCTTCCCTGAACTTTGCGCCTGGATGGTGCGGGAGGCGCGCTGTGGGTAACTCACTGCTCCGCAGCGGGATGCGCAGCCTCAGCGCCGGGCGGGGCGGCGCCGGGCGCGCGCGCCGCGAACAGGATCGGCCGGGCCGGCTTCGGCTCTGGCTGCGCCGCCGTCGCGGCCTCGCCAAGCCGGCGGCACTCGCGCTGCTCGGCCTCGGCGCGTTCGGCGCGCTCGGGCTCGGCCTCTACCTGGCCGATCCGGCAGGGCGCGTGCAGGCGCTGGCGGAGCGCGCCGCGGCCATCGGCGACGCCGCCGGCTTCGAAGTGCGCGAGGTGATCCTGGAGGGCCGCGCCAATACGCCGCTCGACCTCGTGGACGCCGCCATCGGCGTCAGCCGCGGCGATCCGATCCTCGATTTCTCGCCGGCCGAGGTGCGCGCGCGGCTTGAGACCATCGCCTGGGTCGAAAGCGCGCATGTGGAACGCCGCCTGCCCGGCACCATCCTGGTGCGGCTGCAGGAACGCACGCCGTTTGCCATCTGGCAGAACCAGGGCCGCTTCGCGATCATCAACCGCGACGGCAAGGTGGTGACGAGCGAGACGCTCGATGCCTTCGGCCCACTGCCGCTGGTCGTCGGCGCAGGCGCGGAGCGGCATGGCGCCGCGCTCTATGACCTGCTGCTGGCGCACCGCCCGATTCTGGAACGCACGCAGGCGATGGTGCGCGTCGGCGAGCGGCGCTGGAACCTGCGGCTGCACAACGGCATGGATGTGCTGCTTCCCGAAGGGCAGGAAGCGCCGGCGCTCAATCGCCTGGCGGAGATGCATACGCGCCATGCGCTGCTCGACCGGCCGCTGGTGGCGATCGACATGCGCCTGCCGGACCGCATGGTGCTGCGCCAGCCGCCCGCGCCCGAGCCCGCGCCGCAGCAGCGCCGCCAGCCCCCGGGGAGGAGCGGATGACCGCCCTCTCCCGCCTGCCTGTCCCGGTCGAGGGCGCGGCGCGGCCGCGCAAGCGCGGCGCACGCTCCGGCGCCTTCGGCGTGCTCGACATCGGCACGACCAAGACGGTGTGCCTGATTGCCCGCATCGAGGGCGATGGCGAGCCGCGCGTGCTCGGCTTCGGCTGGCAGCGCGGCCGCGGCATGAAGGGCGGCTCCATCATCGACCTGGACGAGGCCGAGCGCGCGATCCGCGCCGCGGTCGGCCAGGCGGAGGAGATGTCGGACACCAAGCTGTCCGGGGTGATCGTCAACCTGTCTTGCGGCCAGCCGGAATCGCGGCTGCTGCAGCTGGAATTCCCGATCGGCGACCGCGCCGTCACCGATGCCGACCTGCGCACCATCCTCGCCGAAGGCCGCCGCCGCGGCCATGAGGATGGGCGGGAGACGGTGCATGGCGCGCCCGTGTCCTTCACCGTGGATGCGACGCCCGGCGTCGAGGATCCGCGCGGGATGGTGTGCGAGACGCTCGGCGCGCGCATCCACCTGGTGGATGCCTCGCAGGCGGCGCTCCGCACGCTCGGCACCTGCCTCGCGCGCTGCGACCTTGAGGTGGAGGAGCTGGTCTCCGCCCCCTTCGCCGCCGGCCTCGCGACGCTGGTCGAGGATGAGAAGCGCATCGGCGCCACGGTCGTGGATATGGGCGGCGGCACGACCTCGATCGCGGTCTTCGCCGAGGGCCAGCTGATCCACACCAGCCAGATCCCCGTCGGCGGCTGGCAGGTGACGAACGACCTCGCCCGCGTGCTGTCCACGCCCATCAACCATGCCGAGCGTCTGAAGACGCTGCATGGCGGCGCGCTGTCCTCGGCCGATGATGAGCGCGAGATGCTGCCCGTGCCGCTGGTCGGCGAGGATGAGGACCACATCCTGCGCGTCCCGCGCGCGATGGTCGTGAACATCATCCGCCCGCGGCTGGAGGAAACCTTCGAATTCGTGCGCGAGCGCCTGGAACAGGCCGGCATCGCGCAGGAAGCCGGCACGCGCGTCGTGCTCACCGGCGGCGGCAGCCTGCTGATCGGCGCGCGCGAGCTCGCCGCACGGGTGCTGGACCGCCAGGTGCGGCTCGGCAAGCCACGCACCGTGCGCGGCCTGCCCGACACGGCCGGCGTGCCGGCCTTTGCCGTCGCCACCGGGCTGCTCGCCTGGGCCGCCGGCGAGGGACGTCCGATCGTGGATGTCGCCCCCGGGCTTGAGAATTCGCGCGGCGCGCTGCGCCGCCTCGTCGAATGGCTGAAGGTGCGCCTGTGACGCGCGCCTCGGTCTCCACCACCAACAAGCCAGCCGCGACGCACGGCTGAGACACTTCAGGAGAGGCTAGATCCATGACGCTGAACCTCACCATCCCGGCCCACCAGACCACGGATTTCACGCCGCGCATCACGGTCGTGGGCGTGGGCGGCGGCGGGACGAACGCCGTCAACAACATGGTCTCCATGGGCCTCGGGGGGGTCGAGTTCCTCGTCGCCAACACCGATGCGCAGTCGCTGGTGCATTCCAAGGCCGACCGGCGCGTGCAGCTCGGGCCCCATCTGACGCAGGGCCTCGGCGCCGGCGCGAAGCCCGAGATCGGCCGCGCGGCGGCCGAGGAAGCGACGGAAGACCTGGCCCGCCACCTGGAAGGCTGCCACATGGTCTTCGTCACCGCAGGCATGGGCGGCGGCACCGGCACTGGTGCCGCGCCGGTCATCGCGCGCATGGCGCGCGAGCGCGGCATCCTGACCGTCGGCGTGGTGACCAAGCCCTTCGACTTCGAAGGCCCGAAGCGGCGCAAGTCCGCCGAGGCCGGTATCGAGGAGCTGCAGCAATTCGTGGACACGCTGATCGTGATCCCGAACCAGAACCTCTTCCGCCTGGCGAATGAGCGCACGACCTTCGCCGAGGCCTTCAAGATGGCCGACAACGTCCTCTACATGGGCGTGCGCGGCGTGACGGATCTTATGCTCGCGCCGGGCCTCGTGAACCTCGACTTCGCCGACATCCGCACCGTGATGGCGGAGATGGGCAAGGCGATGATGGGCACCGGCGAGGCCGAGGGCGAGGACCGCGCGGTGAAGGCGGCCGAAGCCGCGATCAGCAACCCGCTGCTCGAAGACACCTCGATGCGCGGCGCACGCGGCGTGCTGATCAACATCACCGGCGGCCTCGACATGACGCTGTTCGAGGTCGACGAGGCGGCGAACCGCATCCGCCGCGAGGTGGACGAGGAAGCGAACATCATCTTCGGCTCCTCCGCCGATGAGAGCATGAACGGGCGCATCCGCGTCTCCGTCGTGGCCACCGGGATCGAAGCCGCGGTGATGCGCGAGGCGGAGCGGCCGAAGCTTGTCGCGGTGGGCGGCGGCGTGGCGATGCCGACGCAGGCTGTAGCCACCATGGCCATTGCGCCGGCGCAGCCGGCGCGCGCGGCGGGCGGCTTCATGCCCCGCGTCGCGGCGCAGCCCGCCGGCGCCGCACCGGCCGCGCCCGCCATGCTGCGCCAGGCGCAGCCCTTCGTGGCACCGGCGCAGCTCGCCCCGGTCCAGGAGGAGCCCCTGCCGGTCGAGGAGCCCGTCGCCCTCGCCCCGGAGCCGCAGCTCCGTCAGCCGGCCGCCCGGCCTGCCGCGCCGTCCCCCGCGCCGATGAGCCGCTTCGGCAGCATCTTCCAGCGCGCCACTGGCCTGATCCGGCGCGAGTTGCCGGCCGAGCCGGTCCCCCAGGCTGCCGTGCAGCCGGCCGCACCGCGGATCGAGCCGGTGGCGGCGCCGACCCCGCGCGTGCAGGGCCGCATGGCCCCGCAGGAGGAGATGGGCCTCGACATCCCGACCTTCTTGCGCCGCCAGAACAACTAAGGCGGGATTGAGGCAAATCGAGGCACGAGTGCGCCGCAGCAATTCATCAATATCAATCGCTTGCAGCGTAATACGGCGAAACAACGCTTGAATGGCGTTCCCCGAGATGGAGTGGCATCTGTTTTGTGGGGCGCTGTGGTTTCGGGCGGCGCCCTTGCTGGAATGGGGCGCCGCGTCTTTCTGCGGGCGCGCCACCGGCACGGAGGCGGGGGAAAAGTGGGGCCAGCGGGGCCCCCCAACCCGCCGATGATGTGGAGCGCGACTTGGACGGTTTCCTTGCTACGGACTGGCCCGGCAGACGGACGCTGAAGACGGCGATCGGCTGCGTGGGAGTCGGGCTGCACAGCGGGCGGCGCGTGTCGCTCACGCTGCGCCCGGCGGCGGCCGGCACGGGCATCCTGTTCCGGCGGATCGACCTCGGCATCGACATCCCGGCTCGATTCGACCGCGTGGTGGACACGCGCCTCTGCACGGCACTGGTGGCCGCAAAGGCGCCGCAGGCGCGCATCGGCACGGTCGAGCATATCATGGCCGCGCTGGCCGGCACCGGCATCACCGATGCCATTGTCGAACTCGACGGGCCGGAAGTGCCGATCCTCGATGGCGCCGCCGCATCCTTCGTCTTCCTGATCGACTGCGCCGGCACCACCGCCCTGCCGGGTGCTGCCCCCGTGCTTGAGGTGCTGAAGCCCGTGCGCGTCACGGAGGGCGAAGCCTTCGCCGAACTGCACCCAACACGCGAGACCGGGCTGACCGCCGCGCTCACCATCGACTTCCCGGCGGATGTGATCGGCCGCCAGAAGATGGAACTGCGCGTGACGCGGGCCGGCTTCCGGGCCCAGCTGGCCGAGGCACGGACCTTCGCCTTGGCCGAGGACGTCGCCAGGCTGCGGGCCGCGGGCCTTGCCCAGGGCGGGAGCCTCGCCAACGCCGTGGTGGTGGACGGGCCGCTGGTGCTAAACCCGGGCGGGCTGCGCTGGCCGGACGAATTCGTCCGCCACAAGCTGCTCGACGTGGTGGGCGACCTTGCGCTTGCGGGCGCGGTGCTCTCGGCACGCTTCGTGGGCCACCGCTCCGGGCATGCGCTGAACAATCAGGTGCTGCGCGCCCTCTTCGCGGACCGCTCCGCCTGGCGCCTGACGGAAGGCGAATTGGCCGCCGAGGGCGCGGCCACCCGCCTGCCCGCCGCCGCCGCCCCCGCCATCGCCTGACCAGGCGAAAAGGACGGCGTGGCCCCGCCTTGCCCCGCCGCCGCCCTGCCGTGGTATAGGGGACGCGCCATGCGCAACCTCCTCCCGACGCTCCGCCGGCTGGCCCTGCCTGTCGTGCTTCTGCTCCCGCTCGCCGGCTGCACCGCCTGGGATGGGCGGCAGGATTCACTGAACCCGCGCAGCGAAGCCGCGCGGGACATGTCGGCCGAAGACCTCTTCGCCGCCGGCATAGACGCGCTGAACCGCGAGCAATACAGCCGCGCTGTCGACCTCTTCGACCTGGTGGAGCGCGAGCACCCCTACTCGACCTTCGCCACCAACGCGAAGCTCATGTCCGCCTATGGCGAGTACATGCGCAACCGCTACACCGAGGCGCTCGGCGCGCTGGACCGCTTCATCCAACTGCATCCAGCCCACCGCGACATTGCCTATGCCTATTACCTCCGCGCCCTGTCGATGTATGAGCAGATCAACGACATCGAACGCGACCAGCGCGCGACGGAACTCGCCATGGGCGCGCTGCAGGATGTGGTGAATCGGTTCCCCAACACGCCCTATGCGCGCGATGCGCGGCTGAAGATGGACCTCGCCCGCGACCACCTGGCCGGGCGCGAGATGACGGTGGGCCGCTTCTACCAGACCCGCCGCCTGCACCTGGCCGCGATCGGGCGCTTCCGCCGCGTGGTGGAAGAATTCCAGACCACGAACCACGTGCCGGAAGCCCTGCACCGGCTGACCGAGGTCTACCTGACGCTCGGCATGGTGGAGGAGGCGCGGCGCACCGCTTCGGTGCTGGGCCACAACTACCCGGGCAGCCCCTGGTACCAGGACAGCTACGCGCTTCTGATCGCGGGCGGCCAGGCCGCCGGTCAGGACAGTCCCGGCTTCTTCAGCCGCATGCTCGGCGGCCTGTTCTAGCCGCGGTCCGGCACCGCGCCCGTGCTGACCTCGCTCGCCATCCGCGATGTGGTGCTGATCGAGCGCCTGGACCTCGCCTTCGGGCCGGGGCTCACGGTGCTGACGGGCGAGACCGGGGCGGGGAAATCCATCCTGCTCGACAGCCTCGGCCTCGCGCTCGGCGCGCGGGCCGATAGCGGCCTGGTGCGTGCAGGCCAGCCGCAGGCCTCGGTCGCCGCTGCCTTCGGCCTTGCCGATGACCATCCCGCCCGCGCGCTGCTGACCGAGCAAGGCATCACGGCCGAGGATGAGTTGGTGCTGCGCCGGGTCGTGACCGCCGATGGCCGGTCGCGCGCCTTCGCCAACGACCAGCCGGTCGGGCTCGCGCTGCTGCGCCGGCTTGGCGCGCTGCTGGTCGAGGTGCAGGGGCAGCATGAGCAGGTCGGGCTGGCCGATCCGGCCGCACATGCCGGGCTGCTCGACGCCTCCGGCACGCCTGAGAAACTGCGCACAGCCACAGCGGAGACGCATCGCGCCTGGCGCGAGGCGGAGCGCAGCCTCGCCACGGCGCGGGAGGAGATTGCGGCGGCGCAGCGGGATGAGGAATTCCTCCGCCATGCTGTGGCCGAGCTCGATGCGCTCGCACCCGTCGAGAGCGAGGAGGATGAGCTCGCCGCAGAGCGCCAGAAGCTGCAGCAGGGCGAGCGGCGGGGCGAGGCGATCGCCGAGGCGATCGCCGCCCTCACCCCGCGCGACCGCCGCGCCGCCAACCCCTCTGCCGCGCTGCGCAGCGCCGTGCGCGCGCTGGAACGCCTGCCGGCGCCGAACACCGAGGCAGAGCCCGCGCTGGACGCGCTTGGCCGCGCGCTGGATGCGCTGGCAGAGGCCGAGACAGCGATGGAGCGGCTCGCGCATGAATCCGGCCCCGATCCGCGGCGGCTGGAGCATGTGGAAGAACGGCTGTTTGCGCTGCGTGCCGCGGCGCGCAAGCACATGGTGGCGGTGGTGGAGTTGCCGACGCTGCTGGCCAGCCTGAAGGCGCGGCTTGCCGCACTCGATGCCGGCACGGATCGCGTGACGGCGGCCGAACGCGCCGCAGCCGCGACGCGCAGCGCCTATCTCGACGCCGCAGAGAAACTCACCGCGGCACGGCGCGCGGCTGCCACGAAGCTCGAGAAGGATGTCGCGCGCGAATTGCCGCCGCTCAAGCTCGACCGCGCGCGGCTGGTGGTCGAAGTCGCGCCGAAGCCCGAATCTGGCTGGGGGCCGGATGGCGTGGACCGCGTGACCTTCCTCGTCTCGACCAACCCTGGCCAGGCGCCGGGCGCGCTCGACAAGGTGGCCTCAGGGGGCGAGCTGTCGCGGCTGATGCTGGCGCTGAAGGTGGTGTTGGCGCGCGGCTCGCCAGTGCCGACGCTGGTCTTCGACGAGGTGGATAGCGGCATCGGCGGCGCCACCGCCGCGGCGGTGGGCGAACGCCTCGCGCGCGTCGCGGAGCGGCTGCAGGTGCTGGTGGTGACGCATTCGCCGCAGGTCGCGGCGCGCGGGGCACGGCATCTCTCGGTGGCGAAGCAGGTCAAGGCCGGCAGGGCGGAGACGCGCGTGACGCCGCTCGACGCGACGGCGCGGCGCGAGGAGATCGCGCGCATGCTGGCGGGCGAGCAGGTGACGGATGCCGCGCGTGCGGCCGCCGACAGCCTTCTGGGGGGCAGCCTGCTGTGAGCGACGCTGCGCTCCGCCTGCGCAAGGTCGAGGCGCTGACGGAGGAGGAGGCGCAGGCCGAACTCGGCGCGCTTGCCGCCGAGATCGCGCGCCATGACGAGCTCTATCACCGCCAGGACGCGCCGGAGATCAGCGATGCCGATTACGACGCGCTGGTCCGCCGCAACCGCGCGATCGAGGCCCGCTTCCCCGAGTTGATCCGCCAGGACAGCCCGAGCCGGCGCGTCGGCGCGGAGGTCGCGGAAGGCTTCGGCAAGCTGCGCCATGGCGTGCCGATGCTGAGCCTCGACAACGCCTTCTCCGACGAGGATTTCCGGCAGTTCACCGCCTCCATCCGGCGCTTCCTGCGGCTTGAGGAGAATGAGCGGCTGGATTTCGTCGCCGAGCCGAAGATCGACGGCCTCTCGGTCAACCTGACCTATGAGAATGGGCGCTTCCTGCGCGGTGCGACCCGCGGCGATGGCAGCGAGGGCGAGGATGTCACGGCCAATCTGCTGACACTGGCCGACCTGCCGCGCGAATTGCCGGCCCCCTTCCCCGCGCGGATCGAGATCCGCGGCGAGGTCTTCTGCGAGAAGGCGGATTTCCTGGCTTTTCGGGCCGCGCAGGTGCTGGCCGCGGAGGCACGCGAAGCGCGGCGCGCGCGGGGGGAGAAGGTCGGGCCCGCCATCCCTATCCCGGTCAATCCGCGCAATTTCGCCGCCGGCTCGCTGCGCCAGCTCGATCCAGCGATCACGGCGCAGCGCCCGCTGAAGCTCTTCGCCTATGCGATGGGCGAGGCGAGCGAGCAGCCGGCCGAGACGCATGCCGCCTGGCTGGAACGCCTGCGCCACTGGGGTTTTCGCGTGAACCCGCTGTCGGAGTTGCTGGACGGCGAGGCCGCGGCGGCCGCGTTCCAGCACGGCATGGCGGAACGGCGCGCTGGGCTCGCCTATGACATCGACGGCGTCGTCTACAAACTGAACCGGCTGGACTGGCAGCGGCGGCTTGGCTTCGTCGGTCGCGCGCCGCGCTGGGCGATCGCCTGGAAATTCCCCGCCGAACAGGCGACCACCGTGCTACTCGGCATCGAGATCCAGGTCGGCCGCACCGGCGCGCTGACACCGCGCGCGGTGATGCAGCCGGTCAATGTCGGCGGCGTGATGGTCAGCCACGCCAGCCTGCACAATGAGGACGAGATCGCGCGCAAGGATGTGCGCGTGGGCGACACCGTCATCCTGCAGCGCGCCGGCGACGTTATCCCGCAGATCCTGGGCAGCGTGCCGGAGAAACGCCCTGCGGGTGCCGAGCCCTTCGTCTTCCCCGAGACCTGCCCCGCCTGCGCCAGCCACGCCGTTCGCCCATCCGGAGAGGTGGTGCGCCGCTGCACTGGCGGGCTGATCTGCCCGGCCCAGGCGGTGGAGCGGCTGATCCATTTCTGCCGTCGCAACGCGATGGATATCGAGGGGCTCGGCGACGAGAACATCGAGAAGCTGTTCGACGAGGGTCTCGTGAGGAGCCCCGCCGATATCTTCCGCCTATCCGGCCACGCCGACACGATGCGAAGTTGGCCACGCTGGGGCGCAAGCGCCAAAAATCCAGAAGAGACGCGAAAGGTGCCAAACCTTCTCGCCGCGATAGAAGCGCGGCGACGCGTTCCGCTGGACCGGTTCATCTTTGCCCTCGGCATCCGCCGCATCGGCGAGGCAAACGCCAAGCTGCTCGCGCGCCACTACCACTCCTTCGCCGAATGGCGCGCAAAAATGCTGGCGGCCACGACCATCGGCAGCGAGGCACGGGAGGAGTTGGGCTCGATCCAGGGCATCGGGCCAGCCATAGCGACCGAACTCGCCGACTTCTTTGCCGAACCCCACAATCGCGCCGCGCTCGATGACCTCGCGCGAGAAGTGACACCCAAAGACGTCGAGATCATCGCCCCCGCAGCTAGCCCCTTCGCGGGCAAGACGGTTGTCTTCACCGGCACCCTTGTGACGATGAGTCGCGACGAAGCCGAGGCTTTGGCGGAACGGCTTGGCGCGAAGGTCACGAAGAGCGTTTCGAAAAAGACTGACTTTGTCGTGGTGGGCGCCGACGCTGGGAGCAAGGCGACCAAAGCGGCCGAACTCGGCTTGCGCGTGCTGAACGAAACAGCTTGGCGTGAAATGGCAGAGAGCGTTATGCTGAAAACGGAATGATCGCAGGCTGGCACAAACGCGGCTCGACAACACATGCGCTTCGTTGCCATCGATGTAGAAACCGCCAATGCAGATATGTCATCGATCTGCGCTCTCGGCGCCGTCGAATTCGACGGCATCACGCAATGCGATGAGCACTACTGGATTATCGATCCAGACGATTATTTTGATCCAATTCACACTGGAATTCATGGAATAGACGAATTCGCCGTTTTGGGCGCGCCGAAGTTTGATGGAATTTTTTCTGATATTTTTCGTATGTCACACAATAAAATTATAGTCTCACACACTCATTTTGACCGTGTGGCAATTCACAGGACCATTGAGCGATATGGTCTCGATTTTCCCGATTGGCAGTGGCTTGATACGGCGCGTGTTGCGAGGCGCACATGGCCCGACTGTGCGCACCGCGGCTATGGACTTCGCGACCTTTGTGGTCGGATTGGATTCGAGTTCGAACATCACAACGCGCTCGAAGACGCCAAGGCTGCAGCGCAAGTCCTGCTCGCTGCCATGTTGGATTCCGGACTCGATCTTGAAGGCTGGTTGGACCGCGCAAGACAGCCGCTGAGTGGCCCGGAGGATCGTAGGCCAAAGCGTGCCGGGAACCCGTTAGGCCCGCTCTTTGGCGAAGTTGTTGCGTTCACGGGCGCGCTCGCCATGACCCGGGCCGAAGCCGCCAATATAGCCGAGGCCCGGGGGTGCGAGGTCACGCCGGGCGTCACACAGAGAACCACGATCTTGGTCATTGGCGAACAGGACGCCCGCTCGCGCCCGTCACACGATCGCAGCCTAAAGCATCGCAAAGCGGAAGAACTAATCAGCAAAGGATTCGGAATTCGCATCATGTCAGAGCCAGCCTTCATGCGGCTGCTCCAACTCGATTGACGCGAACCGATCCCTCGCACGGCCTTGGCTGACGCGCTTGCACGCCCGACCGGGCGCGCTTAAGCCGGATACGTCATGTCCGCCGCCCTGCTCGCCGCCCTGCTCTGCTCCGTCGCGGCCTATATCCACACCCGCTCCGCCCATCCTTCGATGCGGCCGGACAGCCCGCTGGCCGACCTGGCCTGGCGGGGACTGGCCTTCGCCGCGCTGATCGCCTGGGGCGCGCTGGTCGTGCGGGGCTATGTGATGGGGCGCTGGGCGGATGCGACGGCGGCGCTGCTCGGCTCCTTCGCGCTCAACTGGTATTTCGGCCATCGCGGCCCGAAGCCGACTTGGCCTGGCCTGTCCATGCTGTTCGCGGTGGCCGGCCTCGGCCTCGCCACCTATTCCTTCCTGTACGAATAGGCGCGCCATGTTCTTCGCTGGCTTCACGCTCGAAACCCGCGAAGCCGCAGGCAAGGCGTTCCGGCTGCGCCGGGGCGGCTCGGGGCCGCCGCTGCTGCTGCTGCACGGCAATCCGCAGACGCATGCGATGTGGCACAAGCTCGCGCCGGTGCTGGCGCAGCGCTTCACGGTGATCTGCCCGGACCTGACCGGCTACGGCTTCTCCACCAAGCCGCCGGTCTCAGACGACCATGCCGCCTACACCAAGCGCGCCATGGCGGCCGATATGCGTGCGCTGATGCAGGGCCTTGGCTTCGCGCGCTTTGCCGTGGTGTCGCATGACCGCGGCGCGCGCGTGGCGCATCGCCTGGCGCTGGATGCGCCGGAGGCGGTGGAGAAGCTCTGCGTGATGGACATCGTGCCGACGCTCCATCACTTCGAGACGGGCGGCATGGACTTCGCCATGGGCTATTATCACTGGTTCTTCCTGGCCCAGCCGCATCCGAAGCCGGAACGCATGATCCTGCGCGATGTGGAGGATTGGTTCGACCTGCACACCTCGCGCGAGCCGAAGGATAAGGGCTTCTTCCACGCGGAGGCGCGCGCCGACTACCTCGCCGCGCTGCATCGTCCCGGCACGGTCGCCGCGATCTGCGAGGATTACCGCGCCGCCGCGACCCTCGACCTTGCCCATGACCGCGCAAGCCGCGCGGCGGGCGAGAAACTGCGCTGCCCGCTGCTGGCGCTCTGGGGCGCGAAGGGGAAGATCGGAGCCTGGTACGATGCGCTGGCCGTCTGGCGCGACTACGCGTCGGGGCCGCTGACGGGCGGCGCCGTGCCGTCCGGTCACTACCTGGCCGAGGAAGCGCCCGAGGCCGTGCTGGCGCATCTCGACGCCTTCCTCTGACCGAGGGCGTCGTCTCGACGACGCCGCGCCGATACGCCCTCCGACGCAGAACCCCGCGATCCTGCAGAGGGCGCCAACCGCGCGATCACACCTCCAGGCGTTTCCAGAACTGCACGATGGCCACCGGCTCGCGATCCGGCCCGAGCGCGCCGCCCGGCAGCGTGCCGAGCTCCGTCCAACCCGCGGTACGGAACAAGCTCTCCGCCGGTGTGCCGGCACACGCATCGAGCGTGAGAAGGTCGCGGCCAATGTCGCGCGCGGCCTGCTCGGCGCGCGAGAGCAGCGCGCGACCGGCGCCGCGGCGGCGGGCCGCAGGGGCGACGATCAGCATCTGCACATCCGCCCGATGCGGCTGGGTCTCCGGCCGGTCGAGCGAGAGCAGCGCGGCGCCGGCCAGCTCGCCCTCCAGCCAGGCGACAAGCAGCACCGCCTTGCCGAGCGCGACGCGAGAGGACACGCCGCGCCAGACGCCCTGTGCCACCGCCGGCGCAAGCGGCGCGAACCAGCCGAGGCTCGCGCCATCCGCGACGGAGGCGGCCAGCAGCGCCGCGAGGCGCCGCTCCGCGCTCGCCGCCGCGGCGGCATCCAACACCTCCACCACCAGCCCGGCGATCGGCTTGGCGTAGCGGAATTCGAGGCTCTTCGAGAGGTCGTCGAGGACACGGATCGAGCCCTGCCGCACGAAGCCTCGCTTTTCATAGAAGCGATGCGCCGTCGCGAAACGGGTGTCGCTCCAGAGCACGAGGCGCGCGGCATCGGCCGCCCGCGCATGCGCCTCCACGGCGTCCAGCAGGCTGTGGGCGAGGCCAGTGCCGCGCGCCGCCTTCGCGACATAGACCTTGCAGATCTCGAAGGCCGCGTCCTGGCCCATCGGCCTTGTCGCCGCCATGCCGATGACGCGCCCATCCTGCTCCGCGGCCCAGAGCGCGCCACCGGCCTCGGCAAAATAGGTCGCGAGCGCCCGCAGCTCCGGCACTTCGCCATCCACATCCATGATGCAGCCGGGATATTCGGACCAGCAATCGCCGATCAGGCGGATGAAGCCCTCCGCATCCGCATCCCGGCCGGGGCGAAGGATGACCTCGCTCATGACAGGCCGCGGCAGAACTCCTGGATGCGCGCACAGGCCTCGCGCAGCCGCTCCGTCTCGGTCGCGTAGGAGATGCGCAGATAAGGGCTCATGCCGTAAGCCGCGCCATGCACGACAGCGACGTGCTTCTCCTCGATCAGCGCGAGCGCGAAATCGGCATCGGTCGCGATGCGCCGTCCGCCGGCGCTGACCTTGCCAAGACAGCCGGCGATATTCGGGAAGACATAGAAGGCGCCTTCCGGCTTGTGACAGGCAATGCCGGGGGCGGCGTTCAGCATCTCCACCACCATGTCGCGGCGCGCCTTGTAGATCGCGGCCCGCTCCTTCACGAGGTCCTGCGGCCCATCCAGCGCGGCGGCGGCAGCCGCCTGGCCAACGGTGCTGACGCCGGCGGTCAGCTGGCCCTGCATGTTGAACATCGCCTTGATCAGGTCGCGCGGGCCGCCGCAGAAGCCGATGCGCCAGCCGGTCATCGCATAGGTCTTGGACACGCCATTGACCGTCAGCACCCGGTCCTTCAGGCGCGGCTCAACCTCCGCGATCGTGCAGAATTCGAAATCGTCGTAGAGAAGGTGCTCGTACATGTCGTCGGTCAGCACCCAGACATGCGGGTGGCGCAGCAGCACCTCCGCCAGGGCCTTCATCTCCGCCCGCGAACAGGCGGCACCCGTGGGGTTGCTCGGGAAGTTCAGCAGCAGCCATTTGGTCTTCGGCGTGATCGCCGCTTCCAGATCCTCGGGGCGCAGCCGGAACCCGTTGTTCTGCGGGCAGGCGACCGTCACCGGCACGCCGCCCGCGAGCTTCGCCATATCCGCGTAGGAAATCCAGAAGGGCGCGGGGATGATCACCTCATCCCCCACATCGCAGGTGGCGAGCATGGCGTTCATGATCACCTGCTTGCCGCCATTGGAGACCAGGATCTCATCGAGCGCGTAGTCGAGCCCGTTCTCGCGCTTGAACTTGCGCTGGATGGCTTCCTTCAGCGCCTTCGTCCCGTCCTGGGGCGGGTACTTCGTGTCGCCGGCGAGCGCGGCCTTATAGGCGGCCTCGATCGCGTGGCGGGGCGTGTCGAAATCGGGCTCGCCAACGGCCAGGCTGATCACCTTGATGCCCTGTGCCGCCAATTCGCGCGCCTTCTGCGTCATGACGACGGAGGCGGCGGGCGCAATCTCCTTCAGGCGGCTGGCAAGCGCGGGCATGGCGGGCGGGACCTCCGGAACAGGGCCGGCAACCTATCGCCCGGCCGCGCGCGGCTCAATCCGGCGCGCGTTCCATCTGCCAGTCGAAGGCCGTTTCGCCCGTCAGGACGAAGCCATGCCGTTCCCAGAAACGGCGCGCAGGGCTTTCCTTCAGCACCTCGATACGGAAGGGGCGGCCAGGAAAGGCGGCCAGCAGGCCCCGGACGATGGCGGCACCCAGCCCACGGCGCTGCGCATGTGTGTCGAGGAAGAGGCTGTGGATCTCCACCGCCGTCCCCTTGGCGTCGACACCGATGCAGCCGGCCATGGCGCCGTCCTGCTCGATGATGCGCAGGATGCCGGCATCGAATTGCTGCCGCATGCGGTCGCGCCGGCGCTCCGGATCGAAGCGGCCGACGCGCTCAAGGTGCTCGCGCATCACCCGGATGGAGAGCGCGAGCACCGGCTCGAAATCGGCCTCCGTCGCACGACGCAGGCGGAACCCCAGCGCGAACATGCGGTTCAGACCATCGGGCCTGCGGCCCGGCGGTCAGCGCATGCCCTCACTTGAGGCCAGCGCAGAACTTCTGGATGCGGGTGCAGGCTTCCTTCAGCGTCGCATCGTCGGTCGCATAGCTGATGCGGAAATGGCCCGGGAACATGAAGGCCGCGCCGTGCACCGCCGCCACGCCCGTCTCCTCGAGCAGGCCGATGCAGAAATCCTCATCCGTCTCGATCTTCTTGCCGCCCGCGCTGGTCTTGCCGAGGCAACCGCGGATGTCCGGGAAGACGTAGAAGGCGCCTTCCGGCGTCGGGCAGCGCACGCCCGCCGCCTGGTTCAGCATGGACACCACCAGGTCGCGCCGGCGCTCATAGACCACACGCATCGCCTCCACGCTCTCCTGCGGGCCGGTCAGCGCCTCGATCGCCGCGGCCTGGGAGATGGAGGAGGTGTTGGAGGTGGACTGGCTCTGCAGCTTGTCCATCGCCTTGATCAGCTTCACCGGCGCGCCGGCGAAGCCGATGCGCCAGCCGGTCATCGCATAGGCCTTGGAGCAGCCGTTCATGGTCACGGTGCGGTCCTTCAGGCGCGGCTCCACCTCGACCAGGGTGGCGAAGGTCATGCCGTAGGTCAGCTTCTCGTAGATGTCGTCGGAGAAGATCCAGACATTGGGGTGGCGCATCAGCACATCGGCCAGCGCCTTCAACTCGGCGGCGGAATAGCCGGCGCCGGTCGGGTTGCAGGGGTTGTTCAGGATCAGCCACTTGGTCTTGGGCGTGATCGCGGCTTCCAGCTGTTCCGGCGTCATCCGGAAGCCCTGGTTCGGGCCGCAGGGCACGATCACGGGCGTGCCTTCGGCCAGCGCCACGATGTCCGGATAGGACACCCAGCAGGGGGCGGGGATGATCGCCTCATCGCCCGGATTGATGGTGGCGACCAGCGCGTCGAAGATCACCTGCTTGCCGCCGGTGGCGACCAGGATTTCCTCGGGCTTGTACTCCACATTGTTGTCGCGCTTGAATTTTTCGCAGACCGCCTTGCGCAGCGCCATGGTGCCGGCGACGTCGGTGTATTTGGTCTCGCCACGCTCGATGGCGGCGATGGCCGCATCCTTCACGTTGCGTGGCGTGTCGAAATCGGGCTCGCCGGCCGCAAGCGAGATGATGTCGCGGCCCTCCGCCTTCAGGGCGCGGGCCTTCGCCGTCATGGCGATGGTCAGCGAGGGGGAGATGCGGTCGAGGCGGTCGGCGATGAGGTTCATGGCGTTTCGGCGTTCCCTGCCCGCCAAGCGGGGAAGGCACCCCCGCCCAGCGCGGCCGGGAAGGTTCCTAGCCCTATGGGCGCGGGGCGTCCACCGGTGGGGGGGCTTGCTCGCCCGTCCCGAACAGGCGGAGTGGCCGGTAGCCTTCGAAGGTGAAGCCCTTCTCACGCATGCATTCGCGCCGCCATGCCTCCCGGGCGCCGGCATTCGCGTCCACCCAGCCATAGCGCGGCGGGCGCCAGCGTTCGGTGAAGCCACAGACCTCCCGGCCCGCATGCTCCCGCCAGCAGCGCCGCTCCCGCACAAAGCCGCCCTGCTCGATGATCTGCCACGCCATCAGGGGCTGCACGGCCAGTTCCGACCGGTCCTGGCAGGCGGCGTTGGTGGCGTCCGCCTGCGCCTCGGTCGCACCGGGGCGGGTCCAGCGCTCGGCGCAACCGGCCAGCAGGGCCGCCAGGATCAGGACCAGGGGAAAGCGCGACATGCAACGATCCTGGCCCCGCGGCGTGGAGGGATTATGGCGCTGTTCAGGCACGGGGGCGGCGGGCGGCGATCCACCAGGCCACCGCCAGCGCCAGCGCGACAGCCAGCACCATCAGCGTCGCCAGCGCATAGAGCTCCGGCGTCAGCCCCAGCCGGACGGAGGAGAAGATCACCATTGGCAGCGTCGAGGCGCCCGGGCCCGAGACGAAGCTCGCCACCACGAGGTCATCGAGCGAGAGGGTGAAGGCCAGCAGCCATCCCGCCGCGACGCCCGGCGCGATCAGCGGCAGGGTGATAAGGAAGAAGACCCGGGCGGGCGTGGCGCCGAGGTCCATCGCCGCCTCCTCCAGGCTGGTGTCGAAGCCGGCCAAGCGGCTTTGCACCACCACCGCCACATAGGCCGCGCCGAAGGTCGCATGCGCGATCGCGACCGTTCCGGCGCCGCGCCCGGCGGGGAAGCCGAAGGCCTGCTCCAGCGCCACGAAGAGCAGCAGCAGCGACAGGCCCGTGATCACCTCCGGCATCACCAGCGGCGCCCCCATCAGCCCGCCAAAGGCCGCACGGCCGCGGAAGCGCCCGAAGCGCGCCAGCGCGAAGCCCGCCAACACGCCCAGGATCGTCGCCATGGTGGCCGAGACCGCCGCGATGCGGAGCGACAGGAACAGCGCCTCCATCAGCGTCTCGTTGCGCCACAGCGCCTCGTACCAGCGCAGCGAAAAGCCGGTGAAGCTCGTCACCATGCGGCTGTCGTTGAAGGAGAAGACGACCATCAACAGGATGGGCAGGTAGAGAAAGGCGAAGCCGAAGCCCAACGGAACCAGCCAGCGCGCGGCCATCAGCGCCCCTCCCGCCAGCAGGTCATTGGCGCGCCGCCGGCGCGACTCGGGCCTGGAAGGCGGCGATCGGCAGCACCAGCACGACGAGCAGCGCGACGGCGAGTGCGGAGGCCAGCGGCCAGTCGCGATTCTGGAAGAACTCGGTCCAGAGCACGCGCCCGATCAGCTGCGCGCTAGGCCCGCCGAGCAGTTCGGGGATCACGAATTCGCCGACCGCCGGGATGAAGACCAGCAGGAACCCGGCCATTACCCCCGGCAGCGACAGCGGCAGGGTGACAGCCAGGAAGGCGCGCCAGGGTCGCGCGCCAAGATCCGCGGCGGCCTCCAGCAGCGCCGGATCGAGCTTCGACAGGCTGGCGTAGAGCGGCAGCACCATGAAGGGCAGGTAGCAATAGGTGATGCCGAGATACATCGCGAGGTCGGTGTAGAGCAGCGCGATCGGCTCCTCGATCACGCCGAGGGCGAGCAGCGCGCCATTGAGCCAGCCCTGGTCCTGCAACAGCCCGATCCAGGCTGTCACGCGCAGCAGGAAGGAGGTCCAGAAGGGTAGGATCACCAGCAGCAGCAATGTGCTGCGCCAGCGCTCAGGCGCGCGCGCGATGGCCAGCGCCATCGGATAGCCGGCAAGCAGGCAGAGCGTGGCGGAGATTGCGGCGACGCGCAGGCTGCGCAGCAGCGCCTCGAAATAGAAGGGATCCTCGAAAAGCAGCGCGAAATTGCCGAAATTCGGCTGCAGCACGGGCCATGCGCCTTCGGCCCAGCGAAGCGGCGGCGCATAGGGCGGGATACCCTCGGCCGGCTCCGCGAAGCCGATGGACAGCACGATGGCGAAGGGGGCGGCGAAGAACAGCAACATCCAGGCCGCCGGCAGCGCCAGCACCAGCGCCCGTCGTGCGCCGGCAGTCATGCGGGCAGCACCATGCTGGCCTGGCGATCCCAGGTGATATGGACGGCATCACCGGCGCCCAACGGGTGCTCCGTGATGCGGCGCCGGTTTGGCTGGCTGATGCGCAGCCTGCGGCCGCCCGCGATCTCGACGTGATAGACGAAGGCATCGCCGAGATAACCGATGTCGCGCACGCGACCTTCCAGACAGTTGTCGCTTGGCTCCGCTCCCTCCGGCGCGCGCGCGATCGCCAGGCGCTCCGGCCGCAGCGCCACGATAACGCGCTCGCCAACAGGCCGCGGCGCGGGCGCGTCGGAGACGATATCGATGGGGCCGTCAGCCGCGCGGATACGGGCGCCCTCAGGCCCCGTCGCTGCCACAACACCTTCCAGGATATTCGCACTGCCGAGGAATTCCGCGATGAAGCGGCTGTTCGGGAATTCATAGACCTCGCCGGGCGTGCCGACCTGCATCAGCCGCCCGCGATCCATCACCGCGAGGCGGCTTGCCATGGTCATCGCCTCCTCCTGGTCGTGGGTGACGATGACGAAGGTGGTGCCCGTGCGCCCCTGGATGGCGCGCAGCTCGAACTGCATGGATTCGCGCAAATTCTTGTCGAGCGCCGACAGCGGTTCGTCGAGCAGCAGCAGCTTCGGGTGTTTCGCCAGCGCCCGGGCAAGCGCGATGCGCGCGCGCTGACCGCCCGACAGCATCGCCGGCTTGCGATCACCGAAGCCTTCCATCCGCACCAGCGCCAGCATCTCCGCCACGCGCTCGCGGATCAGCGTCTTCGGCGCGCCGTCCATGCGCAGGCCGAAGGCGATGTTCTGCGCCACGTTCATGTGCGGGAACAGCGCATAGGACTGGAACATCATGTTGACCGGCCGTGCATGCGCCGGCACGCCGGCCATGTCCTGCCCATCCAGCACGATCCGCCCGGCATCCGGCTGGATCAGCCCCGCCAGCATGCGCAGCAGCGTGGACTTCCCCGATCCTGAACCGCCGAGCAGCGCGAAAAACTCGCCACGCTGGATCGAAAGCGTGACGCCATCCACCGCGGCGAAACCGCCGAAGCGCTTGCTCACGCCCTCGATGCGCAACAGCGGCGCCACGTCCGGCCCGCTTGTCAGGCCGGCACAGGCCTCGCTCACCGCCCAGCCTTGAAGCGCGCCCAGACGCGGGAGCGCGCGCGCTCCGCCGCCTGCGGCACCGGACCGATGGTGAAGAAGCTGGCCCGCAGCGCCTCTGGCGGGAACACCGCCGGGTCGTTCGCGACCTCCGCGGCGACCAGCGCGCGGCTGGCCGGCACGCCGTTCGGGTACCGGACATGGCTGGTGATAGACGCCATCACATCGGGCTGGAGAAGGAAGTTGATGAAGGCGTGCGCCGCCTCCGGGTTCGGCGCATCGGCGGGGATGGCCAGCAGGTCGAACCAGAGCTGCGCGCCTTCCCGCGGGGCGACGTAGCGCACGGTGACGCCGCGATTGGCTTCCTGCGCGCGAAGCCCCGCCTGGATCATGTCACCCGAATAGCCGAAGGCCAGGCAGGACTGGCCCGCCGCCATCGCCTCGATCGCGCCACCGGTCGAGAAGTTGCGGATGAAGGGGCGGATCGCCATCAGCGCGCGCTCCACCTCGCGCAGATCATCCGCGCTGGTGCTGTTCGGATCCTTGCCGAGGTAGCGCAGCACGGTCGGGATCACGTCGATGGCGCTGTCCATCATGGTGATGCCGCAGCGCGCAATGCGGCGCGCATGCTGCGGGTCCATCAGCAGCGCGAGGCTATCGAGCGGTGCATCGGGCGCGAGTGCGCGGATGCGCTCGGCGTTGATGCCAAGCCCGATCGTGCCCCACAGATACAGCGCACCGAAGCGGTTGTCGGGGTCCGACGCCGCCACCTGCCGCTGCAACGCCGGGTCGAGATTCGCGAGGTTCGGGATCAGCGCCCTATCGATCGGCCGGAAGGCGCCGGCGCGCGCCAGCCGCGAGAAGGTGGGTTCGTTGGTTGGCACGACGATGTCGTAGCCCGTCCGCCCGGCCGAGAGCCTGCCTTCCAGCGTCTCCAGGCTGTCGAAGACATCGTAGCGCACGCGGATGCCGGTCTCGCGCGTGAAGCGCTGGACCATGTAGGGGTCGATGTAGTCGTTCCAGTTGAAGACATTCACCACGCGCTCCTGCGCTGCCGCAGGCAGGGCCGAAAAGGCTGCGCCGAGCAGGGCGCCGAGCAGCATCAAACGTCGCATGCGCATCTCCGGGGGAGGGACCGATTCTATCGCGGCGGACCCTATCACGATCGCGTCAGGGCGCAGCGGGGGCGACCGAGGTCTGCCGCGATAGGATTTTTATCTTGACATCGTTGCGATTCCGGCCCTAGACAGGCGCAGCCAAGGGGCGAGTTGCGTCCGCACCGCCCGGGCCTCCCCAGACCGTCCGAAAATCCCGCCCCGGCCGCACCAGCAGCCGGGCGCGATGGCCGTCCCTGTTCGCCCGGAGCCCCGCATGCCCTTCGAGACCGCCGCCCTCCTCCCGCTGCTCACGCAGGGCGGCTTCACGCTCTGGCTCTACCGCACGCCCGATCCGCGGGAGCAGGCGCTGACGGCCGGCTATTTCGACGCGGCCGGGCCGCGCCTCACCTCGGGCGACGTGATCATCCTGCAGGCGTCGGACGCGGTGGCGCTGACCACGGTGCGCCCCGGCCCGACAGTGCCGGGCGGCATCGTGCTCGATACCGCCGCCGCGCCCTCCCGGACGAGCCGCGCCGCCGCGCAGCGCCTCTCGGTCACCCAGGCGGCGAGTGCGGTGGCGATGACGGTGCTGCTCGCCCCGCTCGCCGGCGGCATCCTGTCCAACGGGACGGTGCAAGCCTCGGCCACCGTCGCGGGCCCGGTCGCGGAGGTGCGCTTTTCCATCCGCGATGCGTCGGGCGCCACCCTGCGCGGACCGCAACCGGCGACCGTCACGGCCGGCATCGCCAGCGCCAGCCTGCCGGCGCCCGATGCGGGCTCCGGCTACCGGCTGCGGGTGGAGGCGGTGGGCGCCCCCCTGGTCGCGGACACCTCGCCCCCCTTCGCGGTCAGCCGGCCCTACACGCTGCTCACAGAAGCCGAGGGGCGGCTGCTGACCGAGGCGGGCGACGGCCTGCAGATCGTCTGAATACGCTGCCCCCGCACTGCCCTCCCTACCACCGCTCCGCGCAGCTCCAACCCGACGAGAGGGGCCGATGCCCGATTCCAGAATCTCCGACCTGCCTCCCGCCACCGCGCTCGGTGCCGCCGACCTCGCACCGATCGTGCAGGGCAGTGGCGCCGCGGCCGAGACGCGCCGCGCGACCTTCGCGCAGATCACCGCCGCCATGCATGTGGAACGCATGTTCCATGTGCGCGACTTCGGCGCTGTCGGCGACGGCCTGGCCGATGACGCAGCCGCGATCCAGGCGGCGATCAATGCCGCCAGCGCCGCCGGCGGCGGCATCGTCCGGCTTGGTCCGCGGCGCTACCGCGCCATCGCCGCCGAGATCGTCGTGCAGGAGAATGTCGCGCTCGAAGGGCCGGTCTTTCCCGGCGGGCAGCGGCCCGGCGCCAAT
>JBIKSZ010000177.1:0-8043 GCA_044348345.1 Roseomonas sp. | reverse complement strand
GTGCCCGACATCGGCCCGCAGCCGCTGCTGCCGCCGTACCCGGCGCCCGATGCGCTGCCGCGGCTGATGGCGATGCTGGAGAAGGCCGAGAAGCCGCTCGCGATCCTCGGCGGCACGCGCTGGACGGCCGAGGGCCGGGCCGCGATCCGCGACTTCCTGGTGGGCAACGACATCCCCGTCTCCGTCTCCTTCCGCCGGCAGGGGCTGTTCGACGGCACATCGGCGCATTACGCGGGCGACCTTGGCGTCGGCGCCGATGCGGGGCTGGTCGCGAAGGCGAAGGAAGCCGACCTGATCCTCGCCATTGGCACGCGCCTCGGTGAGCCCGTCAGCCAGGGCTACACGCTGTTCGACATGGCCGGCAGCAAGCCGATCATCCACGTCCATCCGGAGCAGTCCGAGATCGGGCGGGTGCATCGCGCGGCACTCGGTATCGTCTCCGACCTCAATGCCTTTGCCCACGCGGCGGCCGCTGCCCCGCGCATCGTAAAGCCGCGCTGGGCGGGCTGGCGCGCATCCGTGCGCGCGGCGCGGGACGCGCAGGCCAAGGCGCCGGCGTATGAAGGCCCGCTGAACCTCGCCGTCGCGCTGCAGCAGCTGGAGAAGGTGCTGCCGGCGGACACGATCTTCACCTCGGATGCCGGCAACTTCGCCACTTGGCCAACGCGCTTCATGCATCTGACGGACGGGCAGGAGTTCCTTGGCCCCACCAATGGCGCGATGGGCTACGGCGTGCCGGCCGCAATTGGTGCGGCGATCACACATCCTGATCGCTGCGTGGTCTGCTTCGTCGGCGATGGCGGCGCGCTGATGACGGGGCAGGAGATCGCGACCGCGTTCCA
Source organism: Roseomonas sp. (assembly GCA_044348345.1). Taxonomy (GTDB): domain Bacteria; phylum Pseudomonadota; class Alphaproteobacteria; order Acetobacterales; family Acetobacteraceae; genus Falsiroseomonas. The sequence goes on along the minus strand of JBIKSZ010000177.1, from coordinate 7,201 downwards.
CCATGGCGTCGCGCCGATCATCATGGTGTTCAACAACGGCATGTACGGCACGATCCGCATGTACCAGGAGCGCACCTATCCCGGCCGCGTCTCCGGCACGGCGCTCACCAACCCCGACTTCGCCCGCTTCATCGAAAGCTTCGGCGGGCACGGCGAAGTGGTGGAGCGCACGGAAGACCTGGTGCCCGCCTTCCAGCGCGCGCGCGCCTCCAGCAAGCCGGCGATCATCGAGGTGCGGACGAACCCCGAGCAGGTGACGAACCGCGCGACGATCGCGCAGCTGCGCGCGCAGGCGGGGCGGTAGGGCCACGGGGGCGCTGCCCCCCGGCGGGAGGGTGCAGGGAGGGCGGAGCCCTCCCTGTAGCGCGCCTCAGCCGCCCGCGAGCTTCGCCAGCAGTCGCGCATGGCTGCGCGTGCCGCCGTGGAAGCAGCGCAGGTCGAATTTCTCGTTCGGCGAATGCACCTGGTCGTCATCGAGGCCGAAGCCCATCAGCACCGTGTCGAGCCCGAGGATGTCCTTCAGCGAGGACACCACGGGGATCGAGCCGCCGCAGCCGATCATCGCGGCGGGCTTGCCGTATTCGTCGGCGAGCGCGGCCTGCGCCGCGCGGATGAAGCGGCTATCGGCCGGCACTTCGATGCCGGGCGAGGAGGAGAAGACCTGGAACTCCGCCTTCGCATCGGCCGGCAGCCGCGCGCGTACGAAGGCCTGGAAGGCTTCGAAGACCTTCGCGTGGTCCTGGCCGGGCACCAGGCGGAAGGAGACCTTCGCATGCGCTTCCGACGCGATCACGGTCTTGCTGCCCGCGCCCGTATAGCCGCCCCAGATGCCGTTGATATCCGCCGTCGGCCGTGCCCAGAGACGCTCCAGCGGCCCGCGATCCGCCTCGCCCACCGGCACCGACAGGCCGATATCGCCGAGGAAATCGTGCTCGCTGAAGCCGAGCGCCTGCCAGGAGGCGCGCTGCGCGGCCGAAAGCTCCGCCACGCCGTCATAGAAGCCGGGCAGCTGGATGCGGCCCTTGGCGTCGTGCAGGTCGCCGAGGATCTTCGTGATCAGGTTCAGCGGATTGAGCGCGCTGCCGCCATACATGCCCGAATGCAGGTCGCGGCTGGCGGCCTTGAGGTCGAGTTGCACATAGCACATGCCGCGCAGCCGCGTGGACAGGGCAGGGGTCGTGACGTCCCACATGCCCGTGTCGCTGATCACAGCGACATCGGCCGCGAGCTCGTCGCGGTGTGCCGCGAGGAACGGCGCAAGGTTGGGGGAGCCGATCTCCTCCTCGCCCTCGATCACGGCGGTGATGGCGCAGGGCGGGCCGCCGGCGATGCGCTGCCAGGCGCGCAGCGCCTCGATCCACATCAGCGTCTGGCCCTTGTCGTCCACCGCGCCGCGCGCGACCACGCGCTTGCCATGCGGTCCGTCCACGATGGCGGGATCGAAGGGCGGGCTGGTCCAGAGCTCGAAGGGATCGGCCGGCTGCACGTCGTAGTGGCCGTAGTAGAGCAGATGAGGGGCGTTCCCACCCGGCCCCGGATGATGCGCGACCACCACCGGATGCGCCGGCGTCTGCCGCAGGCTGGCGGTGAAGCCGAGGCCGGTCAGCTGGTCGCGCACCCATTCGGCGGCGCGCACGCAATCGCCCGCATGCTGCGGCTGCGCGCTGACGGAGGGGATGCGCAGCCAGTCCACCAGCCGCGCGACGGCCTGGTCGTGGTCGGCGTCGATGGCAGCGAGCAGCGTGTCGGTCTGGTCCATGGCCTACTCCTCGATCGCGCGGCGGATCAGCGCGAAGCCGCGCGCGACGGTCGCGGCGCGGATGGCGGTGCGGTCGCCGAGGAAGATGTGGCGCTCCACCACCGTCTGCTTGCCACGGGCGGCGCAGGCGATGAAGACCAGCCCCACCGGTTTCGCCGCGCTGCCGCCCGAAGGCCCGGCGATGCCGGTGCAGGCAATGGCGATGTCCGCCCCCGCATCGGCGGCGGCACCTTCGGCCATCTGCCGCGCGACCGGCTCGCTGACCGCGCCATGGGCCGCGAGCATCGCGGCCGGCACGCCCACCATCCGGGTCTTCGCCTCGTTCGAATAGGTGACATAGCCCGCCAGCACGGTGGCGGAGGAGCCTGGGATCGCGGTCAGCGCCGCGGCGATGAGCCCGCCCGTGCAGCTCTCTGCCGTCGCCAGCGTCAGCCCCTTTGCCTGCAGCGCGCCGAGCAGCGCCGCGGCCTCGTCCAGCATGGCCTGGTCCAGCATCAGCCGAGCACTCCCGGAACAGCCATGTGAAGGGCGAGCAGCACGGCCGCAACGATGGCGCCTGCCAGGATATCGTCCAGCATGACGCCGAAGGCGCCGGCCTGCCGATCGGCCCAGGAGATCGGCCAGGGCTTGGCGATATCGAGCAGCCGGAACAGAGCGAAGGCCACCAGCACGCCGGTCCAGCTTGCCGCCGGCAGGGCGGCGAGCGCGATCAGCATGCCCGCGCCTTCATCGGCGACGAACCAGCCCGGATCCTCGGTGCCGTCGCGCAGCACCTCGCGTGCGGCCCAGTAGCCAGCCAGCGTCACCGCCAGCGCCAATACGAGGCATGCCAGCGGGCCGAGCAGCACAAGTGGCAGCACCACCGCCGAGCCCCAGGTGCCGGGGCCGGGCCGCAGCAGCCCCGCGCCGCCGAGCGTTGCAATGAGCCGCGCAGGCGTCATGCGATCTCCTGCAGGAAATGATCGAGCGTGGGGACCACCGTCGGCTCCTCCAGCGTCGGGCAATGGCCGCTGCCCGGCACTTCCAGGACGTGCATGTCGGGGCGCATGGCGCGCATGCGGGCGGCGGTGGCGGGCGATAGCAGCTCCGATGATGCACCGCGGACCAGCATCAGCGGCGCATGCGCCAAGGCACCGAAGGCCCCCCAGAGTGGCGGTGGCGCGCCCTGGCCACGCAAGGCTTCCGCAATGCGCGTGTCCCAGCGCGGATGCCACAGCCCGTCGGCGCCCGGCGCATAGGTCAGGGCGGCGAAGTGCAGCCAACCAGCGGCGTCCAGCGTCAGCGGCGGCAGCGTCGCCTGCAGATGCGCGACCGCGGCCTCGAGCGAGGGCAAAGCCGGATCGCGCGCGACGAAGGACTGCACGAAATCGAGGCCCACACTCTCCACCTGCGGGCCGATGTCGTTCAGCACCACGCCCGCGATAGCCGAAGGGCGCAGCACCGCGAGCACCATCGCCAGGATCCCGCCGAAGCTGGTGCCGACGATCACAGCGCGTGGCGCATGCAGCGCCGCCATCGTGTCCAGCACATCGCCCAATGCGTTCTGGATGGCGTAGCGCGCGATATCCGCGGGTCGCTCACTGTCGCCATGGCCGGCATGGTCCAGCGTCAGCACGCGCCGCGTGCCGGCATGGCGCGCGGCGAGGCGGGCAAAATCGCCGCCGCTCCGCGTTAGCCCCGACAGGCACAGGATCGGCGTCCGCCCCTCCGGCCCCGGGTGATCGACCGCGGCCAGGCCGAGGCCATCGCGGGCGCGGAAGCGCAGCGTCCTCAACGACGGCCTTCCAGCAGCGGCGCCAGCGGATGCGGCAGGTTGGCGGTTGCGGCGTTGCGGGCGCGATAGACGACGGTGTTCTCGATCACCCGCTGCACGTAGTTGCGCGTCTCGCCGAAGGGGATCAGCTCGATCCATTCGCGCATATCGGGGCCGGAGGGGATGCGCGGATCGCCATAGGTGACGAGCCATTCATCCACCCGCGCGGCACCGGCATTATAGGCGGCCGCCGCCAGCGGCAGCGCGCCCGCGTAGCGCGAGAGCCGATCGGCGATATAGGCCGAGCCGAGGCGCATGTTGTGCGCCGCATCCGTCGTCAGCATCGCCGTGTTGTGCCGGATGCCGAGGCGCCGTGCGACCGACTCCGCAGTCGCCGGCAGCAGCTGCATCGGTCCGCGCGCATTGGCCGAGGAGACGGCGCTGAGATCGAAATTGCTCTCCTGCCGGGTGATGGCGTTGACCAGAGCCGGCTCCGCGCCTTCGGTCGGGATAGGGAAGGGGCTGGGCCAGCCATCCTCGACCAGCATCACGCCATCCACCCCGGCCCGGCGCGCCACCCAGACGGCGTGATCGGGGCGGCCCATGATCACCGCGAGGCGCGCGATCAGCCAGCGATCGGTGGCATCCGGCGCAACATCCTCCATTCGCAGCAGGAACATCCGCGCTCGGTCGGGCTGGCCGAGATCGGCGAGCGTCATCGCCGCGCGCGCCAACTCCCGTGCGCCGAAGCTGCGCGCGACATCGGCCGGCGGCTCGGGCAGGGCGGCGGCGTTGATCCGCGCCGAAAGCTGGGCCGGTGTCTCGCCCAGCGCCAGGGAGGCGAGCTGGCCATAGAAGGCGACAGGGAAGGCGGCCGCGGCTTCGAAGCGGGCGCGGGCCTCGGCCGGGCGGTTCTGTGCCGCGAGCGCAAGCCCTTCCCAATAGGCGCTGCGTGCGCGGGTGATGACGCTCTGGCTGCCTTCCGCGACGCGGGCGAAATGGCGCTCGGCGCGCACCGGGTCGTCGAGCCGGCGGAGTGCGATGAGGCCGGCGAGAAACTCGGCCTCCTGCCGCGGCTCCCCGGCTTCGGCCTGGCCGTGATTGGCCGCGAGCCGATAGGCGGTCGGCGCATCGCCCAGGCGGATCAGCTTGCGGGCCAGGATCTGCCGCTCGGCCCAGATGGCGCGGGCGGCGGCAGGCGAGAGATTGGTCTGCAGCGGCTCGGCCGAGGCCCAGACGGAAGCGGCCTCCGCATCGCGGTCGCGTCGGCGCAGCAGCCGCGCGCGTTCATACATCACGCCGATGTCGCGCAGCCGCGCGGCGCCGTCCGGCTCGCGTTCCCCGCGCGCAGCCAGCCGCGCCTCGGCCGCCGCGCGGCGATTGGTGTCGAGCCGCGGCACGATGCGAGAGGCGGCTCCCGCCTGGTTCTCCCACACCAGCCGGTCGAATCGGCGCCAATGGTCGTCGGCGGTCAGGATGGCGGCGTTGCGCTCGGCGAAGGCGGCCTCGGCGGCGGGATCGGCGGGCGGGCCCTGGCGCCAGGTCTCGCGCAGCACCGGCGCGGCCTCAGCACTCCGGCCGGCGCGGCCCAGCGCATCGGCGAAGCGCTGCGCGGCCTCGATGCCGCGTGGCGGGATGCGGGCGAAATGGCGCAGCACCAGCGCGTCGTCTGTGTCCTTGGCCAGCAGCTCCTCGGCGCGGCGGGCGATGGTCTCGGGCAGCGGCCAGTCGGGGTTGGCGGCCAGCCAGGCGGCGATCTCCGCCCCCGTCGCCGGGCCGTTGCGGGCCTGGACCCGCAGCCAGGCGACCAGCTTGCGGGCCATCGGGTCGGCGCTGGCGGCGAGCGTCTCGGCGTCCGCAAAGCGGCCGGCCTGGGCGGCGGCCAGCGCCTGGCGGCCGGCGGCGCGCTGCGGCTCGCTTGCCCAGGGCTGGGCGGCGGCCGGGCCGGCGAGGAGAAGGGGGAGCAGGGCAAGGCGGAGGAGGCGGCGCATGCCCCCCTCTATAGCGCGATTCCGTCCCGGGCAGCGGCCTTGCCGCCATCGCCCCTGCGGCCTAGGTTCCGCGGTCCCACACGGCTACCGAGGCTCGAAAAACCATGTTCAGGGGTTCGCTCGTCGCGCTGATCACGCCGATGCAGGCAGACGGGTCCCTGGACCTCAAGGCCTTCACCGATTTCGTGGAATGGCAGATCACCGAGGGCACGCAGGGGCTGATCCCGGTCGGCACGACCGGCGAAAGCCCGACCCTGACGCACACCGAGCACAACCAGGTGGTGGAGGCCTGCATCGCCGCCGCGAAGGGCCGCGTGCCGGTCATCGCAGGCACGGGCAGCAACAGCACGGCCGAGGCGATCGGCCTGACGCGCCATGCCAAGGAAGCGGGCGCGGATGCCGCGCTGGTGGTCACGCCCTACTACAACAAGCCGACGCAGGAAGGGCTCTATCGCCACTACATGGCGATTGCGGATTCCGTCGCGCTGCCGATCATCATCTACAACATCCCCGGCCGCAGCGTGGTGGATATGAGCGTTGAGACCATGGCGCGGCTGGCGAAGCACCCGAACATCGTCGGCGTAAAGGATGCGACCGCGAATCTGACGCGCCCGCTGCACACGACGCTCGCCTGCGGGCCGGAGTTCTGCCAGCTCTCGGGCGAGGACCACACGGCCGTCGCCTATCTCGCGGCCGGCGGGCATGGCTGCATCAGCGTGACCGCGAACATTGCCCCGCGGCTGTGCCGCGAGATGCACGATGCCTGGGCCGCGGGCCGCGTGGCCGAGGCGATGGCGATCCAGCATCGCCTGGTGCCGGTGCATGACGCGATGTTCTGCGAGACCTCGCCGGGCCCGGTGAAGCATGCGGCGAGCCTGCTCGGCCGCTCGCGCGACCTCTGCCGCCTGCCCATGGCGCCGGTCGCGGACAGCACGAAGATGCGTGTGCGCGAGGCGATGGCCGGCGCGGGCCTGCTGAACTAGGTCGCGCATGGCGGAACCCCGCAAGAAGGGCCTGATCAGCCACGGCATCGCCGCGCAGAACCGCAAGGCGCGCTTCGACTACAAGATCGGTGAGGAGATCGAGGCCGGGCTGATGCTGATCGGGCCGGAGGTGAAGTCGCTTCGCGCCGGCCGCGCCACGCTGACCGAAGCCTGGGCCGGCGAGCGCGATGGCGAAATGTGGCTGTTCAACTGCTACATTCCCGAATGGCAGGCCGGCAGCTTCGCCGCCAAGTTCGAGCCCCGCCGCCCGCGCAAGCTGCTGCTGCGCGGCAAGCAGGTGAAGGAGTTGATCGGCTCCATCACGCGTGAGGGCATCACGCTGGTGCCGATGGACATTCACTTCAACGAACGTGGCGTGGCGAAGGTCCTGCTCGGCGTGGGCGAGGGCAAGAAGAAACACGACAAGCGCGCCGCCATCGCGGCCAGGGATTGGCAGCGCGACAAGGCGCGGCTGATGCGGGAGAAGGGCTGAGGCGCCAAGGCGGCGTCGTGCAGCGCTTCGGCAACCAGGGTCACGGGCCCGCCGGCCCCAAGCCAAGGCCGGAGGTCCGCTCAATCGGCGCGCGGCGGGACGGCATGGTGAACGGAGCGGGCTGACCGATGTGGCGCGCGGCATTGCTTGTTCTGTTGCTGGCCGGTTGCGCCACACCGCCGGTGGCAGAGCCGCTGGCTGGCCCCTTTGGCCGGCCCGGGC
>JBIKSZ010000176.1:0-8048 GCA_044348345.1 Roseomonas sp. | reverse complement strand
CGATCGGGCTCGGGCCGGCATTGGTGCTGATCAGGAAGGTCTGTGTCTCCGTCACCGGGCGCATGATCGCGGCCAGGATGTTGGAGAAGACGACGCCCACGATGAAGTCGCAGCGGTCGCGTTCCAGCGCGGCGCGCACCTTGGTCACGGCGGCGTCGGGGCGGAGCTCGTCGTCGATCACCAGCACCTCCGCCGCACGGCCGCCGAGGCGATTCTCCAGGTGGCGCATGCCGAGCTGGAAGCCGTCGCGCAGATGCGTGCCCAGCGCGGCCTGCGGGCCGGTCAGCACCGCCACGAGGCCGATCTTCACCGGCTGCGCCTGCGCGCGGGCGATTCCCGGCAGGGCCAGCGCCGTCGCACCCAGTGCCGAGGCGCAGAGCAGCGTGCGGCGGCCGAAACCTGTGGTCGTGATCGTCATTGTTGGACCTCCTCCGTCTCCCATAGGTGCTTTAAGCTTGAACCTTCACGGCCGCGCAAGCCGTTCCGCCTGCTGGACCAGGGGGCTTTCGGCCTCTGCCAGCGGGGCGATGACGGTGAAATGGTCCGCACCCGCCAGTGCTTCGAAGCTGCCGCCCCAGGCGGCGGCCATGTCGCGGCTCTGGCGGATGTACTCCCCGCTCTCCGCGCCGCCGACGACGCAATGGATCGGCCGGCCGGGGCAGGGCAGGAAGCGCGGGGAGAGGGCGCGGGCCTCCCCGGACGTCAGGTTCAGACCCTCCGCGACGCTGGTCGCCAGCAAGGGTTCCAGTTCGAAGACGCCGGAGATCGGCAGGGCGGCGCGCACCAGGCCGGGCGGCAGGGTGGGGTCGAGGGCCGGCCAGTCGGTCGCCAGCAGCATCGCCGCCAACTGCCCCCCGGCCGAATGGCCCGCGGCGAGGATCGGCCGCCGGTGCCGCCGCCAGAGGAAAGCGGCGGCCGCGCACATCTGGGCGACGATCCGCCCGATCGGGACGGCAGGGCAGAGGTCGTAGGAGGGAACGGCGACCGCGACGCCGCGCAGGTTCAGCCCCCGCGCGCAATGGCTGGCGAAGCTGCGGTCCAGCGCTTTCCAGTAGCCGCCATGGATGAACATCGCGAGCGGCGCGTCCTCGGCCGCGCCGGGGTGGAAGAGGTCGAGCTTCTCCCGCTCGCCCGGGCCATAGGCCAGGTCGAGCTCGGCCCGCGGGCAGGTGGCGCGCCAGGCGGCGGCGTCGCGCTGCCAGCCGGCGATATGCGCCGGGTGGTCCGGCACGCGGGCGCGATTGTTGTATTCGAGCTCGAGGTCCATGCCGGCCATCCTGTGCGGCGCCATTGCGCCCGCCCGCCGCGGTTGCGGCAAGCCCCCCGCTTCCGCAACCGGTCCCAACCGGGCAGGAAGATCAGATGAAGGTGTATCTCGCCGGCCCCGATGTCTTCCTGCCCGATGCGCTGGCCATGGCCGAGCGCAAGCGCGCGATCTGCGCGGCGCATGGGCTGGCGGGCATTTTTCCCGTGGACAACCACCCCCAGCATCCGCAGGCGGCCAACACCCCCCTTTGGCTGTGGATCTACCGTCGGAACGAGGCGCATATGCGCGACGCCGATGCGGTGATCGCCAACCTGACGCCTTTCCGCGGGCCTTCGGCGGATGCGGGCACGGTCTACGAACTCGGCTTCATGCGTGCCCTTGGGAAGAAGGTGCTGGGCTATTCCAATGTCGCGGCCGGCTTACTGCCGCGCACGCTGGACTTCCTCGGCCCCGCCGCGCAGCGCGACGCCGAAGGCCGTTGGCGCGATGCGGCGGCGATGTCGGTCGAGGATTTCGGCCTCGCTGACAATCTGATGATCGATGGCGGCATCCATGAGGCCGGCTGCACCTTCATCCGCCGCGACGTGCCCGAGTATGCGCGCTGGAGCGATCTTTCGGCCTTCGAGGCCTGCGTGCAGGCGCTCGCACGCAGCCGTTGACGGCATGGCCAGGGACCGCCGAGACAGGCGGGGAACCGGGCCGGGGGCAGGCGATGGGCGAGACCAGGAAGGGCAGTCGGGTCCGGCGCCGTGCGCTGCTGGCCGCGCCGGCGCTGCTGGCGGCGCCTGCCGCCGGGGCGCAATCCGCCGCGGTGGACCTGCTGCTGGTGCTGGCGGTGGATGCCTCGGGCTCCATCGACGCCGATGAATTCGCCCTGCAGAGAGAGGGCATCGCTGAGGCGCTGGCCCATCCGGCGGTGCTCGGCGCCATCCAATCGAAGCCCCGCGCTGCGATTGGGGTGGCCATGGTCGAATGGGGCTCCCCGGGCGGGCCGGAGACAGTGGTGGAGTGGCGCCGTATTGCCGATGCGGCCTCGGCCGAGGCGGTGGCGGCGGAGATGCGGGACGCGCCGCGGTCCCGCCAATCCTTCAACGCCATCGGAGATGCGCTGGTCCATGCCGGCGCGCTGTTGGCGGCCGCGCCCTGGCCGGCGGCGGAACGGACCATCGATGTCTCGGGCGACGGGCCGGACATGCGCTCCCACATGCCGGCGCCGGCGGCGCGGGATGCGCTGGTGGCGCAGGGCGTCGTCATCAACGGGCTGGCGATCGAGGCCGCGTCCAATTGGCGCGACGGGCGGCTGGCGGCGCTGTTCGAGCGCGACGTGATCGGCGGCCCCGGCGCCTTCGTGCTGCGCGCGGAGGACCGGCGCGACTTCGCCCGCGCCATGCGCGCCAAGCTGATCCGGGAGATTGCTGGCCTTCCCGGGCCCGTGCGGGGCTAGCCGCCCTTCGGGCTGCCTGCTTGGCAGGCGGCGCCTGCCTAGAAAATCATCAACTATCCGAAAAGGTTCCCCTGCTGCCGTCGCGCTCCCCTTTCCTTGAGCTGGGGTTTCCGCGACAACGGCCGAAAGGGGAAGCCGGACCGCCGACGTGACCGAGACGCGCGACACCTCCCGAGCCTTCGACGAGATGCATGCCCTGGCCGGCGTGCGCCCTGCCTATCAGGGCATCGCTGCCTGGATCGAGCGCCATGGGCTGGCCGCGCTGGCGGCCAAGCGGACGGAGGCGGAGGCGCTGTTCCGCCGCGTCGGCATCACCTTCGCCGTCTATGGCGAGGGCGGCGATCCGGAACGGCTGATCCCCTTCGACGTGATCCCGCGCATTCTGGCGAAAAGCGAATGGGATCGGCTGGCGCGCGGCCTGACCCAGCGCGTGAAGGCGCTGAATGCCTTCATCGGCGATGTCTATGCCGGGCAGGAGATCGTGCGCGCCGGCCGCGTGCCGGCCGCCTTGGTGGCCGAGAACGAGGCCTATTGCCGCCCGATGGAAGGCTTCCGGCCGCCGGCCGGGGTCTTCACTCATATCTCCGGCATCGACCTGGTGCGCACGGGTGCCGACGACTTCTACGTGCTCGAGGATAACTGCCGCACGCCATCCGGTGTCTCCTACATGCTGGAGAACCGGGAGGCGATGCTGCGGCTGTTCCCGCGGCTCTGTTCCGATCATCGCCTCGCGCCGGTCGGGCATTATCCGGAAGAGCTGCTGGAGACTCTGAAGGAAGCGGCACCCCCGAACTGCAAGGGCGCGCCCTGTGTCGCGATCCTGACGCCCGGGCATTTCAACAGCGCCTATTACGAGCACTGCTTCCTGGCCGATGAGATGGGCGTGGAGGTGGTGGAGGGCGCCGACCTCTTCGTCGAGAACGACGTGGTGTTCATGCGCACCACCGCCGGGCCGAAGCGGGTGGATGTGCTGTATCGCCGCGTGGATGACGACTACCTGGACCCGCGCGTCTTCAAGCCTGAGAGCATGCTGGGCGTGCCCGGCATCTTCGCCGCCTATCGCGCGGGGAATGTGACGCTGGCGAATGCGCCGGGGGCGGGGATCGCGGATGACAAGGCGATCTATCCCTTCGTGCCGGAGATGATCCGCTTCTACCTTGGCGAGGAGCCGCTGCTGCAGAACGTGCCGACCTACCTCTGCGAGCGCGCGGAGGACCGGGGCTACGTCCTCGACAACCTCGACAAGCTGGTGGTGAAGCTGGCGCGGGGCTCGGGCGGCTATGGGATGCTGGTCGGGCCGCATGCGACCGCCGCGCAGCGCGCGGAGTTCGCTGCGCGCATCAAGGCGAAGCCGCAGGACTACATCGCGCAGCCCACGCTCGCTCTCTCCACCGTGCCGACGCTGGCGGATGCCGGGATCGCGCCGCGTCATGTGGACCTCCGCCCCTATGTGCTGATGGGCAAGGAGGTGCGCATCGTCCCGGGCGGGCTCACGCGCGTGGCACTCCGGGAGGGATCGCTGGTGGTGAATTCCTCCCAGGGCGGCGGCACAAAGGACACGTGGGTCGTTGACGACGGCCCGGCCCAGTCGCAGCGGCAGGGGGGCTGAGGCGATGCTCTCCCGCACCGCGGATAGCCTGTTCTGGATGGGGCGCTACACCGAACGCGCGGGCAATATCGCGCGCGGCATGCAGGTGGCGCTGCGCATGGCGGGCCTCGCCGGCAGCCTCGGCGGCGCGCAGGATGAATGGCGCGGCCTGCTGGTTTCGGCCGGCGCCGAGCCTGGCTTCCGGGCCACCGGCCGCGCGGTGACGGCAGACGCGGTGATCCGCTGGCTCGCGCTCGACCCCGAGAATTCGTCCTCCATCGCCAATTGCATCGAGGCCGCGCGGCGCAACGGGCGCGCGGTGCGCACCGCGTTGACCGTGGATATGTGGGAAGCGCTGAACGACACCTGGCGGGAAATGCGCGCACGCGCGGGCTCTGCGGCCGAGCAGGACGCGCTGGCGGGTTTCCTGGATTGGGTGCGGGCGCGCACGCTGCTGTTCAACGGCGCCGCCGCCGATACGATGCTGCGGAACGAGGGCTGGCTGTTCGTCCATCTCGGCGTGATGCTGGAACGCGCGGACAACACGGCGCGCTTGCTGGATGCGAAGCACCCGGCACTGTCCGGGCCGCGGGCGGAGGGGGCGGTGGCCTATGCCGAATGGCAGGCGCTGCTCCGCAGCGTCTCTGCGCTCCGGGCCTTCCAATGGGTGCATCACGCGCGGCTGCAGCCCGATCTGGTGGCCGACCTGCTGCTGTTCCGTCAGGAATTGCCGCGGAGCCTCGTCTCCTGCCATGCTAGGCTGCGGCACGCGCTGGAGGGGATTGCGGAGGCAACCGGCGGCCGCCGTGGCGAGCCGCAGCGCATCGCCGCCGAGATCCACGACCGGCTGTCGAAGGGCCGCATCGAGGATGTGATGGCGCATGGCCTGCACGACTGGCTGACCGCGCAGATCGACCGCAACATCGAACTCGGCAACGCCATCCAGGCGCTGTACCTGAACGGCTGAGGGCTGCCCGGAGCTACCCTCCCCTAGCTACGACGTTCCCTCCCCCGCGTGCGGGGGAGGGGGAAGGTGTGCGGGCGGGGAGGCTGCCCCTACTCCAGCATCTCCGCCGGTGCCTCGTAATCCGTCTCGTACAAATGCACCGACTGCGACTTGCCCGGCTTCCAATCCGGATCGTCCCACGCCGCCATCTTGCCGGGGTTCAGCAGGCCCTTCGGGTCGGCCAGGCGCTTGAAGTTCAGCTGGTCCTGGTCCACGCGCTTCATGCCGCCATCTTCCAGCGTGAAGGTGTGCGGATTGAAGATGGGCGCGCCGGCGTCTTCGTGCAGGCGGATGATCTCGGCCAGGCGTTCCTCGGTGGTGAAGCGCACCACCTGCAGGCCGAAGGCGCAGACCGTGCCGCCGAAGCGCACGAATTCGAGGTGCAGAAGAACCTCATCGCCGAACATCTTCTCGAGCTTCGCGATCAGCTCCAGATGGTTCGGCGCGGGGAACAGGGTCTGCAGATATGTGATCTGCTTGTCGGTCTTCAGCACCTGCAGCGTGGTGTGGTTCCAGCTGTGCTCATAGAGCGGCACCTCGGCGGCATCCGACGCCTCACGCAGGATCTCGGCGCCGCCATGGGAGGCGATCAGCGCGGGCAGGATGTCGAGGAAGGGCGGCGCGACCATCAGACAAGCCACAGAATGTCCGGGCGGCACCTTCGCGCCCCACGAACGAAAGTGGTCCTGCGGCAGCGGCGCGGGGACGACGCAGGCGAGCTTCTTCGCCACGCCATCCATGCGGCAGAAACTGTCGGCGAAGCGGGCCGCGCCCATCAGCGTCGGGAAGGCGACGACCACATCCACCCAATCCCAGGCGGGCGCGAGCGGCATCTCAAGCTCAGTGATGATGCCGTTGGTGCCATAGGCGTGGTTGACCTTCTGCAGCTCGGGCCCGCGCAGCTCCAGCACGCGGGGCTCGGCTTCCATCGTCATGACCTTGAGGCCGAGGATATTCCCCGGCTCCCGCAATATGCCGAAGGTGGTGCTGCCGATGCCCGACGACCCGCCGGCGATGAAGCCGCCGAGCGTCGCGGTGCGCTTGGTGGAGGGGTGGAAGCGCAGCTCCCCGCCCACGGCGGTTTTCAGATGCGCGTCGAGGTCGATGAGCTTGACGCCGGCTTCCGCGCGCACGACGCCGGGCTTCGCCCAGAGCACGCGGTTGAACTCCGTCATCTCCAGCACAATGCCACCACGCAGCGGCATCGCCTGGCCGTAATTGCCGGTGCCCGCGCCGCGCGGCGTGACGGGCACACCATGCGCATAGGCCGTGGCGAGCAGCGCGCGCAGTTCCGCCTCGTTGCGTGGGGTCACCAGCGCCTCGCCGGTCACCTTGTTGAGCTGGCGCTTGAGTACGGGCGAATACCAGAAGAAGTCGCGCGACTTCTGGCGCACCAGCGCGGGATCGGTCGTCCAGGCGAGGCCCGGCAGGGCCTCCATCACGGCGTTCACGCTCATGCGGCGGCGTCCTCGATGGTGAAGTCGCGCATCTTGCCGGGGTTGAGCAGGCCGAGGGGGTCGGCCATGCGCTTGAAGCCCAGCTGGTCGCCGGGCACGCGGCGATAGCCGCTGCCTTCCTCGATCGTCAGCACATGTGGGTTGGCGATGCCGATGCCCGCGGCTTCGAAGGCAGCGATGATCTCATAGAGCCGCTCGGCGCTGGTCCAGCGGATGACGGGGAGCGCCGACATGGTGAGCCGCCCGCCGAAGCGGACGCATTCGGTGTGCATCCAGACCTCGTCGCGGAAGGGGATGCGCACGGCCTCCACGGCCTTCAGCGTGTCCTCGAAGGGGAAGCGGCATTGCAGATAGCTGACGCCGCGATCCTTCTTCAGCACCTGCAGCGTCGTGTGGTTCCAGCAGTATTCATAGAAGGGCGTGGCGTCGGGGTCGCGTTCGGCGGCCACCGCATCCTGCTCGGCGACGATCCGCCCGCCATGTTCGGCGGCGAGTTCGGCCAGCGGGCCGAGGCCGGCTGGCGTCACCATCGCCAGCACCAGCGCGTTGCCCGCGGGCACGGCATCCGCCAAGCCCTTGAAGAAGGGCGGCAGCTGGCTGTCGAAGACGGCGCACATCTTCTTCGCGATACCGTCGGAGAAGGAGAGGTCGAGCGCGAAGCGCGAGGCCGGCACGAAATCCGGGAAGGCGATCGCCACGTCCCGCCAAGCCTGCGCTGGCGCCAGCGGCACGCGGATGCGCGTCAGCACGCCCGTGGTGCCATAGGTGCGGTTGACCGGGTTCGCCGCGAGGCCTTCCAGGTCCAGCACGCGCGGCGGGTCCTGCATGGTCGCGACGCGGGCGCCGATCAGGTTCCCGCGCTCGCGCATCGTGCCGTGGCTGATGCCGCCCACCCCCGCGCCGCCGCCGGCGACGAAGCCACCGATGGTCGCGGTGCGCTTGGTGCTGGGCCAGAGCTTCAGCTCCCACCCGCGCTCGCGGCACCAGAGGTCGAGGTCGATCATCTTCGCCCCGGTCTCGACCTCCACCACGCCGTCCTTGAGCGCGATGGGAGCGTTCATCGCCGTCATGTCGAGCACGACGCCGCCATCCAGCGGCACGCATTGCCCGTAATTGCCGGTGCCGCCGCCGCGCACCGTGACCGGCACGCGCCGCGCGCGGCAGGCCGTCAGGATGCGCAGCACCTCATCCTCATTCTTCGGTCGTGCCAGCAGCTCGGCCGATTTGCCGTCCAGGCGCTGTTTCAGGATCGGGCTGTACCAATAGAAGTCGCGGCTTTTCTGGCG
>JBIKSZ010000175.1:0-8182 GCA_044348345.1 Roseomonas sp. | reverse complement strand
TTTTCTCGAGGTCCGGCAACTCCGGCACGATGTGCTGGTAGATCGCCTTGCTGACGAGTTCCATCCAACTGAGGCCGGCCTCTCCCGCGGGGAGAGCGTAGGGAACCTTGGCGGTGTCGTGGTAGTCGTTGAAATTGAATCGCCGGCCGCGCAGATACTGGATGTTGTCAGCGAATTCGAAGCTGCCCACGTCCAGCTTCAGCTGGGTCTTGCATAGATTGTGGACGTTCTGCATGGAGCCCAGGAAGCGCATGCCGCCAACTTCGGCCGGCACATCGGGCGTAGCCGGCATGCGGACAGACCAGAGCCTGCCACCGGTCCGCTCGGTCCATTCGAAAAGCTCGGTCTTCAGAGTCGAGCGGCCGCTCGCGGCCAGCAGCGCCGATAATTCGGCGCTCTCGCGCGGATCGGTGCTCAGCAGCCTGTAGCCGGCATAGCTTCCGGCAACACCCGCACCGATGATCGCAATATCGAGCACATCTGACGGATCCGGTGGGCTACCTGCCATGGCACGCGCTCTCCAAGCTGGTTCGGGTTTGATCGTCGCGTTACCGTTACGATAGGTCAAGGATTGCCTTCGGCCTGTGCAGCCGCCGAAAGGCTCATCTGCCGGCGCTGCCAGAAGGGCGCCTCCGGCCAGCGTTGTTCGATGGCGTAGTAGCGATGCCGGGACTGCCAGTAGATGACGAAGGCCTGCCGCACGCGGCGGAGATGGGCCTCAAGCGGTGCATAGCTGCCCGTCTGCAGCGCGGCGGCGATGGCGGCTGCGGCCTGGATGCCCGCCTCCAGTGCGCGCGGGATGCCACTGGCGGAGAGTGGATCGTGGCTGACAGCGGCGTCGCCGACGGCAATCCAGCGCTCGCCGAGGAAAGGCTCCATCATCGTCGTCATCGCCGGCCAGGTCTGTAGCGCTTGGGGTGCCGCACCGTGCGTGCGTGCCGCGGTCAATGGCTGGGCGGACAGGAGCGCATGCCACGCAGCGGGCTGCGCCAGTCCCAGCTCATGCACCACGTCGCTGTCGCTCATCAGCGCGACGAGGAGGCGCCCGCGCGGGAGCGGGGCGGAATACCACCAGCCAGCCTCGCAACTTTCGACCAGTGTCGTCGCCTCTGTCGGATGGCTGGGCTCCAGGACAGCCGCGACGGCCACGAGCGTGTCGAGCAGGTGCCGGCGGCCACCGAGACGACGCGCGAACCGGCCAGGGCGGCCGGTGGCGTCGACCACCCAGCGGGCAACCATGGCCTCGGTTCCGACCCGCACCGTCCAGCCGCCTGCCGCACGCTCCAGCGCGACATCGGTGACCTTCGCCCGCACTGTTGCGCCCGCCTCGCGGGCCGCCGCTGCCAGCGAAGCGTCGAAACGCTGCCGGTCGAGATGCCAGCCGGTGCCGGAGGGCGTCAGAAGATAGTCGCGCGCCATCGGCTCAGGGCTGCCCCAGGCCGCGAGCGTGCCATAGGCCGGCAGATGCGCATCGGCTTCGAAGTGCTGCGCCGCGCCCAGATACCGCAGCATTGCGTCGGCCCCGGGTGACAACGTCTCCCCTATGCGGGGTGCGGAATAGTCTTCGCGCTCCAGCACCGCCACATCCAGGCCATGGTGACGGCGCAACGCGAGTGCGGTGGCGAGGCCAGCTGGGCCACCGCCGAGCACGGCACAGTCCACATGGCGGGGTAGGTCGCACAAGGCTATTTCAGGCCCAGTGTCGTGCCCTGGGCGAGCGCCGTCGTGCCGCGTTCCGTCTCCACGAAGAAGGGGTAGTCGGGCGCGCCCTTGTTCACGATGAAGCCAAGATCCGACCAGGACGCCACCATCTGCGCGAAGCTTGTCACGCCGCGCAGGAAGGAAACCGGCGCACCAGCCGCAACGATGGGCGACGCGGAGGGATTGGGCATGGTGACATTGACGGTGGAGCCGCTTGTCCCGTGCGGGCCCGGCGCCGTGAAGATCGCCGGTGGGTTCGACACATAGGCGTCGAGCACCTGGTTGGCGGGGTCGAGGTCGCCCGCAAGAACATGCATCGGGCTCTGCGGCGGCCACCAATAGATGAAGAAGGAGGGCGGCACCTGCTGACCATTGTCCAGCGGGTGCTGATTGATCTCAGGGTCCACGATGTTCGGCGTCTGCACGGTGCAGTTGTAGAGGTCGGATTGCCAGGGGCAGGCCATCCTCTTGGTCAGATCGCCGGGTTCGGTGCCATCGCCATCCTGCGGATCGGCGGTGAGCGACAGCCCCCGCGCCGCGTAATGGGCGCGCAGTGCCGCGTTGCTTCCAGCCCAATGCGCCGCGGCGATCACGAAGGGGCGCGCATAGAGCTTCGGGCAGCGCACGATCCAGCTGGTCTCGATCCCCGGCGAGAAGGGCGCGCCCACGCAATTGCCGATCGTCGCATGGTCTAGGGGCAGCAGATCGCCCTCGTGCCGGGCTGGCGCCGGCCCGGCGTCGAAGAGTCCCTCTGCCCATTGCCGCATGAAGAAGTACTGCGTTGGCGTGAGGGTCATGGATTTGTAGATCAGCGTATTCGTCACGGAGTTGTCGCCGGAATTCAGCGGCATCAATGGCACCCCGTCCGGTCCGAACAGCGTATTCGGCCCGTTCGGAACCTGCCCGTCGCGGAGGAAGCGATAGGATTCCGGCGGAACCGGCACGCGGTAGAATCCGAAGTAGCGCTGCCGGGCGGCACGGTTCGCCTCGGATGCATCGCGCGTGTCGAAGGCGGGCTGCGCGAACGCCTCCATCGAGGGGATCTGCGCGACCCATCTGTAGCCGCGGGGCCGTTCGATGATGGGGCGGATGTCGCGTTCGTAGTTCGGCTTGAAGGCCGGATTGAACCCGGCGAAGGGATCATAGGCGCTGCTGTCCGAGGCGCCGCTGCGATGCGTCGTGGCGTCGTACAGCAGCGGGTCGTGGCCAAGGAAACGAACCGCGATATCGTACATCGTGTCATCGAGGGTGACGAAGTTCACCAGCTCCGGCGCATATTTCGGGCTGCCGACGAGAACCCAGGCCGGATCGAGGTCGCGGCTGCTGCCATCGGCGAAGGTGAGCGTCGCCAGGACGTAGCCATCGCTGATGTCGTCCCACCAGCTGCTGGCCCCGCGGAAGGAGTTGATCGCGTCGCGGCCGGTCGAGGTACCATAGCCGCCAAGCACCAGCAGGCGTCCCTTGGCATCCGTCCGCAGCGTGCCCAGCGAATCAATGGCGGGCGACAGATCGGCCGGCGGAAAGCTGCCCGCATAGCCCGGCGGGATCGTCGCACGCGACAATTCCTGCATCTGATGAGCGCCGGCGATCATGCGCGGCCCGGGGTCGATCATCAGCGCACGTCGTTGCGCCTCGTCGGTGACGTCCGGGTTGTTCAGCGGCACGCCCGTCGCCTGGTAGCTATTCTCCGGCCCGAATTCGAGCGATCCGCTGAGCTCCTGGAAGCTGAACCAGATGGCCTTCTTGTTCGCCACATGGACGGTCCAGGTGATGTCGATGATGCCGTCCTCTCCCGCAACCACCTCGCTTGCGCCGGCGGCATCGTGGCGGAAGATGCGAAAGCGCGCGGCTTGCCGCTTCACGGCCCCCATCGGATCCTTGAACCGCGTTTCGGGAGCCTCTGTCCCGCCGACGATGTCGGCATCCCCAAGGCGGCTGCAGCGGATGGGCAAGGCACCGAGGGCTTCTGGCCCGATGCAGAAGTCGCGCCGGCTGTTCCCGAGCCGCGCAATGCCGATTTTGGGATGGATGCAGTAAGTCAACTTCTCCATTGCCGGTATCCTTGCTCGTCCTGTGTGGGCCAAGGGGTCGCGCGCATAAGCGGCAGCGCGGAAAGCTGATCATTCCGATATCGCACAATCAAGGCGGCTCTTCCGCCACCGGCCGCGCTGCCGCGGTGAACTACTCTGTCAGCGACCATTGAACGGCCACGAGCTGACGGGTGATGTTCGCGCGGGCCCGCCGTTCGAAGGCGGCGGCCAGGGCGTCGCTGCGAAACAGCCGGGGCGCGGCTGCGATGCGGCGCAGGAAGTCGAGCCTTGCCGCATCCCACTCCGCCTCCGGCAGATGCGCGGCTTCGCGGCGCAGGCGCTTCGTGTTCGCGGCAAAGCCGGCCGGGTGCTCGGCCAGCGGCGTCAGGTCCAGGTCGAGCATCCACAGCCGCGCGGTCCAGGCAGCCTCCGGCATGCCCGGCACCGGCGCGGCGGAAAGGTGACTGGCCGTCGCTTCTATCGTTCCCGCCACCCACTCGACCTCGTCCTGGCTGAGCGATGGCCGGGCACGCCGCCACAAGGCGGCGGAGGCGGCCTCGTTGTCGCGCCGATGCGGATCGTGGACAGCATCGTGGAAGGCGATGGCGCTGGCGATCAGCGTGTGCCAGGGCTCGGCCGTCACCACGAGGCCGGCCCCGTAGCGCAGATGTCGCCTCCAGAGCAGCGCGACATGGCGCGCATTGTGGTAGCTCCGCGACGGCTCCTGAAGCCGCGCTCGCAGCTCCGCCCGCATGGCATCGCTCACCGGCACGCAGTCCAGAAGGGTGTCGAGGGCGGCCATGCGCGGCCTCAGCCCTCGAGCCGGTCGATGGCGACATTGGCCGCCGTGACATGCCCGTTCAACTGTCGCGCCACCGCGGCCATGAGGTGCCAGGCCACGTCCGGCGCCTCGCGCCGCAGTGCCTTGACCATGTCGCGGTCGATCCGCAGGCAGCGTATCGTCTCGCGTGCTGTGACGTCGGCGGTGCGACGCGCATCGCCGAGCAGGGCGGATTCGCCGAAGATGACGCCAGGGGCCAGCACGGCAAGCCGCGTGGCGGGCCGTCCTGGCCCCGGCGGCAGGCTGATGAGGACCTGCCCTTCGAGCAGAAGATAGGCGGCGTCGGCGTCATCGCCCCGGCGCGCGATGACGCTGCCGGCCGGGAATGTCTGTTCCACTAGGCGGGGCGCCAGCGTCGCGATGACTTGCTCGGGCAAAGCGAGTGCCCTGAGCGCGTCGCGCGCGTCGCAATATCGTGGGCCGGCGGGCTCCAGTTCGGCCAGCAACATCTCCTCTGCTGCCTCCACCGCGTCGGCCAGTGTCGGCATGGCGGCGCCGCGCGGGATGCGCTCAAACAGGCCCAACGCTTCCAGTTCCATGGCAGCACGGCTTCCAGCATGCAGCGGCGCGAGCAGCACGCGGCCGGGCATCGCCGCGCAAGCTTCGAGCAAGCGCCGCCCGCCCGATTGGTCGATGCGCGTGACACGCCCGAGGTCGAGGATCAGCACTTCGCACCCTTCGGCCTTCGCCCGCTCGATCTCCGTCAGAACGGCCTCGGCGCTGCCAAAAAAAATGGCGCCCTCCAGCTCGATCAGCCGGATCCTGTCGCCGGCGACGCGCAGCAGCTGGTCGACCCTCGCTGGGCGACGCACGCGGGAGCGACCGGTCGGGTTCCGGATGCTGCGACGCACCGGCGATCGCGCCATCGAGGCGGTGAAGATGATCACCGACACCAGCACGCCGGTCGCCACCGCCACGACCAGCCCGAAGGCAACGGCAGAGGCCACGACCGCAAGCACGATGGCCGTGTCGGCTGCGCGTCGTGTGCGCCCCAAGCCTGCGACGGGCAGGAGCGGGCGCCATTGGAAGATCTGCAGCTGGGCACCGAGCAGCACCCCTGCCAGCACCGGATAGGGCAAGCTCGCCGCCAATGGGGTGAGCAGGAAGAAAGCGAGCAGCGTCGTTGCTGCGTGCATCAGAAGGGCCAGCTGGCTCCGCCCGCCCCAGGCGAGGCAGGCCATCGTCGCGCTGACCATCGTGCTGCCGGGGATGCCACCAGCCGCCGCGCCGCCGAGCATCGCCGCGCCTGCTCCAAACAGGTCGCGCGAGGTGTTGCTGCGGCGCCCGGTTCGCTCGCGGACGGCCGCGCCGGCGGAGATGGTCTCGACCAAGGCCAGCAGCACCAAGGAGAGCGCAGCCGAGGTCAGCAGCAGGGCGAGCGTTCCATCCAGCTGCAACTCGGTCCATTGGGACTGCGCGGCGACAAGGCCCGATATCACGAGGCCAGGGGAGGTGCTCACGCCAAGGACAGGGCCGACCGCGACGCCGCCTGCCGCGAGCAGATAGTGCAAGGCACAGCCGATACCGAAGGCCACGATAGGTGCCGGCAGGCGCGTGAGCGGTTTCAGCATCAGCGCCACCGTGACGATTGCCACCAGCGCAGCGCCGGGCTGCAGCGCGGCCATGCTGAACGTCTCGCCGGGCCGCTGCCCCAGCGCCAGCGGCAACTGCCCCAGCAGGATCAGCACGACGACCGCATTCGTCAGCCCGATCGCCACGGGCGTCGGCATCAGGCCCGCCAGCCGTCCGAGACCCGCCCAGGCCACGAGCAGGATCAGCACCCCGGCCAGTGCCGTGACGAGTTGCGCCAGCAGAAAGGCGGATTCGATGCTGGATGGCTGCGCGGCGGAGAACATCGAGGCCAGGAGCACCGCCGTGCTGGCGGTGGTCGTGCCGATGATCGGGCGCGTGTCGCTGAGAAGCGCCATGGCAAGCCCGGCAAGCGCGGCTGCCACGATGGCCGCGGCGATGCCGATGCTCACCGCCTCCGGCCCGAGCGGGGCGAAGGCCATCACGCCATGGGTCATGGCCAGGATGGCGCAGAGGATTCCCGTGCTCAGCCCAGCTGCGACATTGCGTCCCGTGTCGGCGCCAGGCGATGCGTGCAGGCAGGCCTCGCCGCTGTCGCGCCCGCGCAGCGAGCCGCCTGGTCTGGCCCCCCACGATCTGCGGCGCCGCGCCGACAACCTGCTCATGCGCCGGGCCTCGCTGGCGAATCCGTTATGCGACCGGGCCACAGTGCGCCCGACGCGGTGCGCGTGACTGTGCGATAGCGCACAGACGAACAGGGGTGTTTTCGCGGCGGCCTTGGGTGTCAGCCCTCCAACGCCTCGATGACGGTGCGCTCCAGCAGGGCAGGGTGGCACAGCACCAGCGCGCCGCGCCGTCGCAACAGGACGCCCTGGCGCAGAAGCCGCGCCATTTCGCGCGACACGGCCTCGCGCCGGGCACCGATCCGCTGCGCGATCACCTGCTGCACTGGCGGTGGCGAGATCACCCGCGTTCCATCCGCGGCGAGCGGGCCAGCCAGGCGCAGCAGCTCCGCCTGCAGGCGCTGCCCGACATCGAAGGCGGTCAATTCCAGCAGCCGCGCATTCTGCAGCCGGATCCGCCGGACCAGAAGGCGCATCATCTGGTGCGCCAGCGTTGGAGACTCTGCCAGCAACGCCATGAAGGCCGCACCCTGGAGTCGGCAGATGCTGGACCGATAGAGGGCTGTCACGGAGGCCGAGCGCGGGGCGCCGTCGATCGCCGCCATCTCGCCGAAGAACTGCCCGGCGGGAATGTCATCGAGGATCAGCTCCTGGCCACCGCGGGTGCGCACGGTGATGCGGACGCAGCCGGTCAGCACGAAGAAGACGTCGTCGGTGGCGTCCTCGAAGCCGATGATCTCCTCGCCAGGCTCGGGCGTGAACCAGCGGGTCGCGCCCGCATAGCGGCGCGCCACCTCCGGCGACAGGGCGCGGAGGAAGGGGATGCTGCTCAAGCTCTGGCTGCCGCTGGGGGCTGCGGCCGCCCCCCCTGCCATCCCATCGCGTGGCATCGCTTCGTGCTGTCGCATCGCACCTCGTCCCTGGCCCGTCATGCGGGAGGCCAGCCGACATGCAGAGTAACTCGAACGCTCCGATAACGGAACAATTTCACATCATCTTTGCGGCGCGCCTTCGCAGCGCAGGCCCTTTGGCTTCTCTGTGCGTCATCGCACAGCCATGCGCGCTGTCGCCGTAGCATCCTCACGGCATCGAACACGGATCATCGTCGGCGAGGCCACGCGCATGATCAACTTGCCAGGATGGCGCCAGAGATCGCGACGAGCCGGACCAGACATCCGACTGCGCGGGCGCCCTCGAGACCGCGATCCGCGCGACGTCGCGATTTGCACTGGAAGCCGGCGCAGATGAACGCAATCAGCACTGCCACCCTGCCGAGCAGCGCGCGGGATAGCAGTCCCGCGCCGCGCACGCCGGCCGCGCAGGCGGCGGTTCGCGCCGCCGCGGGCTCCAGCCCGCAGGAGGTTGAGGCCACCGTGCGCCGCTATGTGCTCGCCTGGCATCTCGACCAGGCGGCCCGGCTGTTTCGATGGCTCAGACTGAAGCTTGTCGTCCTTCTC
>JBIKSZ010000019.1:0-25750 GCA_044348345.1 Roseomonas sp. | reverse complement strand
CGCTCGACCCCGCCGACATCGCCGCGATGCGCCGCGCCGCGGCGGCCGAGGCCGCGGCGGGGCGGCGCGTGGCGCTGGCCGGCATCTCCTTCGCCGCCGCGCCGGCGCTGCTGGCGGGGCAGGAGGGCGCGGCCGCGCTCATCGTCACGCTGGGTGGTTTTCACGCCATGGAGGATCTTGCCGTCTTCGCCGCCACCGGCGCGCACCGCGCCCCGGGCGAGACAGGCTGGCGACGCGACGCGCCAAGCCCCTTCGCCGCCGGCGCCTTCCTGCTGGCCGTCGGGGCGGCGCTGCCGGATGGCACGGACCGGCTGGTGCTGCGCGTCGCCGCGCAGCGGCTGCTGACGGACCCCGCAGCGCCGCTCGGTGACTTGGCGCCGCAGCTCACGCCCTCCGGGCGCGCCGTGCTGGCGCTGGTGCAGGAACGCAACCCGGAGGCCGTGCCAGCGCGCCTCGCCGCGCTGCCGCCGCTGGTGCGGGAGAGGCTGGCGACCCTCGACCCGGCGCGCGCGACGCTCCGCACCTGTACGCTGGCGATCCACGGCCTGGCCGACACGGTGATCCCCTGGACGCAATCGGCAGCACTTGGCGCAGCCCTGCCGCCGGGCCAGGCGGTGGTGGTGACGGTGCCAGGCTTCGGCCATGTCGAGCCCGCTGGCGTGCCGGCCGAGGGGCAGCTCGCGCTGATTCGCGCCATGCGGCTGTTATTGGCGTGGCGGGACGGAAGCGATCCGTGCGAAGGACCAGCGCCAGGGCAGGTTGCGCCACGCCGGCCCAGCCCGAGCTAGACGGACGCCACGACAAGGGACGCCGACCGCGATGCACCGCCGAACCGCCATGCTGGGGGCGGCCGCCGCCCTCGCTGCCCCTGCCCTGCCTCGCACACTCCGCGCGCAAGGCGCGGCACCGCCGCCGACCATCCCCTTCCATCGCAGCCGCGTCGGCGCGCTGGAGGTGACGGTGGTGAATGACGGCGCTTCCTGGCGGCCCGACGCCACGACCGGCTTCGTGGTGAATGCACAGGCCGAGGAGGTGCGCGCGGTGCTCGCCGCGCAGGGCATCACCAACACGGTGCTGCCGAATTCCTGGAACGTGACGCTGGTGCGGACGGCTGGGCGGACCGTGCTGATCGACACCGGCCGCGGCGGGCCAGGCCAGGTGCCGGCGAACCTGCGTGCCGCCGGGGTAGACCCGGCGCAGGTGGACCTTGTGCTGATCACCCATTTCCACCTGGACCATATCGGCGGTCTGGTGGGGGCGGATGGGGCGGCGACCTACCCCAACGCCCGCATCGCGGTGCCGGAGCGGGAATGGGCCTATTGGAGCGACCCGGCCGAGGAAGCCCGCGCGGCAGAGAACCGCCGCCCCGGCTTCGCCGGCGTGCGCCGCGTCTTCGCGCCCTATGCCGGGCGGGTGGACCGGCTGGCGGCGGAGGCCGAGGCCGCGCCCGGCATCCGCACCGTGCCGACGCCCGGTCACAGCCCCGGCCATAGCTGCTTCCTGGTGCAGGATGGCGGGCAGCAGCTGATGGTGATGGGCGATGTCGCAACCTCGGCCGAGCTGTTCCTGCCGCGCCCCGACTGGTTCCCGGGCTTCGACATGGACCCGCCCGCCGCCGTCGCCACGCGCCGCGCGCTGCTGGACCGGCTGGCGACGGACCGTATCCCCTTCGTCGGCTATCACTTCGTCATGCCAGGCCTCGGCCGGGTGGAGCGCGCGGGCACTGGCTTCCGCATGGTGCCGCTCGGCGCCTGAGCGGCGTGACGCCGTCGTCGCCGTTTGGCGGCGACGGCACGGCGGATTAGATTGCGGGCGACATCACCCGCCGCCTGGAGAGACAGATGCGTCGCCGCGACCTGCTGACCACCGCCGCGCTTGCCGGGCCCGCCCTGGCGCTTGGCACTGTACCCGCTGCGGCCCAGGCCTTCCCGAGCCGCCCGATCCGCATCGTCGTGCCCTTCGCGCCAGGCGGCGCTGTGGACATCACCGGGCGGCTGCTGGGGGAGAAGCTGCAGCCGCTCCTTGGCCAGCAGATCATCATCGACAATCGCGGCGGCGCGGGCGGCAACCTTGGCGCGGATGCCGTCGCCAAGGCGGAGAAGGATGGCCACACCATCCTGCTCGGCACCGCGACCATCCTGGCAGCGAACAAGTTCCTCTATGCGCGCGGCATGCCCTTCGACCCGAGCCGCGACTTCGCCCCCGTCACGCGCGTCTCGACCGGGACGGTGCTGCTGGTGGTGAACAGCCAGCGCCCCTGGCAGAGCTTCGCCGACCTGATCGAGGCGGCGCGGCGCGCACCGGGGCGGCTGACCATGGGCTCCTCCGGCACCGGCACGGCGAGCCATCTGACCATCAGCGCCGTCTCGCGCGCCGCGGGCGTGGACATCACCCATGTCCCCTATCGCGGCGGCGGGCCGGCCATCACGGACCTGCTCTCGGGTCAGATCGACATGATGTTCGACGTGATGCCGGCGCTGATGCCGCATGTGCGCGAGGGCCGCTTCCGCGCGCTGGCGGTCGGCAGCGCGGACCGGGTGGATTACGTGCCGGGGCTCGAGACTGTGCCGGGCATGCGCGAGTTGCTGCCGCAGGCGGGCATCGACATGCAGAGCTGGTACGCGGTGACTGCGCCGGCCGGCACGCCGACAGACCGCATCGCGACGCTGCATCGCGCGATCCTGCAGGTGGTCCGCACCGCCGAGTTCCGCGACCGCCTGCAGCCGCTCGGCTTCAAGCCGGTCTGGGACGAAACGCCGGACGCCTTCGGCGCCTATATGCGCGCCGAGGAGCAGGTCTGGCAGCGCATCGTCCAGGCCAGCGGCGCGACGCTGGACTGAGCTTCCGAAGCTAACTCAGGAGCTGGCGGCCCGCGTTCTTCACGCGGGCCGAGCGGCCGGATGGCCGCCGCGCCCAGACTGCCCTACGCCGTCAGCGCGCCAGCGCGTGGCGCGAAGCCAAGGCGGCGGAGCCGCCGCCCGGCGTCTGAGGGATTTCAAACATGAAAGCTCTCGCCGCAGCCGCAGCGGCCCTTTTCGTTCGGGTTGGTGAAGGTGAAGCCCGCGGACATCTGCTTCACCTCGTAGTCCATCACCGTGCCGATCAGGAACAGCGTCGCCTTGCGATCCACCAGGACCGTCAGGCCCTTGTCGGCGACCACCTCATCGCCCGGCCCCGCGGCATCCACCCAGGACAGGTCGTAGGACATGCCCGAGCAGCCCTTGGTCTTCACCGCGATGCGCAGCAGCTTGCCCTGCTCGCCCGCGACGTACAGGGCACGCAGGCGCTCCGCGGCAGCATCAGACAGCTGCATCAGGGGCGGCAGGGCCCGCTTGGGGCGGGCAGGCGCGTCGGTCGTGATGCTCATGGCGGGAATCCTAGCGCAGCTCCGGGTCGGTCGTGCCAGGGAAAAAGATCAGTACATGTTGAGGGCGAGGCGGGAATCCTCGCTCATCCGGCTCTGGTCCCAGGGCGGGTCCCAGACGACCTCGACGAGCACATCCGTCACGCCGGGGACGGCGCGCACCGCTTCCTCCACCTGCTGCGGCAGCTCCTGGGCCGAGGGGCAGGAGGGGGTGGTGAGGGTCATCTCGACCTTCACCTTGCCGTCGTCGCCGATCTCGATCGCGTAGATCAGGCCGAGCTCGTAGATGTCCACCGGGATCTCGGGGTCGAACACCGTCTTGATGACGGCGATCACCCCATCTTCGGATACGCGGGTCGGCGGGGGCGTTGCGCCATCCGGCGTCCAGGCGCCGTGCACCTTCTCCTCCGCGGCAGAGGGGGGGGCGACGGGGGTCTCACTCACTGCTCGCCTCCTTCGCGCCGTCGAGCGCGGCGTTCAGCGTATGCCAGGCCAGGGTGGCGCATTTCACCCGGCTCGGGAATTCGTGCACGCCCGACAGCGGCGTCAGGCGCTCCACATCCTCGGCGATGTCGGCACCGCAATCGGGGCAGGTGCCGGTCATGGCAAGCTGGCGGAAGGTCTCGCCCATCGCGCGCGCCTGGGTCGGGGTCTTGCCCTTCACCGTCTCCGTCATCAGCGACGCGCTTGCCATGGAGATGGCGCAGCCGCGGCCCTGGAAGGCGGCGTCCTCGATCGTGCCGTCCGGCGTGGTCTTGAGGAACAGCTCCATCCGGTCGCCGCACATCGGGTTGTCGCCGCGCGAGGTCAGCGTCGCATCGTCGAGACGGCGGAAATTCCGCGGCTTGCGGCCGTGATCAAGGATCACGTCCTGATACAGGTCGCGAAGGTCGCCGAAGAGGTCGGTCATGCGAAGAACTCGCGGGCTTGCTGCAGCGCATCGGCCAACAGGTCCACTTCCTCCGGTGTCGTGTAGAGACCGAAGGAGGCGCGGCAGGTGCCATCCACGCCGAAGCGCGTGTGCAGCGGCTCCGCGCAATGACGCCCCGACCGCACCGCGATGCCGGCACGATCCAGCAGGGTTGCGATGTCATGCGCATGCGCGGTGTCGAGCGCGAAGGCGAAGACGCCGCCGCGGTCCTGCGCACGGCCGAGCAGCGTCAGCCCTTCGATATGCGGCAGCTTCGCCATGGCGCGGTCCACCAGCGC
Source organism: Roseomonas sp. (assembly GCA_044348345.1). Lineage (GTDB taxonomy): Bacteria > Pseudomonadota > Alphaproteobacteria > Acetobacterales > Acetobacteraceae > Falsiroseomonas. The sequence continues at coordinate 21,177 of JBIKSZ010000019.1, read as the reverse complement.
GCGCTCATGCGCCTCGATCGCGGCCATGCCGATGGATTGCACATAGTCGATCGCGGCATGCAGGCCGATCGCCTCGATGATCGGTGGCGTGCCGGCTTCGAACTTGGCCGGGATCGGGGCCCAGATCGACTTCTCGAAGGTGACTTCGGCGATCATGTCGCCGCCGCCGAGGAAGGGCGGCATCGCCTCCAGCAACGCGGCCTTCGCGTAGAGCACGCCGATGCCCGTCGGGCCGTACAGCTTGTGGCCGGTGAAGACGTAGAAATCGGCGTCCAGCGCCTGGACATCCACGCGCCGATGCACCGCCGCCTGGCTGCCGTCGAACAGCACCTTCGCGCCATGCTCATGCGCAAGGCGCGCAATCCGCTCGGCAGGTGTGACGGTGCCGAGGACATTCGACATATGCGTCACGGCCACCAGCCCGACCTTGCCGTCCGCCAGCTTCGCCGCGACATCGTCCATGTCGAGCTCGCCGGCGTCGGTGATCCGGGCAATCCGCAGTTCGATGCCATGCGCGTCCCGCAGCATCTGCCAGGGCACGATGTTGGCGTGATGCTCCATCTCGCTGATCAGCACGGCTTGGCCGGGCTTCAGCACGCCGCGGCCATAGCTGTGCGCGACCAGATTGATCGCTTCCGTGCTGGACTTGGTGAAGATGATCTCGCGCGCATCGGCCGCATTCAGGAACCGCGCGACGGCATCGCGCGCGGCCTCATAGGCCTCGGTCGCCTGCTCGCTCATCCGATAGGCACCGCGATGGACGTTGGCATAGGCCGTCTCCATCATCCGCACCATCGCGCCGATCACCTGGCGCGGCTTCTGCGCGCTCGCGCCGCTATCGAGGAAGGTGAACGGCTTGCCGCGCACCTTCTCCGCCAGGATCGGGAAATCCGCCCGGATCGCCGCGAGATCGAGAGCTGCGCCGACGTGCCCGTCCATCACGCCTCCTCGAGACCGCCCGCGATGCCTTGGCGTCCCCACCAGCCGGCCACGCCGCGCGTCAGCGCAGCGCGGATCGCCTCATCCGCCACGGCCTCGACGGCTTCCGTCAGGAAGGCCTCGACCAGGATGGCCTTGGCCTGGGCTTCCGGGATGCCGCGGCTGCGGAGGAAGAACAGGTGGTCGGCATCGAGCTCGCCCACCGTCGCGCCGTGGCTGCACTTCACGTCGTCGGCGTAGATCTCAAGCTGCGGCTTGCTGTCGATCTCGGCCTCCGGGCTCAGCAGCAGCGCCTGGTTCATCTGGTAGCCATCGGTCTTCTGGGCGATCTGATGGACGTGGATCTTGCCCTGGAAGACGCCGCGCGAGCGGCCGGCCAGCACCGTCTTGTAGGTCTGGCGGCTGGCGCAATCGGGGGCGGCGTGATCGAGCGAGGTCGTCGTGTCCGCATGCTGCCCCTCGCCGATCAGCTGCACGCCGTTCATATGCGCTTCTGCCTTCGTGCCATTCAGCGCGACGTGAATCTCGTTGCGCGCCAGCTTCGCGCCGGCGTTCAGCGTGAAATTATCATAGGCCGCGCCCGCCGCGACCTTGGCATAGACGGTGGAGAGGAAGACGCCTTCCTGCCCTTCCATCTGCAGCCGACCATGGTTCAGCCGCGCGCCTGCGGCGACCTCGACCTCGAAGACCGGGTTGTGCAGGTAGCGCTGCGCGGCGGGGCCGATCGCGCTTTCGACGATGGTCAGGGTCGCGCCCGCGCCGAGGCGGATCAGGTGGCGCGGATGGAAGGCTGGGGCGCGTTCCGACGCCGCGACAAGCGACAGCAGTTCCAGCACGCCGCCCGCGACGCCGGCGGGGACGTCCACGACCAGCCCATCCTCGAACAGCATGGTGTTGAGGGCGGCCATCGGCTGCTCCGCCGGCCGCGCGATCGCGCCAAGCCGGCCTTCGAGCTCCGGCAGCGCCTGGGCCAGGCTTGCCGCCGGGAAGGGCAGCGCATCCAGCGTCGAAAGATCGGGGCGGAAGCGCCCATCCACGAAGACCGCGCGCGGATGCGCGGCCGCGGGCAGCGACGGCGCATCATCCACGCTGGTCAGCGGCTCGCCGAAGGTCGCGCCGGTGACGCTGGCGAGGTCGGTGTATTTCCACGCCTCCACGCGCCGCGTCGGGAAGCCGGCAGCGCGGAAGGACGCCGCCGCGGCATCGCGCAGTGCCTCCACCCAGGGCAGGCGCGCGCCGGGCAGGCGCGTGCGCAGCCCCTCATAGCGGGCGAGGAAGGCCGCCGCGCCGGTTGCACCCATCGCCGTCATGCCGCGGCCTGGACGCCGGCATAACCCGACGCTTCCAGCTCCTGCGCAAGCTCCGGCCCGCCGCTGCGCACGATGCGCCCGGCGGCCAGCACATGCACGCGGTCCGGCACGATGTGGTTCAGCAGGCGCTGGTAGTGGGTGATGACCAGCGCGGAGAAGCCGGGGCCGCGCAGGCTGTTCACCGTATCCGCCACCATCTTCAGCGCGTCGATGTCGAGGCCGCTATCGGTCTCGTCAAGCACCGCGAAGGAGGGCGCGAGCATCGCCAGCTGCAGCATCTCATTGCGCTTCTTCTCGCCGCCGGAGAAGCCGACATTGACCGGACGCTTCAGCATGTCTTCCGGCATGTTCAGCACCTTCATCCGCGCGCGGGCGAGCTTCAGGAACTGCATCGCATCCATCTCCGCCTCGCCCTTGGCACGGCGGATGGCGTTCAGTGCGGTGCGCAGGAAATTGGCATTGCCTACGCCTGGCAATTCGACCGGCGCCTGGAAGGCCAGGAACATCCCCGCCACAGCGCGCTGCTCCGGTTCCATCGCCAGCAGGTCCTGGCCATGGAAGCTGACGGAGCCGCCCGTGACCTCATAGCCCTCACGGCCAGACAGCACGTAGGAGAGCGTCGACTTGCCCGAGCCGTTCGGGCCCATGATGGCATGCACTTCGCCCGCCGGAACCTCCAGCGAGAGGCCGTTCAGGATCGCCTTGCCGTCGATGGTGGCGTGCAGGTTCTCGATCTTGAGCATGTTAGCCGACAGACCCTTCGAGGCTGATGGCGAGGAGCTTCTGGGCTTCCACCGCGAATTCCATGGGCAGTTCCTTCAGCACTTCCCGCGCGAAGCCATTGACGATCATGCCGACCGCCTCTTCCTCCGACAGGCCGCGCTGGCGGCAATAGAAAAGCTGGTCCTCGGCGATGCGGCTGGTGGTCGCCTCATGCTCCACCTTCGCCGTCATGCAGCGGTTCTCGATGTAGGGCACGGTGTGCGCGCCGCACTGGTCGCCGATGAGCAAGCTGTCGCACTGCGTGAAGTTGCGCGCGCCCTGTGCCTTCGGGCTGATCTTCACCAGGCCCCGGTAGGTGTTCTGCCCCTTGCCGGCGCTGATGCCCTTGCTGACGATGGTGCTGCGCGTGTTGCGGCCGATGTGGAACATCTTCGTCCCGGTATCGGCCTGCTGGCGGTTGTTGGTGATCGCCACCGAATAGAATTCGCCGACGCTGTCATCGCCCTGCAGGATGCAGGAGGGATACTTCCAGGTGATGGCAGAGCCCGTCTCCACCTGCGTCCAGCTGATCTTGCTGCGCGCACCGCGGCAGGCGCCGCGCTTGGTGACGAAGTTGTAGATGCCGCCCTTCCCCTCGGCGTCGCCGGGGTACCAGTTCTGCACCGTGGAGTACTTGATGGTCGCGTCGTCCAGCGCGACCAGCTCCACCACCGCCGCATGCAGCTGGTTCTCGTCGCGCATCGGCGCGGTGCAGCCTTCCAGATAGGAGACGTAGCTGCCCTCATCGGCGATGATCAGCGTGCGCTCGAACTGGCCGGTGCTCTTCGCATTGATGCGGAAATAGGTGGACAGCTCCATCGGGCAGCGCACACCCTTCGGGATGTAGACGAAGCTGCCATCCGTGAAGACCGCGCTGTTCAGCGCCGCATAGAAATTGTCGCCCTGCGGCACGACGGAGCCGAGGTACTGGCGCACCAGCTCAGGGTGCTCATGCACCGCCTCGCTGATCGAGCAGAAGATGATGCCTTCCTTCGCCAGCCGCTCCTTATACGACGTTGCGACGGAGACGCTGTCGAACACCGCATCCACCGCGATCGGCATGCGCCCGCCATCGGCCGGCGTGTCGCCCGCGCCCTCGACGCCCGCCAGGATCGCCTGTTCCTTCAGCGGGATGCCGAGCTTGGCATAGGTCTTCAGCAGCTCCGGGTCCACCTCGTCCAGCGACTTCGGCTTCGCCTTCTGCACGGGTGCCGCGTAATAGTGGCTGTCCTGGTAGTCGATCGGCGGATAGCTCACCGCCGCCCAGGACGGCTCCTCCATCTTCTGCCACATGGCAAACGCCTTGAGGCGCCAGTCCAGCAGCCAGGCGGGCTCGTTCTTCTTCTTCGAGATGAAGCGGACGATGTCCTCGTTCAGCCCCTTCGGGGCGAACTCCATCTCGATCTCCGTCTCGAAGCCCCATTTGTAGCCGGACTCGGTGACGGACTGGACGGTTTCGATCGTCTCTGTGACGGCAGGCATCTCTCTGTCCTACTCCGCGACGAGTGCGGGAATGGGGCCGGCGGGCGGGGGCGCGTAGCCCAGGGTGCGCGGGGCGGCAATCTGCGCGATGGTGATGCCGGACAGCGCGTCGCGGATCGCGGCATTCACCGGATCCCAGCGGCCGCGGACGGGGCAGACATGCTCCGCCTCGCACAGGCCGAAGCCGCCATCCACGCAGGCCGTCAGCGCGATCGGGCCATCAATGGCGACGATCACCTCCGACAGCGGCACCTCAGCCAGCGGGCGCAGCAGCCGGTAGCCGCCGCGCGCGCCGCGCTGGCCCTCGACAAGCCCGGCCTGCGACAGCATTTTCAGGACCTTGGCGACGGTCGGCTCCCCCAGCCCCGTCGCGGAGGCCAAGCCGGGCGCAGTCTGCACCCCGCCCTCTGCCTCAAGCCGGCTGAGCACCACCACCGCGTAATCCGTCAGTTTCGAGACCCGCAGCACGCGGCCCCTCCGGAAACGGCAAACCGGACCCCGCTGGTCCGGATTCGGAGATGCCCCCGCCGCCCCCGGAAGTCAAGCAGGGCTGGTGGTCTTGCCCCTCATCCGCCCGGGGGCAATACCTGACCACGCGAGAGGGGAGATCAAGTCCGATGCCGATGCTGCGCACCGATGACGGCGTGAACCTGCATTACGAGGAGGCAGGCTCCGGCGCCCCGATGGTGTTCGTACATGAATATGCCGGCGACCACCGCAGCTGGGAGCCGCAGATGCGCTTCTTCGCGCGGCGCTATCGCTGCATCACCTTCGGCGCGCGCGGCTATCCGCCCTCCGAGGTGCCGACCGACCCGGCGAAGTACAGCCAGGACCGCGCGACCGACGACATCGCTTCCGTCATCACCGGCCTCGGCCTCGGCCAGGCGCATGTGGTCGGCCTGTCCATGGGCGGCTTCGCGACCCTGCATCTCGGCCTTCGCCATCCCCATCTGGCGCGGAGCCTCGTGGCGGCGGGCGTCGGCTATGGCGCGGCGCCGGGCAAGATGGCGCAGTTCCACGCCGAGACGGACGCCGCCATCGCGCGCATCCGGAAGGAAACCATGGCCACCTTCGGCATGACCTACAGCCGCGGCCCGACCCGCCTGGTCTTCGAGGAGAAGGACCCGCGCGGCTATGTGGAATTCCAGCAGCAGCTCTGCGAGCATTCGACGGAAGGCTCGGCCCTGACCATGAACGGCGTGCAGCGCCGCCGGCCGAACCTGTTCGACCTGAAGGACGGCTTCTCCAAGATGACGGTGCCGACCCTGGTGGTCGCCGGCGACGAGGACGACCCGACGCTGGAAGCCAGCCTCTACCTGAAGCGCACCATCAGCAGCAGCGCGCTGCTGGTGATGCCGAAATGCGGCCACACCATGAACCTGGAAGACCCGGACGCCTTCAACCGCGCGGTGCTGGATTTCGTCACCCAGGTGGATGGCGGCACCTGGCGCAACCGCATCCCGGCGAGCCTCGCCGGCGGCATCATCGCCGCGAAGGAAAGCTAAGAGCCTACCCGCCCCGCTTCACGCTCCCCCATCGCGGGACTAGAGTCGCCGTGATGGGGGAAGGAAGATTGGCATGATGCTCGCTGGCAAGGTGGTGGTCGTCACCGGGGCAGGCGGCGGCATCGGGCGCGAGATCGCGCTCGCGATGGCGCTGGCCGGCGCGAAGGTGGTGGTCAACGACATCGGCGCTAGCCTGACCGGTCAAGGCCCGACCAGCGCAACGCCTGGCGAGCAGACCGTGCAGATCATCGCCCAGCGCGGTGGCGAAGCGGTGCTGAACACCGACAGCGTGGCCGACTGGGCCTCCGCACAGCGCATCATCCAGGCGGCGCTGGATGCCTTCGGGCGCATCGACATCCTGGTCAACAATGCCGGCATTCTCCGCGACCAGATTTTCCACAAGATGAGCGTGGAGGACTGGAAGGCCGTCATTGACGTGCATCTGAACGGCTCCTTCTACACCTCCCGCGCGGCAGCCGAGCATTTCCGCAAGCAGGGCTCGGGCGCTTATGTGCACATGACCTCGACCTCTGGGCTGATCGGGAATTTCGGGCAGGCGAATTATTCCGCGGCCAAGCTTGGCGTCGCGGCGCTGTCGAAATCCATCGCGCTCGACATGCAGCGCTTCGGCGTGCGGTCGAACTGCATCGCACCCTTCGCCTGGTCGCGCATGACCTCCTCCATCCCGGCGGAAACCGAAGCTGAGAAGGCGCGCGTCGCGCGGCTGCAGCAGATGACGCCAGACAAGAACGCGCCGCTCGCGGTGTACCTCGCCTCCGACGCGGCGAAGGAGGTCACTGGCCAGATCTTCGCCGCCCGCCACAACGAGCTTTTCATCTTCAGCCAGCCGCGCCCCGTGCGCAGCACCCATCGCGGCGAGGGCTGGACGCCGGAAGCGATCGCCGAGGTCGCGATGCCCGCACTGAAATCCGCCTTCCTGCCGCTGGATCGCAGCGGCGATGTCTTCTGCTGGGATCCCGTCTGATGGATTTTCGTCTGTCCGAGGAACAAATCGCCTTCCAGGACAGCGTCCGCCGCTTCGCGGAGACGCACCTGGCCAAGGATGCGCTCGCGCGTGCCCATGACGAGCGCTTCCCCTGGGATGTCGCGAAGCTGATGGCGGAGAGTGGGCTGTTCGGCATCATGCTGCCGGAAGAGGATGGCGGCCAGGGCGGCACGCTGTTCGACGCGGTGCTGGCGATGGAACAGATCGCCTATGTCTGCCCGCGCAGCGCCGATGTGCTGCAGGCCGGCAATTTCGGCGCCTTCCGCACCTTCGCCGAATACGCGACGCCGGAACAGAAGGAACGTTTCTTCGGCCCGCTGCTGCGCGGCGAGACCATTGCCGCCGTCGGCATGACCGAACCCGATGCGGGCTCGGCGCTGACCGACCTCAAGACCACGGCGACGAAGGATGGCAATGGCTTCCGGCTGAATGGCGGCAAGGTCTTCACCTCCAACACCGAGGACGCCAACGTCTTCGTCGTCTATTGCCGCTTCGCCCCCGGCGTGAACGGCATCGGCAGCGTCATTGTCGAGCGCGGGATGGAAGGCTTCCGCCTCGGCCAGCCCTCCCGCTACATGAATGGCGAGACCTGGTGCGCGCTCTATTTCGACAACGTCTTCATCCCGGCGGAGAATGTGCTGCTGGGCGAAGGTGGTTTCCGCAAGCAGATCGCCGGCTTCAACGTGGAGCGCTGCGGCAACACCACGCGTGCGCTCGCACTCGGCGAATACTGCTTCCGGCAGGCGAAGGCACATGCCGAGACGCGCCGGCAATTCGGCAAGCCGCTGGCAGAATTCCAGGGCTTGCAGTGGAAATTCGCTGAGATGCGCGTCGCGCTCGATGCAGCGCAGCTGCTGCTCTACCGCGCAGCGCTCAGCGGCGAAGGCGGCCTGCCGGATGCGCAGCAGATCGCGCTGGCGAAATACGCCTGCAACCAGGCGGGCTGGATGGCATCCAATGAATCCATGCAGGTCATGGGCGGCACGGGCTACAGCCAGGATCTGCTGATCGAATACTGCGTGCGCAAGACGCGCGGCTGGATGATCGCCGGCGGCAGCCTTGAGATGATGAAGAACCGCATCGCCGAGGGCGTGTTCGGCCGCAGCTTCCCCCAGCGCGCGGAGCGCTCAAAGGCATGACATGGGCGCCGAAGTGAAGCCCCTCGCCGACGCACTGCTCGACCCACGCCGCATTGCGCTGATCGGCGCCTCGGCGGACCAGGCGCGACTGACCGCGCGGCCGCAGCGCTACCTGCGCCGCCACGGCTTCGCGGGCGAGCTCTTCCCCGTAAACCCACGCGCGGCCGAAATCATGGGGGAGCGCGCCTATCCCTCGCTCGACGCGATCCCGGGCGAGGTGGATTTCGCCTATATCCTGCTCGGCACCGACCAGGTGGAAGCCCAGGTCGCCGCCTGCGCGGCGCGCGGCATCCCTGTGGCCTGCGTGCTGGCCGATGGCTTCGCCGAAGCGGGGCCGGAAGGCGCAGCGCTGCAGGCCCGCGTGCTGGCCGCGGCGCGCGCGGCTGGCATCCGGCTGCTCGGCCCGAATTCCATGGGCGTGATCAACACCCATGCGCGCACCGCGCTGACCACCAACGCCGCCTTCGAGGCCGAGGCGATCCCCTCGGGCCGCGTCGCGCTGGTCTCGCAATCCGGCTCGATGATGGGCGCGCTGCTGTCGCGCGGCGCGGCGCGTGGCCTCGGCTTCTCGCACCTCATCGGCACCGGCAACGAGGCGGACCTCACGACCGGCGAGATCGCCGAACTCCTGCTGGACCAGCCGGAGGTGGATGTCGTCTGCCTGTTCATGGAAGCGATCCGCGCGCCAGAACGTCTGGCCGCCGCGGCCCGCAAGGCGCATCGCCTGGGCAAGCCGATCGTTGCGCTGAAGCTCGGCCGCAGCCCCTTCGGCGCGGAGCTCGCAGCCAGCCACACCGGCGCGCTGGCCGGGACCGATGCTGCCGCCGACGCCTTTTTCCGCGCGCATGGCATCCTGCGCGTCACGATGCTGGAAGCGCTGCTGGAACTGCCGCCGCTGGTCGCAGGCCGTCGCCCGCCGGCGCGCACGCATCGCGCGGTCGGCGTGATGACGACCACGGGCGGCGGTGGCGCGCTGGCGGTGGATGCGCTCGGCATGCGCGGGATCGAGGCGAAGCGCCCCGACGCCGCCGCCGCCGCGCAACTCGCCGCCTCCAACCTGCCGGCACATGCGCGGCTGCTGGACATGACGCTGGCCGGCACCAAGCCGGACCGCGTGATGGCCGGCCTCGCCGGGCTGCGCGCGGCAGAGGATACGGACCTCGCGCTCTGCGTCGTCGGCTCCTCGGCGCAGTTCCGACCGCAGGATTCGGTCGCCGGCCTCATCGAGGGCGCGAAGATCCCGGGCAAGCCGATCGCCGCCTTCCTCGCGCCGCAGGCCGAGGCGTCGCTGCGGCTGTTGGCGGAGGCCGGCATTGCCGCCTTCCGCACGCCCGAAGGTGCCGCAGACGCCATCGCCGCCTTCTGCGCCTGGCGCGCCCCGCGCGAGGTCGCCGCCCTGCCCGCGCCGGCGGTCACCATCCCCGCCGCGCCGGATGAGGCGGATGCGCGCGCGCTGTTCGCCGCACTCGGCCTCGCCTCGGATTCGGTGGTGATGCAGCAGGACCCGCCACCCGGCCTGCGCTATCCGGTCGCGGCGAAAATCCTTTCGCCCGACATCGCGCACAAGACTGAGGTTGGCGGTGTGGCGCTGAACATCGCTGACGAAGCCGCGCTGCGTGCGACCGCTTCCGCCATGCGTGCACGCGTCGCGGCCGCAGCGCCGCAGGCGCGCATCACCGGCATCCTGGTGCAGCCCATGGCCAAGGGCCTCGCCGAGGCGATCCTCGGTTTCCGCCGCGACCCGGAAGTGGGTCCGGTGGTGCTGCTCGGCGCCGGCGGCGTGCTGTCGGAGTTGCATCGCGACATCGCGCTGCGCCTGGCGCCAGTGGATGAGGCAGAGGCGCACGCGATGATCGCAGAAGTCCGCGCGATGGTCCCGCTGACGGGCTGGCGCAACCTGCCGCGCGGCGACCTGGATGCGCTGGCCAAGGCGGTCGTCGCCGTCTCTCGCCTCGCCGCGCTTGATGGCGTGCAGGAGGCAGAGATCAATCCGCTGATGGTCCATGCCGAAGGCCAGGGCGTCACCGTTGCGGATGCCTGGATCGTGCCGGCCTGAGATGAGAGGCTGAGGGAATGGACGCCGAAGCCCTGATCCGCGCCCGCTACGGGTCACTTCCCTTCCAGCCGGTGGAGATCCCGCCCGGGCAGGCGCTTTTGCTCGACCGGCGCGTCACGCGGCGATTCCGCCCGGACGCGGTACCGGATGCGCTGCTCGACACGGTGCTGGCGGGTGCGCAATCCGCGCCGTCGAAGTCGGACCTGCAGCAGTATTCCATCCTGGTCACGCGCGATCCGGCAAAAATCGCGGCCGTGGCGAATGCGATCGGCAGCATGCCCTGGATCAAGGAAGCGCCGGTCCTGCTGCTGTTCTGCGGCGATATCCGCCGCGGCCAGCAGGTCTGCGCGCTGCATGGGCGGGCGCATGCCAATGACGGCGTGGACACTTTCCTCAATGCCAGCGCGGATGCCGCGCTTGCGCTCGGCTTCTGCGTGATGGCGGCAGAGGCTGCGGGCCTCGGCACCTGCCCGATATCCTATGTCCGCAACCATCTGGACCTCGTCGCAGATCTGTTCGGCCTGCCCGATGGCGTCTTTCCAGTGGCCGGCCTCGCGCTCGGCTGGCCGGCAGCGCGCAACGCGACCTCCCCGCGGCTGCCGCCTGCCGTGGTGATCCATCGCGAACGCTATGACGACAATGGGCTGGCCGCTGCTCTGCCTGCATATGACGCGCTGCGGCCGCCGGGCAAGCCGCGCTATCCGGAGGTTCACGGCGCGAAGCCCGAAGGCTGCGTCTGGTCCGAGAACGCGGCGCGCCAACTCTCCGTGCCGGAGCGTGCGAATTTCCGCGCCTGGCTCGCCCGCAGGGGGATCAATCTTGGCTGACACGACAGAGGCCCCTGGCAAGCCCGACGGCGGCGCCGACAATCCCGGCGGCGCGGAGCAGCGCCGTGGCCCGCCGCGCGAGCCCGGCAAGCGCGCCGTGCGGCCGCGCCATGCCGCAAGCCTGATCGTCTGGCGCCAGGCGCGCGGCGCCGAACCTGAGATCCTGATGGGCGTACGGCACGCGAAGCACAAGTTCATGCCGAGCGTGCTGGTCTTCCCCGGCGGTCGCGTGGACCGCGCCGATCACGGGGTAAAGGTGCAGACCGAGATGCGCCCGGAAACCGAGGCGCTGCTGCGCCACCGCGCACCGCCCTCCCTCGCGCGCGCGCTCGGCGTCGCCGCGGCGCGCGAGCTGTTCGAGGAAACCGGGCTGCTGCTGGGGCACCGTAAGGGCGAGCGGCTGCTGGCGGATCTCGCGCCGCTCGACTATCTCTGCCGCGCCGTCACGCCGCCCTCGCGTGCGATGCGCTTCGATGCGCGCTTCCTGCTGGCTCCCGCGGAGCGCGTGGCCGGCGAGATCGGCGGCTCGGGCGAGCTCGAGAAGCTCGGCTGGTATCCGCTGTCGCAGGCGCTGCAAGCGCAGCTGGCCGACATCACGCGCAGGATGCTGGGCGAGTTCGCCGGCTGGCTCGAAGTGCCCGCCGCCAAGCGCCATCTGCGCCCGAAGATCGTCTATCGCGGCAACGACAACCGGATGAGCGACGAGTAGCGCCTAAAGCGCCTCGAAGCTGTCCCCGTCGCGGGCCACCGCACCTTCCGCCGCCAGCTTGATCAGATGCGCGAGCAGGCTGCGCGCAGCGGCCGGGACCAGCTTCGAATCCAGCTCCGGCCCATAGGCCGCCGGTACCAGCTGCATCGCGGTCGCGCGTCGCGCAGCGCGCAACGCGTCGAGTACCTTCGCCTCACGTTCCATCCGATGCGCGGCCAGCGCCGCGACGAAGCGCGCGGGCTCGGGCAGCGGCGGGCCGTGGCCCGGCAGATAGAGCCGGTCGTCGCGCGCCGCGAGCCGGGCGAGCGAGGCCATGTAGGCTGCCATGTCGCCATCGGGTGGGCTCACGACGGTGGTGGACCAGCTCATCACATGGTCGGCGCTGAACAGCACGCCCACCCCGGCCGAATCCTCCAGCGCGAAGCAGAGGTGGTTCGCACAGTGCCCTGGCGTGTGCAGCGCCGTCACGCGCCAGTCGTCGCCCTCCAACGCCGCGCCGTCAGCCAACACGGCGTCGGGCCGAAAATCATGGTCGCCGCCCTCGCCGCCCGCCTCGGGCGGCGTCATGTGCGGGCCGAAGCCAAAGGTCGGCGCACCCGTGGCCGCTACCAGCGCGGCCGCGCCTGGCGAATGGTCCCGATGGGTGTGGCTGACGAGGATGTGCGTTACCCTCTCTCCCTCAACCGCGCGGAGGATGGCCGCGAGATGCGCGGCATCCGCAGGACCGGGATCGAGCACCGCAACCTGACCACGCCCGATGATGTAGGTGTTGGTGCCGCGGAAGGTGAAGGAGCCAGCGTTAGCGCAGAGGATACGCCGCACGCCGGGCGCCACCTGCTCCACCGCGCCGTGCGGCAGCGCATCCTCACGCCGGAACGGAATGGTCATTCCTGCTTTCTCCTGGCCCTCAATTCGCGATGCAGGATGTAGAGGCTCGCGACGACAATCAGCGACGCGCCGACCACCGTCAGCACGCCCGGCACATCGCCGAAGGCGATCCAGCCGAACAGGATCGCCCAGAGCAGCGATGAGAAGGAATACGGCGCCAGCGCCGAGACCTGCGCGCTGGCCCAGGCCTCAGTCAGCATCACCTGCGCCACGCCGCCCAGCACGCCAATCAGGATCAACAGGCCAAGCTCCTGCCAGGTCGGCGTCACCCAGACGAAGGGCAGCAGCACCGCGGCAAAGGCCGTCATCAGCACCGACTGCCAGAGCGTGATGGTCGTCGAGGCCTCCGTGGCCGAGAGATTGCGCACCAGCATCGTCGTGCCGGCGGAGAAGACGCCATGCGCGAGCGCCACCGCCATGCCGAGCTGTGCCGTCTGGTCCAACGTGCCGGAGAAGGCGCCCTGGCCGAGCGCGATCACCAGGATGCCCACGAAGCCCAGCATCACCGCGCCGCCGCGATGGATGCCCACCTTCTCGCCCAGGAAGGGGATGGACAGCAGAGTGACAAACAGCGGCGTGGTGTTGGTCAGCGCCTGCTGCTCGGCCAGCGGCAGCAGCATCAGCGCGTAGAAGGAACAGGCCTGCGCGGATGTGCCGGTGCAGGCGCGCAGGAAATGGGCGGGAAAGCGCTTGGTACGCAGCGCCGCGACAAAGCCCACGCCGCGCCGCGTGCGCGCGACCACCAGCAGCACCACCGGCACCGCCAGCGCGCTGCGGAAGAACATGATCTCCACCACCGGGATGCGGTCGCCGAGCAGCTTGATCAGTGCGCTCATCAGCGTGAACAGCGCACAGGCCGCGAGCATAAGCAGCACGCCGCGGCGGATGTCGTGCCTCAGCGGCATCAGCCTTGGCCCGACGATGCGGAGGGTCGCGCTGCGCTGGCTGCCGTCTCCGCCGCCCGGCGCAGGCGTTCGCGGTGCAGGTTGTAGAGCCCCGCCGCGATCACCAGCGCCGCGCCACCCAGCGTCAGCCAGGACGGCACCTCCGACCAGATCAGGAAGCCCAGCATGCCGCCCCAGAGCAGCGTCGTGTATTCATAGGGTGCGAGCGCCGAGACCGGGGCGATCGCGAAGGCGCGCGCAAACAGGAAATGCGCCAGCCCGTTGGCCAGGCCGAAGAACGCCAACGCCAAGGCGATATCCCAGGTCGGTACAAGGCCAGCCGGTGGCGGGAAGACCGGCAGCAGCAGCAGCCCCATCGGGATATGCGCGGCCAGCAGCCAGAAGGCGATCGCCTGCGGCGTGTCGGTCGCGGCCAGCACGCGCGTCCAGATGCGCGTCACCGCGAGGACTGCCGCGCCGGCCAGCAGCATTCCGGCTTCCCAACGCCAGAGATCGCCGCCGGGCTGCAGCATCACCATCACGCCCGCGAAGCCGATGGCCGTGCTCGTCACGCGCCGCCAGCCCACGCGCTCACCCAGCAGCGGAACCGCCAGCAGCGTCATCATCAGCGGGGCCACGGCGCCGAGCACATAGGTGTCGGCCAACGGCATCGCGTTGAACCAGGCGATGTAGAAGGCGCCGCTCACCAGGCAGTGCAGGCCGGACCGCGCGGCCAGCAGCGGCACGCGGCGTGGCATCAGCCCGCGCCCCTGCACCAGCAGCGCGATCGCCAGCATCCCGAAGACGCCACGCCAGATCATCGTCATGGCGACCCCGGTATCGGGCAGCACCCACTTGGCCGCCGCATCCGCCAACGAGACCACCGCGTAACCCATCGCGATGGTCCCGATGCCGAGCAGCGTGTCCTGCCGGAGCGGCAGGCTGCGGCGTGTTCGGTCAGGCACCTCGCGGATCCAGCGTGGCCTCGGCCTGCATGCAGGTCGCGCCAGTGTCGTCGCGAGTCTCGAGCGCGAAGGCGTTGCCGTCGCGCCGCGCCAGCACGCTCAGCGGGCGGCTGTCGAAGCAGGGCCGCTTGCCGCGGAAGGCGAAGCGCGCGAGCCGCGCGCCCGGCGCTGCCTCCAGCGCCAGCGCGGCCATGAAGGTCGCCTGCAGCGGGCCATGCACAACCAAGCCCGGATAGCCCTCCACCCCGGTGACATAGGGATGGTCGTAATGGATGCGGTGCCCGTTACCGGTCAGCGCGGAATAGCGGAACAGCATCACCGGATCCGGCATCACGACGCGCGTCACCGCATCGGGCCAGGCAGGCGCGGGCTCGGCCGCCTTCACCGCCGCACCCTCGGCGCCGCGATAGACGATGTCCTGCTCCTCCTCGATCGCGACGCCGCCCTGGACTGCGACCACATGCTTCACCGTGACGAAGACCAGCCGGCCCGAGCCGCCCGCCTTCTCCGTCACCGAGAGGATGGTGCTGGTCCGCTGCACCGCCTCATCCGCACGCAGAGCCACGCCGGTCCAGCTGACGCGCCCGCCCGCCCACATCCGCCGCGGCAGGTCATGCACCGGCGGCAGGAAGCCGCCGCGCTTCGGATGGCCATCCGGGCCGATCCGATCCGGCATCACCCAATCCTGGAACAGCATCCAGTGCCAGAGCGGCGGCAGCGCATCCGGCGTCGCGACGCCAAGCGTCGCGGCGAAGCCCTGCAGCAGCCGCGCATCCAGCCGGTCCTGTCGCGTCTCGGTACGGCCGACATAGTCTTGGTGGGACGACATCAATCCTCGCGCAGATAGAGAAGGTAGGTGTCCATGTGGACGGTACGGGTGAAGCGCTGCCAGGTCGCGGCGAAAGCCGGGTGGCGGGCGAAATAGGCGATCGGGTCGAACTCCTCCGCCCCGCAACGCGGAATGCCGGAGGTCTTGGCAACCAGCACGCCGGTCGGCGGCGCACGGGCGAAATCCTCGGCGACGGTGCGATAGACCAGGAATTCCGGCCGGCTCATCTCCCAGGTGTCGCGATAGCGTGGCGCGCCCTCCGGGCAGTCGGGATAAGCGCCGACCAGCAGCCAGAGGTTCATAAAGCGCAGCGTGGAGCGGGCGCGCGCATAGTTCAGCGCCGGATAAACCGGGTAGATGTCGGGGGAGAGCACAAGCAACCGCTCCCCCGCCACCTCGCGCCGCAGCACGGCGGCCAACTGGCCCTCCCGCAGCTCGTCGTACCAGATCTGCCGCCAGGGGCTCTCGCCACGGATGCCGAGCATCGCCACCGCCAGCGCCGCGGCCAACGCGAGTGCGGGCGCCGCGGCCACGGCGCGTGCCGGCGGCAGCGCGGCGTCCAGCCAGCGCGCGGCCAGCACGCCTGCCAGCAATGCGCCGGCCATGGTCATCGGCACGACATGGTAGCTCCAGCCCTTGTGCTGCACCCAGGCGGAGAGCAGCCCGCCAAGGCCGACAGCCAGCAGCGCCTGGGCCGGCGCCCCGGCGGCGCGGCGGACCGCGAAGGGCGCGAGGATGAGCAGCAGCAGCAGCGCCGCGCCGATCTTCTCGCCAAGCAGCACATCAAGCGCGCCGAAGCCGCCAGTACCGAGGTAGAAGCCCATCACCAGCGGCAGGACGAAGTCGAAATAGGCTGGAAACAGCAGCGGGATCGCGGCCAGATAGGCCAGCCACAGCGCCGCCATCCCCCAGGGCAGCGGATCGCGGAACGCCGTCGCCGGCCCGCGCCGGACCAACACCAGCGCCTCCACCAGCAGCGGCACCGCCAGGAAATGCGGCTTCAGCGCGAAGCCTGCCGCCGCGGCGAGCGTCACCGTCCAGGCCAGCAGCGGCGGCGTCCGCAGCCCTTCGATCCGGCGGGCGGCGAGGAAGGCATAGGGGATGGCGAGCAGCGCCATCAGATGCTCGCGCTGGCCGACATCATAGGCGGCCAGCACACAGGCCAGCGGCACCAGCGCATCCAGCACTGCGCGCTCCACCGGCCCTTCGGCACGGTCGCGGCGCAGGCGCGCGGTCAGCCGCCAGGCGGCCACACACAGCAGCAGCACCGCCAGCAGCAACGCCTGCACGCCCGACAGCGGCAGCACCCGCGCCATCGCCGCCGGGATGGCGGTCAGCACGAAGATCAGCGGTGGGTTGACGTCGATGAGATCGCGGTAAAGCCGCTCGCCCCCGACCCAGCGTTCTGAGAAGTTCAGGATGGCGGCGACGTCGTGGTTGAGCGGCGGCGCCAGGACCATCAGCAGGAAGGCAAGTGCCGGCGCCAGCGCCAGCGCCGAGAGCCAGCGCGCGCCAAGCCCCGGCAGGGCCAGCGGCGCCGCGCCCTGCGTCATGGCAAGGCCCGGCTGCGGCTCGGGGGCGGGAATGGGTTGCGGCGGGTTCATCTGCGTGGCGCTGTCGCGGCATCCTCGGGGCCTGGCGGCCTGCGGGCAAGGGCATAGGCACCCGGAAGCAGGCGGCATCGTGGCAGCCCTGCCCCGCGCGTGCCGCCGGGGCGCCTTGCCCTCGCCTTGGCCGGGCGGCACAAGACCCTGGTGGAACGGGCCGAATACGACCTGATGGACGCCGCCGAGGACGGCATGTGGTGGTATCGCGCCGCCCATGCCCGCGTGGTGGATGCCCTGCGCCAGCGCCCCGGCACCGCGGGGCCGCTGCTCGATGCCGGCTGCGGCACCGGCGGCCTGCTGCGTCGGCTCGGGGCCGAATGGCCCGCTCGGGCGGCGGTCGGGCTCGACTATCTGGCCGATGCGGCGCGCCGCGCGGCGCAGAAATCGGGCCACCCCGTCACGGCCGGCGACGCCAACCGCCTGCCCTTCCCCGATGCCAGCTTCGGCGCCGCCGCCAGCATCGACGTGATCTGCCATGCCGGCGTCGAGCCCGCGGATGCGCTGGCGGAGCTGCACCGCGTGCTGCGCCCGGGCGGGACGCTGGTGCTGAACCTGCCAGCCTATGAATGGCTGCGCAGCGCGCATGATGTGCGCGTGCACAATGCCCGGCGCTTCACGCGCCACGGCGCCACGCGCCTGCTGGAGGCCGCCGGCTTCACCGCCATCACGGGCCTCTACTGGAACACGCTGCTGCTGCCGCTGATGGCATTGCAGCGGAAGGTGCTGAGCCGGCGGCCGGACGGCCCTTCGGATGTCGGCGAGTTTCCGGCCTGGATCGATGCCGCGCTCTTCGCCGTGTCCGAGACGGAGCGTCGGCTCGCGCGGCTTGGCCTGCCGATGCCGGGCGGCGGCTCGGTGCTGATGATGGCGACGCGCCCGTGACGGAGAGCGAGACCGTGACCCACACCCCAGCCCCCATGCCGGACGCGCCAGCCCCGGTCGGGCTGTCCATCGTCGTCCCGGTCTATCGCGGCGCCGCGACGGTCGGCCTGCTGGTCGAAGCGCTGTCGGCGCTGCGCCCGGAAGGCGGGCTCGAGATCGTGCTGGTGAATGATGGCAGCCCCGACAATTCCGGCGAGGTCTGCCGCGCGCTGCAGCAGAGCGCGACGGTGCCGCTCACCTACATCGAGCATGCGCGCAACTTCGGCGAGCACAACGCCGTGATGACCGGCCTGCGCCATGCGCACGGCAGCTACGTCATCACCATGGATGACGACCTCCAGAACCCGCCGGAGGAGGTCATCAAGCTGTATGACCACGCCCGCAAGGGCGGCTGGGATGTGGTCTACACCCGCTACGCGGTGAAGGAGCATGAGGGCTGGCGCAACCTCGGCAGCCGTTTCGCCAACAAGGTCGCCGACCTGCTGCTCGACAAGCCGAAGGGGCTCTACCTCTCCTCCTTCCGCTGCATGTCGGCGATGGCGGTGCGCGAAGTGGCGAAGTATCGCGGCCCCTATCCTTACGTGGACGGGCTGCTGATGCAGGTGACGCAGCGGCTCGACAGCATCGAGGTGAAGCACCTGCCGCGCGCCGAAGGGCGCAGCAACTACACGATCAAGCGGCTGGTGCTGCTGTGGCTGAACCTGGCGACGAATTTCTCCGTCCTGCCGCTGCGCTTGGCGATCCTGGCCGGCGTGCTGATGGGCTTCCTTGGCATCCTCGGCGCGCTGCTGGTGATCATCGAGGCGCTGATCGGCGTTACGCCATCCGGCTGGGCCTCGATGATGACGGTCACGCTGCTGATCGCGGGCGTGCAGTTCCTGATCCTCGGCGTGCTCGGCGAATATGTCGGCCGCGCCTTCCTCTCGGCCAATGGCAAGCCGCAGGGCGTCGTGCGCGAAGCACGCGGGCCGGCGGTGCGCGACGTTGTGGTCGCGCGGCCGGAGACCGAGCGCACCAAGCAGCTATCGCAGGCCGCCGAATGACCTTCGCCTGGATCACGCTCGGGGCTGCGATCCTCACCTCCTTGATCGGGCAGGTCCTGCTCAAGGTGGGCGCGTCGGGGTCCGTCGCGGCCTCGACGGGGTTCATGGACCAGCTGCTGCGCTGGCAGACCATCATCGGGCTTGGCTGCTATGGCGGCGCGGCGCTGCTCTACATCATCGCGCTGCGGAAGATCCCGATGAGCATCGCGCTGCCGACCACCGCGGCGAGCTATGTGGTGATCGCGATCATCGGCTGGGCAGTATTCGGCGAAGCAATGGGGCCGCAGAAGATGCTGGCGATCGCGCTGATCTCTGCCGGCGTCGTGCTGCTCGCCACCACCGCCTGAATGCGCAGCACGCTGCTCGCCCTGCCGCTGCTGGCCGGCTGCGCGGCGCCAGCGATGGAATCTGCCCTGGCCTGCCCCGCCGGCGCGACGCCCGCAACGATCGCCGAGGCCTTCTTCGGCCGCAGCGCCGCGGGGCGCGAGGTCGTCTCTGACGCCGACTGGGCACGCTTCCTGGAGGAGGTGGTGACGCCCACCTTCCCCGATGGGCTGACGGTGCTGGACGGCACGGGCCAGTGGCGCGGCAGCGACGGCGAGATCGCGCGCGAGCGCAGCAAGATCCTGCTCGTGGTGCTGCCCGGCGGCACGGCGGAGCAGGCGTTGGCGCGGCTCGCGCCGATGCGCGCCGCCTACCGCGCGCGCTTCGCGCAGGAGAGCGTGATGGTCGCAACGCGCACGGGCTGCGTCGGCTTCTGAAAAGCACAGCGCCGCCGCTTCAGCCGAAGGCGCCGACCTCATGCACGATCGCGGCCGACGACAATTGCCGCGCCCGCACCGCCTATGACCGCGTGGCGACGCGGACAATGTGGATCACCTACGACCGCAAGCCGAGATAGGCGCAGCACAAAAAGAAACGGGGACCTTGCGGTCCCCGTGAAGGCGCCACCGTTGCCGGTGGCAAGCCGGCGCCCTTGACGGGTGCCGATCCAGTCAGGCCGCCTCAGGCAGCCCGGAGCGCGCGCGGCAGGTCGGCCACGGCAGCGTCGATCATGGCAGCGTCAGTCGCCGCATCCAAGCTGGCCGCCAGCACCTCGCGCGCCGCGGTCACAGCGACTTCGGCGGCGGCGTTGCGGACTTCGGCAACGGCCGAGGATTCGGCGGCGGCGATGCGGTCCATCGCCATGCGCTCGCGGCGCTTGGCAGCAGCCTCAGCCTCGGCCGCAGCGGACGCGGCGACACGCTGCGCCTCGACGCGGGCACGGGCGAGCAGCTCTTCGGCTTCCTTCAGCGCCGCGGCGCGCTCGCGCTCGGCCTCGGCGCGCATCGCCTCGGCCTCGGCGCGCAGGCGGGCGGCCTCGTCCAGCTCGGCACGAATGCGGGCGCCGCGGGCGTCCAGCATCTCCGTGATCTTCGCCCAGGCGGTCTTCGCGGCCAGCGCCACGAAAACGACGAAGGAGATGGCGACCCAGAACTTCGGATCTTGGAGCATCGGTGCCTCCTCAGCCCTGGCGGGCCGCGAGGGCGCGGCCGACGGCGGCATCCACCGCCGCGCCATCGGCGCGGCCGGTCAGCTTCGAGACCAGCGAGGTCGCGGTCTCGGACGCAACCTGGCGCAGCGCGCCCATCGCGGCATCGCGCGAGGCGGCGATGCGGGCCTCGGCGTCCGCGATCTGGCGATTGAGGCGGGCATTCAGCTCATCGCTGCGCGCGGCGGCCTCGGCCTGAGCCTGCTGCATGGCGGCGGCTATCGCGGATTGCGCCTCGGCGCGGGCCTTCATCGTGGCCTCGCGATGCGCGGCCATGGCGGCATCGGCCTCGGCCTTCATGGCCTGCGCTGCCTCAAGGTCGGAGGCGATGCGGCTCGCCCGCTCCGCCAGCACGCTCTCGACGCGCGGCAGCGCATAGGCGGAAAGCATGTAGTAGAGCGCACCGAAAATGATCAGCAGCCAGACGATCTGGGCGATGATCAGCGGATTGCTGAAATCGAGCTGCGGCATGGCCTTTTTCCCCATGCATGGACGCTACGCGTCCATGCCCCTCAAACGCCGGGCGGGCCGCATCCGCGGCCCTTGGCTTCGCAGCACTTGCCGCGGCCGCCATTCGGCGGCTCGGCCCGCCGGTGGCGGGCCGCCAGCCCTTGTCCTGCCGGCCGTAGCCGGCAGGCGCCCCAATCAGGCGAAGAGGATGAGGAAGGCGATCAGCAGCGCGAAGAGCGCAACCGCTTCCGTCAGCGCGAAGCCCAGAATGCCGATCGGGAAGACGGCGTCGCGGGCGGCCGGGTTGCGGGCGACGGAGGTGATCAGCGACGAGAAGATGTTCCCGATGCCGAGGCCAACGCC